>NZ_JBQXFW010000005.1:0-375200 GCF_052615405.1 Lactobacillus sp. PSON | reverse complement strand
TGACAGCCGGAGCTAGCGGGTTATATTAAACCTAATGGAGTGTTGTCCGAGTGGCTTAAGGAGCATGATTGGAAATCATGTATACGGGCTTAATCCTGTATCGAGGGTTCAAATCCCTCACACTCCGTAGGACTAGCTCAGTATGTTAGCCTGTTTTAGTTGGAGGATTAGCTCAGCTGGGAGAGCATCTGCCTTACAAGCAGGAGGTCACAGGTTCGAGCCCTGTATCCTCCATTATGGTCCATTGGAGCAGTGGTTTATCTCGCCTCCCTGTCACGGAGGAGATCATCGGTTCAAATCCGATATGGACCGCTATGTGCAAAGAAGTACTTAAGTATTTAAGTACTTCTTTTTTATTTCTTAATAAAAAGCTTGATATTTTAGTTAAAGTTTGAGAAGATAATATATGTAGAGAGTAAAACATACAGAGTTTAAAACATAATGGAGGACAGATTTAATATCTGCTACCATTTGAGAAAAGTATATAGATTAGATTAAACAACTGGAGTCATTAGGTTTGTTATACCTGATGACTTTTAATTTTATTTTTTTATAAAAAAAGCTTGCAATTTTTTGAACATCAGGTATACTAATAAATGTGCTTGAGATAACGACCCGTTGGTCAAGTGGTTAAGACACGGCCCTTTCACGGCCGTAACATGGGTTCAAATCCCGTACGGGTCACTCATGGAGGATTAGCTCAGCTGGGAGAGCATCTGCCTTACAAGCAGGAGGTCACAGGTTCGAGCCCTGTATCCTCCATCGTTCTGAGACTGCCGGATTTAATCGGTGGTCTTTTTTTATGCTCAAGAACGAAAGAAATTATTATTATCGGTTCAAGTCCTGATAGGATTCATAATATGTGAAGATGCCTTGTAACCGAATAGCCAGTGTCTATATAGGGGGACTAATATGGAAAAACGTTTATTTACATCAGAATCAGTTTCTGAAGGACATCCAGATAAAGTAGCTGATCAAATTTCAGATGCAATTTTAGATGCTTTATTGGAAAAAGATCCTAATGCGCATGTTGCTTGCGAAACAATTGTAACTACAGGTATGGTTTATGTTTTTGGAGAAATATCTACTAATGCTTATGTTGATATTCAAAAAGTAGTAAGAAAAACTGTTCTTAAGATTGGTTATGATAAGCCAGAATTAGGTTTTGATGGCAATAATTGTGCAGTTTTAGTAGATATTGACGAGCAATCAGCAGACATTGCGGATGGAGTTGATAATTCACTTGAAGTTCGTGAAAATAAGTCTGATTCTGATGAACTTGATCAAATTGGTGCAGGCGATCAAGGTTTGATGTTTGGTTTTGCAGTTAAAGAAACTCCAGAACTTATGCCTTTACCAATTTCATTAGCACATAAGCTTATGAAACGTGTTGCCACACTTAGAAAAGATAAAACTTTAGAATGGCTTCGTCCAGATGCTAAGGCACAAGTAACTGTTGAATACAATGAAGATAATATGCCGATGAGGGTTGATACAGTAGTTATTTCAACTCAAACTGATGCTGAAGTATCTAATGAAGAAATTCGTCGTGCGATGATTGATCTTGTTGTTAAAGAAGTAATTCCTGAAAAATATTTAGATGAAAAAACTAAGTTTTTAATCAATCCATCTGGTCGTTTTGTCATTGGAGGACCAAAGGGGGATTCAGGTCTTACTGGTCGTAAAATCATCGTTGATACATATGGCGGTTATGCACGTCATGGTGGTGGTGCATTTTCAGGAAAAGATGCTACAAAGGTTGACCGTAGTGCAAGTTATGCTGCAAGATATGTTGCTAAGAATATTGTAGCATCAGGATTAGCATATCGTTGTGAAGTTCAGCTTGCATATGCCATTGGTGTAGCTCACCCAGTTTCTATTATGATTGATACAGCAGGAACTGGTAAGGTTAGTGATGAAGTTCTTACTGAAGCTGTTCGTAATACTTTTGATTTAAGACCTGCTGGTATAATTGAAATGTTAGATTTACGTCGCCCAATTTATGAACAAACTGCAGCATATGGTCACTTTGGTAGAACTGATGTAGATTTACCATGGGAAAGAACTGATAAAACACAAGATTTGCTTGACTTTGTAGAAGAGCATAAATAAATTTAAGGAGTAATAAATGAAAAAAACAAACGTGAAAATAGTCACGCTTGCGATTTTTATGACGACTTTCATGACCGCGATTGAAGGAACGATTGTTTCTACTGCTATGCCAACTATAGTTTCAGATTTAAATGGACTTGAAATAATGAATTGGGTAGTTTCAATCTTTCTGTTAATGACGGCTGTGTCGACTCCTTTATATGGAAAACTGGCAGATAGCTTCGGGCGTAAGCCAGTTTTTTTATTTGGGATTGCAATATTCGTTATAGGATCCTCGCTCTGTGGCTTAGCACAAAATATGGTTGAATTAATTATTTTTAGAGTAATCCAAGGATTAGGTTCTGGAGCTGTTCAACCTGTTGCAATTACAATTATTGCAGATTTATATACTTTAAAAAAACGTGCCAAAATGTTAGGACTTAATTCTGGCTTTTGGGGTGTTGCTTCAGTTATTGCACCACTTTTGGGTGGCTTTATTGTTCAGCACTTATCATGGCATTGGGTCTTTTATATTAATGTACCTATTGGAATTGTGGCGCTTTTATTAGTTTTATTCTTTTTTAGAGAAACAAAATCGAAATCTAAGTCTAAATTAGATTTACAAGGAACTATTTGGCTAATTATTTTACTTTTGAGTTTGATGTTTTTCTTACAGGAATTAGGCTCTGGAATTAGTTGGGCTATTATGGCAGCCTTAGGGGCTTTAATTTTAATAAGTGTAGTTGCTTTCTTTAAAGCTGAAAAACGCGCACAAGACCCAATTATGCCGCTATCTATGTTAAAAGATAGAGAATTTCTAGCAATTAATTTAATTACTTTGCTTATTTCTGGAGTTGTCATTGGTTTTGAGTTTTATATTCCAACGTGGATGCAAGGAATTAATGGAACAAATGCCTCTTTAGCAGGGTTTGCAGTAACTCCAAGTTCCTTAATGTGGATTGTAGGTTCATTCTTAATTGGTGGAATGTTAGGTCGCTGGGGTATTAAAAAGACTTATGATATTATGTTGACTTTATTGGTAGTTACTGATTTGGCCTTAATATTAGTCCCTATTTATACTCCATTTTGGGTATTTTGCATTATAGCTGCTTTTAATGGAATAGCCTTTGGGGCAATTACTACAGCTTCTCAAGTTCGTTCACAAGTTATTGTTGGTAAAGAAGATATTGGGGTAGCTACTTCGTTTAATACACTAATGAAATATTTAGGGCAAACAATGATGGTTTCAGTTTATGGAATTACTTTTAATACGATTATTGCACATCAATTATCACGTAATCCTGAATTAACACAAAATATGATGAATAAAATTGTTTCTGCAGAAAAGGCAAAAGAATTAGCGCCAAGTTTAGTTCCGAAGTTAAGACAAATTTTATTTGCTGGATTGATTGGAGTATATGTAGTTTCATTAGTCGTTATTGTAATTTCTATAGTTTTAAACAGAATATATAAAGATCGTCAAAAAGCATAAAAATAAGCTTCGCATTAATTGCGAAGCTTATTTTTATGAACGAGTTTTTCGTTTAAAATTATAATTTACCATTTCAGGTTCAATATAAAAATGATATAGGAAAGAATATCCAAGTAATACAAATGTAATACCTTCAATCCATCCTCCAAATACATCTGAAGGATAGTGAACATGGACAAATATTCTAGTATAACCAATTAAAAGTGGAAATAATGTCCAAATAATAATTAATAAAGTTTTCCAAAATTTATTCTTAACTAACAGAATAGTTAAAATAATTAAAACTCCAAATAAAGCAGCACTACCAACTGAATGTCCTGATGGAAAGCTATATCCATCTGCATAAACTAAGTGATGAACAGTTGGGCGTGGACGCTCAATTGCATGTTTGATTATCCAGTTATAACCATTTGCAGCAATCATTACACCTGCAGTAAACCATGCATAGGCAAATTGTTTAAATAAAAGCAAAAGTACAACTAAGATAATAGTTTCAACTACAATCGTGCTAGTATTTCCGAGATTGGTAAAAGTTTTGGCAAAAGCAACATTAGTTGGATTATTATTGCAGATAATAGAAATAATAGTTTTATCAAATTGATGAATAAATTCAGAACCAGTAGAAACTAAAATTGCCCAGATAACATAAATTGTTAAAAAAACAATTCCCCATGGCAAAGTATCTCTTGGTGGACGTTTTGTATTAATCAAATTCTTCCTCCTAGCAATTAACACTTGTTTTTTTTAGCATATGTGGTAAATTATAATCATTATCCATTAGAAAATAAAGGTTAGGAAGTAGTAACAGGTAATTTTTTTCAGAGAGAGACTGGTAGCTGTAAAGTCTTATTAAGAGCTTGTGAACTTGTCCTAAGTTAGACCTATCGTATGCTAGCCGCGTTAAGGAGCATTGAGTGTCGCGCTTAGGCGCGGAACTTAGGTGGTACCGCGAAAATTCGTCCTATGATATTTATCATAGGACTTTTTTATTTAAGGAGAGTTTATGTATAATCACAAAGTTGTTGAAAAGAAATGGCAAAAATATTGGGAAGATAATGATACTTTTAAAACTGGCACTGACCCTAAAAAGAAAAATTATTATGCCTTAGATATGTTCCCATTTCCTTCTGCTAAAGGACTTCACGTAGGTCACCCTGAAGGATATACTGCAACTGATATTATGTCTCGTATGAAGCGAGCACAAGGCTATAATGTGCTTCATCCAATGGGATGGGATGCATTTGGGCTTCCAACTGAACAATATGCTTTAAAGACTGGGGAAGATCCAGCTAAAGTTACTGATGAAAATATTGCTAATTTTAAGCGTCAATTAAATAAGTTAGGCTTTTCATATGATTGGGACCGTGAAGTTAGAACTTCAGACCCTAATTTCTATAAATGGACTCAATGGGTTTTTGAACAAATGTATAAAAAGGGATTAGCATATGAAGCTGAGGTTCCAGTAAACTGGTCACCTGATCTTGGTACTGTTGTAGCCAATGAAGAAATTGTCGATGGTAAAACTGAACGTGGTGGCTATCCAGTATATCGTAGAAATATGCGTCAATGGATGCTTAAGATGACAGCATATGCTGATAGATTGTTAGAAGATTTAGACGACTTAGATTGGCCAGAACCAGTTAAGGAAATGCAAAGAAACTGGATCGGTCGTTCAGTTGGAGCACAAGTTACTTTCAAGGTCAAAGATAGTGACAAGACTTTTGATGTGTTCACTACTCGTCCAGATACCTTATTTGGAGTTAGTTACACAGTTTTAGCTCCAGAAAGTAAACTAGTTCAAGAAATTACTACCCCTGAACAAAAGGCAGCTGTAGAAGAATATATTAAGAAGATTGAATCTAAATCAGACCTTGAAAGAACTGATTTAAATAAAGATAAAACAGGTGTATTTACTGGAGCTTATGCAATTAATCCTGTAAATGGTGAAGAAGTTCCTATTTGGATTTCTGACTATGTTTTAGCAAGTTATGGTACTGGTGCAGTTATGGCAGTTCCAGCTCATGATGACCGTGATCATGCTTTTGCTAAAAAGTTTGATTTGCCACTTAAGCGAGTAATTGAAGGTGGAGATATTGAAAAAGAAGCTTACAGTGGAGATGGTAAACATATCAATTCTAGCTTTTTAGATGGTTTAAATATTAAAGAAGCTAAAAAGAAAATGGTTGACTGGCTCGAAGAACACCATGTGGGTAAAGAAAAGGTTAACTACAAACTTCGTGATTGGGACTTTAGTCGTCAACGTTACTGGGGTGAACCAATTCCTGTAATTCATTGGGAAGATGGAGAAACTACATTAGTTCCCGAAGATGAACTCCCACTTCGCTTGCCACATGCTACCGATATTAAGCCATCTGGTACGCCAGAAAGTCCACTTGCTAATTTGACTGACTGGGTAAATGTAGTTGATGAAAATGGCCGAAAAGGTAAGCGTGAAACTAATACTATGCCAAACTGGGCAGGTTCTTCATGGTACTACTTACGTTATATTGATCCACATAATGATAAAGAGCTCGCTGACTACGACTTATTAAAGCAGTGGCTTCCAGTTGATCTTTACATCGGTGGGGCAGAACACGCTGTTCGTCACCTTCTTTATGCAAGATTCTGGCATAAGGTGCTTTATGATTTAGGTGTTGTTCCAACTAAGGAACCATTCCAAAAGCTTTATAATCAAGGTCTTATTTTGAAAGATCATGAAAAGATGTCTAAATCTAAGGGTAATGTTGTAAATCCAGATGAAGTAATTGATGAATACGGTGCTGATTCTCTTAGAATGTACGAAATGTTCATGGGTCCACTTGATGCTTCAATTGATTGGGATGACAATGGTCCATCATCTACTAAGAAATTCTTAGACCGTGTTTGGAGAATGATGGTTAACGATTTAGATCTTAAGGCAATCCCTAACGAAAAAATCGTTGATGAAAATGATGGTAAACTTGATAAAGTTTATAACGAAACTGTTAAGAAAGTTACTGAAGATTTTGAAAACATGCACTTTAACACAGCTATCAGTCAAATGATGGTCTTTGTAAATGCAGCTCAAAAAGCTAAGTCTATTCCACGTGAATATGCGGAAGGTTTTGTAAAACTTTTGGCACCAGTTGCTCCTCATATGATGGAAGAAATTTGGTCAGTATTTGGTCATGATGAATCAATTTCATATGCTAAATGGCCAGAATTTGATCCAGCAAAATTAGTAGAAGCTACAGCTGAAATTATGGTTCAAGTTAATGGTAAGTTACGTGGTAAATTTGAAATTGCTAAAGATACTGACAAAGATGAAGTTCAAAAACAAGCTTTAGCAATTCCACATGTTCAAAAGTTCTTAGAAGGCAAGGATATTAAGAAAGTTATTGTAATTCCTAACAAGATTGTTAATATTGTTGCTAAATAAGTTTAATTTTTCCTAAAAAGAGAGAAAAAGATATTGTTTCTTTCTTTCAAAAATTTCAAAATAAATTAGTCAGTACTTTGAATTAGGGAAATTAAATGGAAGAAGAAAATGAATTAAATGCAAAAAATTCGCAGGATACCTTTCTAAAAGGTTCTGCATGGATGACAATTGGTTCGATTACTTCTAGAATTCTTGGAGCGCTGTATATCATTCCTTGGTATGCTTGGATGGGAAATTATGGTAATATTGCCAATGCTTTAACTGCAAAAAGTTATAACATTTACAGTATTTTTATTTTAATTTCTACAGCAGGAATTCCTGGAGCAATTGCCAAGCAAGTTGCCAAATATAATGCTTTGAATGAATATGGTATTGGACGAAAGCTATTCCGAAAAGGATTGATATTAATGACGATTCTCGGAATAGTATCAGCTGCAATAATGTACTTTGCAGCTCCGCTTCTGGCAACTAATGATGTTATAGGAGCACTGATTCACGGAGCAAAAAGTGATCCTAGACAAGTTGCAGTTATGAGAAGCTTATCGTATGCAATCTTGATTATACCGATATTAAGTATTATGAGAGGATATTTTCAAGGATATGCTGATATGATGCCATCAGCTCTGTCGCAGTTTATAGAGCAACTAGCACGTGTGATTTGGATGCTTTTAACTGCATTTGTAATTATGCAAATGCAGCATGGCTCGTATGTACATGCAGTTGTTCAATCAAACTTGGCAGCAGCTATCGGTGCTTTATTTGGAATAGGAGTTTTAGCATGGTTTTTGTTTACTAGAAGAAATCAATTAGATAATCTAGTAGAAAACTCTAATAACCAAATTCAAGTATCAACTAGTTCATTATTTGCAGAAATTATTGAACAAGCAATTCCTTTTATCATTATTGATGCTGGAATCCAATTATTCTATTTGGTCGATCAATATACATTCCACCCAATGATTGCAGGGATGGTAAATGCCAGTTCAGATATGATTGAAAGCTGGTATGCCTTATTTGCATTAAATGGTAATAAGTTGATTATGATTATTGTGTCACTAGCAAGTGCGATGGCAGTTACTGCTATCCCATTATTGTCAGCTGCACATACACAAGGTAATTACCGCAGCATTGCAAAGCAAATAAGTAATATTTTAGATTTATTCTTGTTTATCATGATTCCTGCTTCATTTGGAATGGCTGCAATTGCGACGCCAATTTATACTGTGTTTTATAGTTATGATCCTTTAGGAAGTAGCGTTTTGTATTTATCGTCATTTACTGCAATCAGTTTAGGTTTGTTTACTGTTTTAATGGCGATTTTACAAGGTTTATCTGAAAATGGTTTAGCTATTAAATATCTAGTTTTGGGATTAGTTATAAAAATTATTTTTCAATATCCAATGATTAGTTTATTTAAAATATATGGACCATTAATTTCGACCAATTTAGGAATGATTGCAATTATCTTTTTAGCTTTAAAACATTTAGAAGTAGGTTATAACTTTAACTTATCTCGAACAGGTAGAAGATTTTTGGGAATTACCACTTTTTCTATTGGAATGTTTTTGGTAGTAGCTGGAGTTCAAAAGTTGTTAACAATTTTCTTAAGTCCAGCACGTCGAATGCCAGCGTTGACTATTGTAGTAATTGCGGTTATGGCTGGAGTAATCTTTTATGCTTATATAACTTTAAAAACACAATTGGCACAAAAAGTTTTAGGAAATAAGGTTGAGCGAATTTTAAATAAATTGCATATAAGAATATAAGAAAAAGCCTGAGATTTATCTCAGGCTTTTTAGTTAATATGGGTTAACGATTGATAATGTAATAACACCAGCAAGCTCTACTAACAAGAAGCTACCGCCGATAATTGTTGAGACCATCATGTGGCTCATCTCCTTAAGTAAATATACGATTCGGTTTTCTTTACACATTTAATATATCATGGATAAGCAAATATCGGAAGCGTTTGCAATTATAAATAAAGAAAGTATTAATGGAAGCTTTTTTGTTAGTAGGGATTATGTTTTAATTAAGTATATAAAAAAGAAAGCGTACGAATGTATGGGATACTTATTAACAGCTGCGTTGTTCATTGTTATTGGTAGTTTTTGTCTTGTTTTTGGACTTGATAAGAAAAGGCCAACTAAAACACGCAAGCATTTACTTTATGTCGCTTTAATTTGTGTCTTCATTGTATGGGGATTGGTTACAGCGATTATGATGAATCCGTTGAGGTAATTATGGCAAAAATCAAAGTTATGACTGTATTTGGCACTCGTCCTGAAGCTATCAAGATGGCGCCATTAGTTTTAAAATTAAAAAGAGATAATCGTTTTGATGAAGTAACAGTTGTGTCAGCTCAGCATCGTGAGATGCTAGATCAAGTTCTAGAAATATTTAAAATTAAGCCAGATTATGATTTTAATATTATGAAAAAGAATCAAACTTTGGAGGAAATAACTTCTAAAGTGATGATTGATTTGGCAAAAGTCATTAAAAAAGAAAAGCCAGATATTGTTCTAGTTCATGGCGATACTACGACTAGTTTTGCTGCAAGTTTGGCTACATTTTATGAGCAAACAACTTTAGGACATGTAGAAGCAGGGCTTAGAACATGGAATAAGTATTCACCATTTCCTGAAGAAATGAATCGTCAAATGACAGATGACTTAGCTGATTTATATTTTGCTCCTACTAGTTTAAGTAAAGCAAATTTGATTAAAGAAAATCATACTGCAGATAATGTTTTTGTGACCGGAAATACAGCTATTGATGCACTCCAAGAAACTGTTCAAAAAGACTATCATCATGATGTTCTTGATAAAATTACACCTAACAATCGTGTGATTTTAGTTACTATGCATAGAAGAGAAAATCAAGGACAACCAATGCGTAGAGTTTTTAAAGTAATGAAGCAGGTAGTTGATTCTCATAATGATGTAGAGATTATTTATCCGGTTCATTTATCTCCAAGAGTTCAAGAAGTTGCTCAAGAAATCTTAGGTTCAGATCCACGTATTCACTTAATTGATCCCTTAGATGTGGTTGATTTTCATAATTTAGCTAAACGTTCTTATTTTATTATGACAGATTCAGGTGGTGTTCAAGAAGAAGCTCCTAGTCTTGGTAAGCCGGTTTTAGTTCTTCGTGATACAACAGAGCGTCCTGAAGGTGTAAAAGCTGGTACCTTACAACTTGTAGGTACACAAGTTGAACCAGTTAAAGAAGCAATGTTAAAGCTATTAGAAGATAAGGAAGCTTATGATAAAATGGCTAATGCAAAAAATCCATATGGTGATGGACATGCAAGTGATAGAATTATGAATGCTATTAGTTATTATTTTAAACAAGAAAAACGTCCAAAAGATTTTGAATAATAAAAAAGACAGTCAAGTTAAATTCTACTTGTCTGTCTTTTCTTTATGATGAGATTGAAGGCGCATTTTTGCACGTTCAATCATTGTATGTTCTTGTTTTTGAAATACGGATCGAGTTGTTAAATAATTAAAAACTCCTACTAAAACTTGATCAATTATTTTTACTAATAGAGCATTTAAGTGAAGCCATGAAAGTCCGACTAGCATAATTAATGTATCTGGAATTAAGCTAATAATCCTATATGTAAAGAAAACAATTAGCTTATGCCATTCAGAATGATCATGATCAACATTATTAGTAAAAACTGCCTTTTGGTTGAAGAAAAATGAAGCTAAGTTAGAAATGATAAAAGCAGCAGTATTAGAAATAACCATCGCACTGTGCCACCACTGATGTAAAATCATGAAAGCAACTGTATTAATTAAAGCTGCTAAAAATCCAAATAGCATATAAGCCCAAAGATTGCGATGACGTTTGACTAATTTTTGCCCTAATTTGCGGATATTAGCTTCATCAGAAACAACCACGTCTTGATTTTTTTTAGCCATTTAACTTATCAGCCATTTCCTTTGCGGCGTTGTCAATTTTATCAATTGCTTCATCATCTGGAGCATTTTCAATGGTTACTGGCGCAGTAATCTCACTAGCACCTATTTCTTTAAATAACTTTTCAAAATCAAAAACATTTTCGCAGAAGTGTTCACCATAAGTCTTGTCTCCAGATCCCATTACAGCAAAGTGCTTTCCAGTAAGATCTAAAGTCTTTAATTGGTCGTAAAAGTCAGCTGTTTCATCGGTCATTTTGCCTTCGCCATAAGTATAAGTAATGAAAATACATAAGTCACTATCTAAGTAATCACTTGCATCAGAAAAAGTTACATCACTTGAATCTACTTCAAAACCGTAATCTAATAAATCTTCTTCTAAAATATCTGCCATGTCTTCATCATTACCAGTCATGCTGGCGTAAACAATTTTTGCTTTCATTAAATCTCTTCAACCTTTCTTAATGAGTACAACTTATTATTATACATTATTTTCTTATTTTACCGTACTACTTTAGTAAAGTTAACAAAAACGTTATAATTAAAGTATCTATAATTTTTTATAACAAAGGAGAAAATATTTTGATTACAATTAAATCAGTTCGTGAACTTAAAGGTATGCAAAAATCAGGCCGATTACTTGCATCTATGTTTGAAGGTTTACGCGATGTTATTAAGCCGGGAATTTCTACTTGGGAAATTGAAGAATTTTGTCAAGATTTTGTATCAAGTCGTGGAGGACGTCTTTCTGAGCAAGGTTTTGAAGGATATAAATATGGTACTTGTGTTTCAGTAAATGATGAAATTGCTCACCAAACTCCAAGAAAAGACAGAATTCTTAAAGAAGGCGACATTGTTAAGGTTGATGTAACCTGCAATCTTGATGGCTATGAAACAGACTCATGTACTACTTATCCAGTAGGTAAAATTTCTAAAGCTGATGAAGACTTAATTGAAACTACTAAAAAGGCAATGTATTTAGGAATTGATCAAGCTGTACTTGGCAATCGTATTGGTGATATTGGTGCAGCTATTCAACATTTTGTAGAAGTAGAACACCCATATGGGGATGTACGTGAACTTGTAGGTCATGGTATTCAACCAACAATTCACGAAGATCCAGAAGTTCCTCACTGGGGTAAAGCAGGTCATGGTCTTCGTCTTCGTGAAGGAATGACAATTACTTGTGAACCAATGGTTGAAGCAGGTGGAGATTGGCATATTGATCAAAGAACTGTTGATGACCCTAACGATGATTGGGTTTACTATGCAACTCCAGATGGTTCAAACGCTGCTCAATTTGAACATACTTTTGCAATTACTGCAGATGGTCCTAAGATTTTAACTTTGCAAAAGCCATACGATGGTCTTGAGAAGTACATCCCTCATTTTGATGAAATGGATGACTAACAGGTGAGCTATTATAAAAAAAGAAGGTATTTTACACCGTCTGAAAAAATTCTATCCAGTTCTTTCTGCTAAAATCTCAAAGGGTGAAATTACTGTCAGTTCTATAGTAATTGCGTATTATATTTTGTTTTCAATATTTCCAATAATTATTATTGTTGGAAATATTTTGCCATTATTTTCTATTGATATTAATCCTATTGCTGATTACATACGAATGGTATTTCCTGATAGGGTAGCAGAGTTTATCATGCCAATAGTTAAATCTTTATTAAAGAGTAACTCTACAGGATACATTTCTTTTGGTATTGTATTTGCTATTTGGTCATTTTCTTCGTTAGTTAATGCGATTAGGATTGGGATGAATCGAATCTACGAGGTTCATCGGGCAGAACTCAAACAAAATTTTTTAATGTCAATTTGGACTCGTGGCTTTAGTGTACTTTTGACAACGTTAATGATTGTAGTCTTTACAGCTGCAGCCTTAATTTTTATTTGGGGACAGTATATTTTAGAAAGTTTAAAACCTTATCTTGCTTTTTCTGTTCAAGAAATTCAAAAAATTCTAAGTTATCGTTATCCTGTGGTAATTATTATTATGATTTTAGCGGTTTGGTATTTAAATTTTGCTTTGCCAAATATTCGTTTGAAAAAGCGTGTAATTTGGCCTGGAGTTTTTACAACTGTAGCTGGTTGGAGTATCTTATCTTACTTGTTTGGTTTTTACTTAAATAATTTTAAAATTAGTTGGGAAAACTATGGTATAGTTGGAACTTTTATTATGTTTATGCTATATCTCAATCTTAGTTCCCTTTTATTATTATTTGGTACATGTGTAAATGCTACTATTATTCAATTACGTGTAGGTGATGTCCCATATTCGCCAGGTAGACTGGCAGAATTTATTCATTGCCGTAGACATAATAAAAGGTAGATGAAGCATCAACATTTTGGTAAGATAAATCAGAGGGTAGAATTTATGTAGAAAGTGTGTGTTTTTATGAAAGTTAGAAAAGCCGTTATTCCAGCAGCAGGTTTAGGTACTAGATTTTTGCCAGCTACTAAAGCAATGCCAAAAGAAATGTTACCAATTGTTGATAAACCTACTATTCAATTTATTGTTGAAGAAGCTAAAAAATCAGGAATTGAAGATATTTTAATTGTTACTGGTAAAAATAAGCGTTCAATTGAAGACCATTTTGATGCAAATCCTGAACTTGAACAAGATTTGGAAGAAAAAGGCAAAACTAATTTGCTTCACTTAACTCAAGAAATTACTAACTTAGGAATTAATTTATACTTTACACGTCAACCTCATCCTGCAGGTTTAGGGGATGCAATTTTACGTGCAAGAAGTTTTGTAGGAGATGAGCCATTTGCAGTTATGCTTGGAGATGACTTGATGGATGACAAGACTCCATTAACTAAGCAGTTAATTGATCGCTATGATAAGACTCATGCTTCAACAATTGCAGTTATGAAAGTTCCTCATGAAGAAGTTTCTAAATATGGTGTAATTGCTCCAAACGATGAAATTGAACCAGGATTAATTAATGTTGATTCATTTATTGAAAAGCCTGAAGTTGATAAGGCTCCAAGTGATTATGCAATTATTGGACGTTATCTTTTAACACCAGAAATTTTTGAAATTTTAGCAAATCAAAAGCCGGGTCGTGGTGGAGAAATTCAATTGACTGATGCAATTGATACGATGAATAAGACACAGCGTGTATTTGCTCATGTTTTTAATGGTGAACGCCATGATGTGGGTAACAAGGAAGGTTATCTTGAAACTTCCATTGAATATGGTTTAACTCACCCTGAGACTAAAGATGATCTTCGAGAATACATTATTAAATTAGCTAATGAACTCCAAGCTCATGATAAGAAAAATAATAAAAAATAATTATTGAAATTTATAAAAGTAGTCTAATTAGGCTACTTTTTTATATTTTTTAAAATTTTCTATTATAACAATGCAGAATATTGCAACTTTTATTCAAACTTAATAAAATTAGTTTGTTATAAGTTAATATAAAAGGGTTTGAATAATAATGAAAGATATTTATATCGTTGCAGCAAAACGTTTACCATTTGGTAAATATCGTGGCTTTTATCAAAATAAAAATGCTGTAGAATTAGGAACCATGGCTTTAGTAGAAACACTTAAACAAAGTGAAGTTCCTAAAGATCAAGTCGAAGCCGTTTTTATGGGAAATGTTATTTCTGCTGGACTTGGTGAGAATATGGCTCGTCAAGTTGCACTAAATAGTGGCTTACCAGAAACCACTGTAGCAACTACTGTTAATGATGTTTGTGGTTCTAGCTTGAAGGCTTTGAGACTTGCTCAAGGACAGATGGTAATGGGCGACTTACATTTAGTTGCTGTAGGTGGTAGTGAAAGTATGACTAATACACCTTTTGTTGTTGAAAAGAAGTATAAGGATGAAGCAGGTGACCATTTACAAAATACTTTGTTGAAAGATGGTTTAATTGATGCTTTTTCTGGAAAGCACATGGGATTAACTGCTGAAAAAGTTGCGGAAAAATACCAAGTTTCTAGAAAAGAAATGGATGACTTTAGTTTAAATTCTCATCAAAAAGCAGCTAAAGCAATTGAAGAAGATGCTTTTAAAAATGAATTATTGCCAGTTGAAATTAATGGTGAAACTTTAACTCATGATCAAACAGTACGTCCTGACACTAATTTAGAAGCCTTGGCTAAATTAAAACCAGTTTTTAAAGAAAATGGAAATGTGACTGCAGGAAATGCTTCTCCACTTACTGATGGAGCAAGTATGATAATTTTGGCAACTGGTGAAAAAGTTAAAGAATTAAACTTAACTCCACTTGCTAAGTTAGGTGAATTTGCGGAAGCTGGATTTGATCCAAGTTTGATGGGTTATACTCCATATTATGCAGTTAAAAAGTTGCTTGATAAAACTAAATCTACTATTGATGATTATGATGTAGTAGAAATTAACGAGGCTTTTGCTGCACAGGCAGTAGCTTTGCAAAGAGATTTAAATATTCCAGATGAAAAATTAAATATCCTTGGTGGAGCTATTTCATTAGGTCATCCACTTGGAGCAACAGGAACTAGATTGATTTCAACAGCATTAAGTGCTCTTGAAAAAGTAAATGGCAAAAAAGCTTTAGTTACCCTTTGTATTGGTGGGGGTCAAGCTATTGCTTATGAAATTAAGAAGTGATATAAAAGATGAAATTTTACCAGTTATCGCCTAAGCAACGGAGATCTATTTTAGAGCAAGAAGGAATTGAGTTAACTGAAATTGATTCCGATATTTTGAATAAACTTGATCAGTTAAGCGAAAATGTCGTTTCCGGCATGTATTTACCAGTTGGTGTAGTTCAGAATTTGGTTGTTAATCATAAAAAATACATAGTACCAATGGTAACTGAAGAACCATCAGTTGTAGCAGCAGCTAATCATGCAGCTAAAATATTTGCACAAAATGGCGGCTCTGTTTCAGTAAGTCAGCGAGATGGAATTTATGGTCAAATTGTAATGAAAATTACTTCTGACTTTAATTTGAAAGATTTAAAAAAAGAAATCCCAAATTTAATTAAAAAAGTAAATATTAAATTTTCTTCTTTAGTTAAACATGGTGGAGGCTTACAATCTATTGAGATGGTAAAAAAAGATGCCAGACAGTTTAATGAGGATGGAGAATTATTATTTGTTAAAGTCCTTGTTGATCCGGCTGCGGCAATGGGTGCTAATAAAGTTAATTCAATTTTAGAATTTTTAAAAGATACATTATTAAGCTTTCCAGAAGTTCAAGAAAAACTCTTTGCTATTTTATCCAATTATCCTAGTCAACTTACAACTGCTAAAGTTGAACTTGATCCAGATACTGTTGGTGGTATGGAAGTTGCTAAGAGGATTTGCTTATTATCTGCAATTGCAGAAGATGATATTTATCGTGCGGTTACAAATAACAAGGGAATTATGAATGGGGTTGATGGTGTTTTACTCGCAACAGGACAAGACTTTCGTGCAATTGAGGCAGCTGTAGGAGTCTTTGCAAGTCGTTCTGGAAAATATCGTAGTTTAAGCCAGTGGAGAATTAAAAACGATAAGCTTATAGGCGAATTGACTCTTCCAATGGCTATAGGAGTTGTAGGTGGATCAATAAAGGCTAGAAATGATGTTCAACAATCTTTTGATATTTTAGGTCAAGATATTACAGTAGGCGAACTAGCAAATGTGATTACTACAATTGGTCTTGCTAATAATTTATCTGCTGTTTTGGCAATTTCTACGGTTGGTATTCAAGCTGGTCATATGCGACTTCAAGCTAGAAATATCGTTGCAGACTTAGATGCAAATCACATAGAAAAAAATAAAATAGTTCAAGAACTGGTAAAAAACAAAAATTATACTAAAGAGTTTGCAATACAAATTTTAAACGAATTGAGAGGAAATAATTAATGCAAGTAGGAATAGATAAGATTGGTTTTTTTACTCCGAATAAATACGTTGACATGGTTGATTTAGCAAATGCTAGAGGAGAAGACCCTAATAAATTTTTGATAGGGATTGGGCAAAGGCAAATGGCAGTTGCTGATGCAACTCAAGATGCAGTATCTATGGGAATTAATGCAACTTTGCAATATCTTGATAAAATTGATAAAGATAAGGTTGGCTTGCTCGTGTTTGGTACTGAAAGTGGAGTGGATCAATCTAAATCCGCCTCTCTTTTTGTAAAATCAGCTCTTAACTTAAAACCAGAAGTTAGAACTTTTGAAGTTAAGGAAGCATGTTTTGGTTTAACTGCTGCTTTAATGATTGCTAGAGACTTTGTACGTGTACATCCTGATCAAACAGCGATTGTTATTGGTAGTGATATTGCTCGTTATGGAGTAAAAACTCCAGGAGAAGTAACTCAAGGAGCCGGTGCAATCAGCTTACTTATAAAAGAGGACCCTGAAATTCTTTCATTAAATGATGGTCATAGCGCTTATAGTGAAGATATTGATGACTTTTGGCGTCCGAATAACTCTAAAGTAGCCATGGTAGATGGTAAATATTCTACACAAGTGTATTTGGATTTCTTTACTAATACTTTTGAAGCATATAAGGAACAAAAAAATTGGAATACACGAGATTTTAATGCTATTTTATATCACTTACCATTTACTAAGCAGGGACTCAAGGCAAATCGCTTAGCTGTAGCAAATGAAGATGAAGCAACCACTAAGAGACTTGAGGATAGCTTTGAAGCTTCTAAGCAATTGAGTATGCGTGTAGGTAATATTTATACAGCTTCACTATATATGAGTTTACTTAGTTTACTTGAAAATAAGAAATTAGAACCTAATTCTTTGGTAGGGATGTTTTCTTATGGGTCAGGTGCTATGGCAGAATTCTTTTCAGGAAATGTTGCTGATGGCTATGAAAAAGAAATTGATTTAGATAAAACTAATGAGATGTTAGATTCAAGAATTCGTCTTTCAGTTGATGAATATGAAAAGACATTTAATGATGCTTTAAATGACCCTGTTGATGGTCAAGAACTTACTAGTGATGAAAAGTCTGGCATGTGGTATTTTGCCGGTACACAGAATCATATTCGCCAATACAAGCAAAAATAAGTTTGAAAGTCATTGCTTTTTAGCAATGGCTTTTTATATCAAAATAATTCTAGAGTCTTTTAGCGAGATTTGTATTCCATAAACTAGTAAGGAAGAATCTTTTATTAAAAGAGGAATACTGCGTTTATGTAAATTTTTTACCATTTTTACTAATTGGTTAATAGTGAGGGCTTGTGTTCCTGAGATAAGTAAACATTTATCAGAAGTTATTTGAACTTTATTTAACGGAAGAATATTTTCGTTAATTTTTAAATAAATAAAATAATTAGGATTTAAATTATTGATTAATTGCAAAAAATTAGTTAAAGTCATTTTATTTTCTTCTTTTATCTATATGAAATTAAGTGTTATACTTGTTTATATTTATATTTGAATAGAATAGAGATGGGACAATGAAACATAAAAAATTCTGGTTATGGATAGTTTCAATTATAGCAATAGTTAGTGTAATTTGTGTTGGTGCAGGCTTTTACTTTTTTAATGTAGCTTGTGTTCCTTCACATAAAAGTTTTGTTAGCGCAAATTCTGATGTAGTTAAAAAAACAGATCCTTTATATAAGCAGAAGAAATGGTATTATGCAGTTAATAAAGAAAAGTGGTATATGTCTTCTGCTGATGGAAAATATAAATTGGATGCAAATTATATTCCAAATAAAGGATCAAATAAAACAGCAGTTTTATTACATGGATATATGAATAATAAAAATACGATGGCTCCGTATGCTGCTCTTTATCATAAATTAGGCTATAATGTTTTGTTACCAGATGCTCGTGCACATGGTGAAAGCCAAGGAAAATATATTGGTTATGGTTGGATTGAAAAAAGTGATGTAGTTAATTGGATTAAAAAAGTTGTAAAAAATAACGGGAATAACAGTAAAATAGTTGTTTCTGGGGTGAGTATGGGTGGAGCCACGACTATGATGACAAGTGGGGAAAAACTTCCAAATCAAGTTAAAGCTTTTGTAGAAGATTGCGGCTATACAAACGTTAAAGATGAGATAGAGCATGAAGCCCAAGATTTATATAATATGCCAACAGTGCCACGGTTTCCATTAGTTGAAATTTTAAGTGGAATTAATCGTGTAAAAGTTGGTTACTTTTTAGCTGATGGTTCAAGTGTTAATCAATTAAAGAAAAATAAACGACCAATTCTTTTTATTCATGGAAACAAGGATACCTTTGTTCCGACTAAGATGGTTTATGAAAATTATCAAGCATCGAAAGGACCAAAAGAGCTTTGGGTAGTTCCTAATGCTAAACATGCAAAATCATATGCAACACATCCTATTCAGTATGAAAAACATGTTGCACGATTTTTACATAAATATGTATAAAAATGGAGTCTAATACTTGCAAGCGGTTTCAATTTTGGTATAATGAAAGTGTGGAAGAGGTAAGTACTAGTTGAAATAACAATATAAGTAAGTTTTTATCTCCAAAAAATGAATTGTATTATTTTTTAAAAGGTTCTCTAATGAATAGAGGTGTCAGCCTATTAAGAATACTCTTATAGAATGGCTGTCCGCAAAGATCCAATTTATTTGAATTACGCAAAAGGCGTAAAACCCGAACAAGTGAATGTTAATATTGGTTGCGAAGAGCCAAGCTTGATTAGTAAAGATCAACATATATCATCGTAACTATCAATTGATAAATTACCTCGTCCGCTAGATCAAAAAACAGCTGCCAAGCTAGGGCAGCTGTTTTTTATTTTCTTAAAGTCAATTTAACAATACATTCACAACGTGGAGTTTGTGGAAGCATATCAACATTCTCAATTAAACGTACATCATAAGCTTCAGTTAATAAAACTAAATCTTGAGCTAAAGTTGATGGATTACATGAAATATAAACAAAGGTTTTAGGTTTTACTCGTAAAATCGTCTTAATTAAACTTTTAGCAAGACCTGTTCTTGGTGGATCTACAATTAATGCGTCAACTGGAAAGCCGCCTTTTTGAAGTTCTGGTAAAATCTTTTCAACGCTGCCTTGGAAATATTCAGCATTTTTTATATGGTTCAGTTCTACATTGTGTCTAGCATCTTCAACGGCTTCAGGAATTGTTTCGATACCAACTACTTGTTTAACTAAATCAGAAGCTAGGATTCCAAGAGTACCTACACCACTATAAGCATCAATTAAAGTCTGCTCAGGTGTTAAGTCTAAAAATTTTAAAGCTTCAGAGTAAAGATTTACAGTTTGGACAGGATTTAATTGGAAAAAGGCACGAGGAGACAAGGCAAACTTTTTACCTAAAATTTCTTCAGTAATTTGATTTTTACCTAAAAGTTTTTCGGTTTTGTTTCCCCATACTTGTGGATTTTTCCAATCAGTTTCGTTTTGATAAACACTAACCACATTTGGTAACTTCATAATTTCTTTGGCTAATGGAATTAGATTTTTGATTTTATGACCAATTGTAATTAAAGTTACTTGAATTTCGCCACTTGCTTCTGATTGACGAACTGCAATTGTTTTAACTCCGCCTAAATGTTTATAAACATTTACAACTGGAACATGAAGTTTATCAATTAGGTGTTTAATTTCACGTTCTGTTTTTTGGGTATCTTCACTTTGTGTAGGCATTACTGGAAGATCAATTAAACGATGAGAATTAGGTGCAAAGAGGCCAAGTTTAGTTTTTCCATGGTCTTTTTCAATTTGATATTGGGCTTTGTTGCGATAGTGCCATTGATCAGGAGCAGGAATTGTATTTTTAACTTTATATTTATTATAACCACGTGGATGGTATTTCTTAAGTGCTTCTAAAACATTATCCTTCTTAAATTCAAGTTGCTTATCATAAGCAAGATGAGCTAATTCAAGGCCACCAATTTCTGCATTTACTTTGTCTGGGAAGTCTACACGATCTGGACTTTTTTCTTTAATTCGAACAAGTTCCCCTTGAATGTAGTGCGGATAATCTTTGATGATTTTGGCAACGACAACTTCACCTGGAAGAGCACCTGGAATAAAGATAATCTTTTTCTTGTAATAACCAATTCCTTCGCCGTTAATGCCAAGGCGCTTAATGGTGATGATGACATCTTTTTCCTTTGCTTGGTTAAATTTCTTTTTGGTAAAATTCTTCTTCATTTTTATTCTTTCTACTAAAAACTAACTATTTTTGCTTATTAATTGTACAACGTAAGAAAACTTCTTAGCAAGCAAAAGGAAAATTTGTTAGCATTAAGAAAAAAGTAAAGAAGGAAATACTATGACAATTATTACAAAAATAAGTGCACAAAAACGACCAGGGCGGTACAATATTTTCTTGGATAATCAATATGCTTTTTCTTTAAGTGAGAAAACTATCGCCAATTTTGTGCTTTTAAAAGGTAAAGAACTAACTGATAATGATATCGAAAAAATACAAAAATTTGATACCGATGCTAAAGCAAGTGAATTAGCGACAAAATTTCTCAGTTATGAACCAAGAACAGTTTATGAGGTTTTACAATATTTAAAAAAACATGATGTTTCAGATGATTCTGCTGCTTTAGCTGTTGAAGAGCTAAAGAATTTGGGCTATCTTGATGATCAGCAATATATTAAGCTTTTTATCAGAAATGATTTACAAGTTGGAACTGATGGACCAACTAATTTAAATCGTAAATTAGTACAAAAGGGTGTTGATCCAGATTTAATTCAAAATGCACTTGAAGAAGTTGATGAAGAAGAATTTATTCAGGTGGGTTTTCGTTTAGTTAAATCACTAACAAATAAAGCTGGTAGATTATCAGAGCGTGAAATTCAAAATAAAATGAAAATAAAGCTTATTAATCATGGCTTTTCATCAAGCTTATCTAATAATGTGGTTGCGAGTTTTGATTTATCACTAGATTCAAATGAGCAAATGGAAGCTTTAAAAAAACAAGGAATTAAAGCATATAAAAAATTTAGAAACTTTGATGAACGAGAAAAATACTTTAAAATAAAGAAGTATTTGTTTACCCATGGTTTTTCATCAGATGAAATTGATGCTTTTTTAAATGGTGAAGTTATTGATTTAGATGAATTATCGGAATATTAGAAGGAGAAAAATATGACTAAACAAGTTGAAAAGAAAGTTTTTGTAGGAACTCCATTTCCAGATAGTATGATGGATGCTCAAAAGAGTTTTAGCGAATCAAATAAAATGGTTGAAGAAAATGATACTTTTAAACAGTTTTTAAAAGTAAATGACTTAGAAAATAAAAAAACTGCTATGGTTGTATTTGGTCCAGAAAACTTTATGTACTGGTACGGCGTAATTACTGATGGAGATATTGAAGTTCCTAAGGGATTAATGAAGTTTGAATTACCAAAAGCCGAAGTAGCAGAAGAAGTAATTGAAAATTCTAATCCGGTATTTTTCGACTTACCACTTAATTCTGTTTTACCAGAATTTATTAAGAAAGTTGCTGAAAGTGGTGTAGAAGTTTATGAAAATATGGGAGATAGTCCAGTTCCATATATTGTTGAAGATATGGATTTAGACAATAAAAAACTGACCCAAACTCTCTATGTTAAGGTCAGTGAATAATTAATGCTGCTTAGGGTCTATTGAAAGATTATCATATTCTACGTAGGCTCCAAGACAAGTTGAAATTAGCATAATAAGCATTACAAATCCCGTTGAAGTACCAACGATTTGATCTAATGTTAAAAAACTTCTAACAATGATGGTTGCTAAAATACATAAAACAAAATCAAGTACTACATTAGCTGCTAAGAAGAAATAACGACGGCGGATACTAAAAAAGCGGAGTAGCTGTTTTAAAAAGTCATCGTTTGTTTCCATTGCTAATAAATCAACAGGGCGCTGAATGGTGGCCTTAATTCCAAACATGACTAGTGAGCCAACTAAGGCTCCAATTATTGTTCTAAAGATGTCAGCTGAATGCAAAACTAATGCATTGTATCCAATGCCAATAATTAATAAACTACAGATATATGGAATCAATAATAAAAATATAAATACAAGCAATACGTGACTTTTCTTCATTTTAAAACCTCGCTTCTTAATGGTATTTTAGCATATTAAAGTTAACTATATGCTATAATTAATTTATTTAAAGAAGATTTTATTTTTAGTATTTATATAAACTAAGAAAGAGAGAAAAAACTATGAGTAGCGATCCTGCTGCTGAAAATTTATTTGATAGATTGCGTAATAAATTTTCTGGTGAAAATGAAGTAAGGACTAGAGATCATTTAAAAGAAGAAATAAATACTCTTCATCAAGGAAATAAAATTTCTGATACAGAATTTTCAATGTTAGAAGGAATTTTAGATTTTCAAAGTAAAATGGCTCGAGAAGTAATGGTACCAAGAACTGATGCGTTTATGGTTGATGCATCTACTCCATTTCAAGATAATCTTGATGAGATTCTACGTGAACCGTATTCTCGTGTACCTGTTTATAACAAAGATAAAGATAAAATTATTGGAATTATCCATATTCGAACAGTATTACGCAAAGCTCGTAAAGTAGGTTTTGATAAGTTGGATTACAGTGATGTTATGAGTGAGCCATTATTTGCTCCGGAAACTTTAGATTTGGGAGAGCTTTTAATGGAAATGCAACAAACTCAGCGTCAGCTTGCAATTTTAACAGATGAATATGGTGGGGTAGTTGGTATTGCAACGATTGAAGATTTGATTGAAGAAATTGTTGGTGACATTGATGATGAAGTTGACCATGCTGAAGTTTTATTTAATCAAATCGCCCCTAACAAGTATGTTATTTATGGTAAAATGCCACTTGATGATTTTAATGAAAAATTTGGTACTGATATCCAAATGGAAGATGTTGACACAGTAGCTGGATTTGTCATTAATACATTAAAAATGATTCCTGCTAAAGGAGAAAAACTTAGCGTAAAGTTAGATAATGGGATGAATTTAACAACACGTAGAATGAAGGGGTCACGTCTTTTAACAGTGTTACTTACAATTCCAAATGATTTAAATAATAAGAAAGAATTAGAGGATTAATGAATAAAGAGTTATTAGATAAAGTTAAGAAGAGAAGAACATTTGCAATTATTTCTCACCCAGACGCTGGTAAAACTACAATTACTGAACAATTACTTCTTTTTGGTGGAGTAATTCGCCAAGCTGGTACTGTTAAAGCCCGTAAAACAGGTAATTATGCAACTAGTGACTGGATGGAAATTGAAAAAAAGCGTGGTATTTCTGTAACTAGTTCTGTGATGCAATTTGAATACCAAGGTAAACGTATCAATATTTTGGATACGCCAGGACACCAAGACTTTTCAGAAGATACTTATCGTACTTTGATGGCCGTTGACAGTGCTGTAATGGTAATTGACTCAGCTAAAGGTATTGAACCACAAACTAAAAAGCTTTTTAAAGTTGTAAAACAACGTGGTATTCCAATTTTTACTTTTATGAACAAACTTGATCGTGATGGTCGTCCTCCACTGGATTTAATTGCAGAGCTTGAAGATTTGCTTGGTATTGAAGGTGTGGCAATGGACTGGCCAATTGGTTCAGGTCAGACTTTAAAAGGATTATATGATATTGCTAATAACCGTGTTGAACTTTATCATAAAGACGGTGATGATCGTTTTATTTCGCTTAATAATGAAGGAAAGTTGCCAGATAGTGAAGAATTAAGTCATGATCCACAATTTGAAGAAACTTTGGATGAAATAGACTTAATAAAAGAAGCCGGAAACAAGTTTGACCGTGAAAAGATTGCAATGGGTGATCAAACACCGGTATTCTTTGGTTCTGCTCTTACTAACTTTGGTGTAGAGACTTTCTTAAATAGCTTTGTTGATTTAGCACCAGCTCCTGAAAGTCATACAGTTAATGAAGATGAAGAATTAAGTCCAGAAGATCCGGAATTTTCAGGTTTTGTTTTCAAAATTCAAGCTAATATGAATCCTCACCACCGTGATAGAATTGCTTTTGTTCGTGTGGGTAGTGGTGAATTTAAAAAGGGACTGGATGTAACCTTAGCAAGAACAGGTAAACCTATTCGTTTAAATAATGCTACAGAGTTTATGTCAAGTGAACGTGTGCAAGTTTCAGATGCTGTAGCTGGAGATATTGTAGGTTTATACGATACTGGTAATTTCCAAATTGGAGATAGTATTTATTCTGGTAAGCGTAAAATTGTTTATCCAGAATTACCAGAATTTACGCCAGAATTATTTATGAGAGTTACTGCTAAAAACGTTATGAAGCAAAAATCATTCCACAAGGGAATGAATCAATTAGTTCAAGAAGGTGCAATTCAACTATATCGTAATTATCAAACTGATGAATATATTTTGGGTGCAGTTGGTCAATTACAATTTGAAGTGTTCAAATTCAGAATGATGAATGAATATAATTCAGAAGTTGAAATGACACCAATTGGCAATAGAGTTGCTCGCTGGATTGATCCAGAACAGCTTGATCCTGCAATGTCTAATTCAAGAAACTTATTGGTAAAAGATAGATATGATAATCCATTATTCTTGTTTGAAAATGCATTTGCGGAAAGATTCTTCCACGATAAATATCCAGATGTAAAATTAACTGAAAAATTATAAAAAATAAGGATTGAGTAAAACTCAATCCTTATTTTTTATTTATCAATGTGAATTTCAACGACATGACGACTCTTATCAACTGTAAGAGTGTAAGAAGTGTCGGTATTTTTAACCAGACGCTTAATTACGAATTCAACTTCATCTTCACGGATACGACGATCATGGTTTTCTAAGACAATTCCGATTGAATTCTTGTTTTCAGTATAAATAACTGAAGTGTTGCCCAATGAGTAAACCTTTACATAAGTTGCTCCGGTAGTATTAAGTTGACTATGAACTAGGTCAGAATAACTGTTAGTTACATCAATTAAATGCATGGATTTCACCCGTTTCTGTACTATTAACTTCCATCTTTAGTATACCTTAAATAAAGAATTTAAGCATAAAAAATCTCTGAGTTTTTGTTAAATAATAAAAGGAAATGCAGTCGCATTTCCTTTTGTGCTTGATATATATTTTAGAAAATAGCTTAAATTATTTTTCTTTAATGCTGATTGTATCATTTGTTAAATCTGCAACTAAATCATTAGCCGATGGATTATCAAGTTTGTAGTCTGCAACTTTATCTTCAATTTCTTCTTGAATAGTTCTACGAAGAGGACGAGCACCCATTGCAGGATTAAAGCCTTCATCTACAAGTTTTTCTTTTGCTTTTTCAGTAACTTCAATATGTAAGCCTTGGTCTTTGACCATGTCGTTAGTTTTATCAAGCATTAAGTTAACGATTTTAATCAAGTCATCCTTAGTTAATTCATTAAATTCGATAACATCGTCTAAACGATTCAAAAATTCAGGCTTAAAGAATTGAGTCATATTCTTTCGTGCAGAATCTTTTTCTTCTTTTTGACTTTCGGCAGCAAAACCAACACTTGCATTCTTGATACCTTGTCCAGCATTGGAAGTCATAATAATAATAGTATCCTTAAATGAAACAGTTCTGCCTTGTGAATCTGTTAAACGACCATCATCTAGAATTTGCAAGAATAGGTTCATAACATCTGGATGAGCTTTTTCAATTTCATCAAGTAAAATTAAGCTGTATGGATTATGACGAACTTGTTCGGTTAATTGACCAGCTTCTTCATATCCTACATAACCTGGTGCAGAACCGATTAATTTAGATACTGAGTATGCTTCCATGTATTCAGACATATCAAAGCGAATCATACTATCACTTGAACCAAACATTTGCTTAGCAAGTTGCTTAGCAAGCTCAGTTTTACCAACTCCAGTTGGTCCAACAAAGAGGAATGAACCAATTGGACGGCCTGATTTATTAAAACCAATTCTATTTCTTCTAATTGCGCGAGCAACTTTTTCAACGGCCTTATTTTGACCGATTACTTTACCTTCAAGGTCCTTAGAAAGATTTTGTAATTGATTTTCTTCTTGCTTTTGAATGTCACCAACAGGGATGTTAGTTTTTTCTTCAACAATCTTATTCATAATCTTATCAGTGATTGTTGGAGATTTATCTGGGTCAACATTTTGATTCTTCATTTTATCGTATTTTTCGATTTGATCACGATAATAAGCTGCTTTTTCATAGTCTTCATTCTTTAAGGCATCTTGTTTTAATTGTTCAGCTGCAGAAATACGCTCTTGCATTTTTTCTTTATCAATGTATGGAATAGTTAAATTCATACGTGAACCAGCTTCATCTAAAAGATCAATCGCCTTATCAGGTAAGAATCTATCTTGAATGTAGCGAGCTGAAAGTTTTGCGGCACTTTCAACTGCAGAATCGGTATATTGAACATGGTGATAATCTTCGTAACGTTTTTGGATCCCCTTTAAAATTCGAATAGTTTCATCAATTGAAGGTTCTTTAACTTCAACTGGTTGAAAACGTCTTGCTAAAGCAGAATCTTTTTCGATTTCACGATATTCTTTGATTGTAGTGGCTCCAACTAATTGAAGTTCTCCACGTGCTAAGGCTGGTTTAATGATATTGCCAGCATCCATGCCGCCTTCAGCGTTACCTGCGCCGACAATTTCGTGGATTTCATCAATAAAGAGAATTACATCGTTTCTAGATTGCAATTCTTTGATAAGTTGTTCCATTCTTTGTTCAAATTGACCACGAATTCCAGTACCTTGAACTAATGAAACAACATTTAATGAAATAATCTTTTTATCTTGTAGTTTTGCCGGAACAGAACCATCGACAATTTGTTGAGCCAAACCTTCAACAACTGCTGTTTTACCAACACCGGCTTCTCCAATTAGTACTGGATTATTTTTGGTTCTTCTATTTAAAATTTCAATTACTCTAGCAATTTCCTTATCACGACCAATAACTGGATCAATTTTTCCTTTTTTAGCAAGAGCTGTTAAGTCAGTTCCATATTGATCTAAAAGAGAGCGGTTATTTCCACCTTGAGGTCCTCTTGGACCACCACCCATTTGCATATCTGGTCCTTGATTATTGTTTGAGGCGCTTCGATTATTGCCATTTAAAGCATTAAATAAGTCATCAAAGTCGCCAAAGATTGCACTATTATCATTATTCATATTTAAATTTCCTTGTTCACTTTTTAATTCTTGATAACATTGTTGGCATAAATCAACTTCACGGCTTTGGCCATTCACTTTAGTAAAAAGATGAATAGAGGCAGGCCGCTGGTGACAATTTTGACAAAGCATTGTTCTTACCGCCTTTCCGTTTCAACTTTAATAAAATTGTATGATTAGCACTCTAAGTTGTCAAGTGCTAAAGCTTATAAACTTATTTTTTGTAAGAAAAACTTAAAACTTTTTTTGTGATAACGATTTCAAAAAATAGTAATATTTCATAAAAAAGAATATATAATGTAGAATTTTGTGGTAAAAAATTATACACTCATTAAAAGTGTGGTGATAAAATTGGATTACCAAAAAGTTCTCGATCAATTGGTCGATGGTGAATTGAAAGAGTATAAGGTTGACCCTAAAGATGCCTTTGATTTTCAACGAACTTTAAGAAGTTACGAAAGACGACAATCTATTACAGGACGCGCAATGCGTGGAGGTTCCATCGTTTATTCGTCGGTAACTAGTGCTAAGTAAATAATGTAAACTGTTACATAATAGTTGTTTATTTCGATAAAAAATGATAATCTATTACTCGAATGGGTATTTATTACCAGTTTAATTTTTCAATTTAAAAGGAGATATTCAAAATGGAAAAACGCGATTTTCACATTATTGCAGAAACAGGTATTCACGCACGTCCAGCAACTTTGCTTGTACAAGCTGCTTCAAAGTTTGGTTCAGACATTAACTTGGAATACAATGGTAAGTCAGTAAACTTGAAGTCAATCATGGGTGTTATGTCACTTGGTGTTGGCCAAAACGCTGATGTTACTATCACTGCTGATGGTGACGACGAAAAGGATGCATTGGATGCAATTGCTGACACTATGAAAAAAGAAGGTTTAGCTGAATAATGACCAAGACTTTAAAAGGTATTGCTGCAAGTGACGGTATCGCTGTTGCTCCAGCTTATCTTTTGGTAGAGCCTGATCTTTCATTTTCTAAGAAGTCAATTTCTGATGTTGATAGTGAAGTAGCTCGTTACAAAAAGGCTATTGAAGAATCAACTGCTGAAGTTGAAAAGATTCGTGATGTTGCAAAAAAGAGCTTGGGCGAAGAAGAAGCACAAGTTTTTGATGCTCACCTCATGATTTTGAATGACCCAGAATTTACTGGTGCCATTGAAGATGAAATCAAGAACCAAAAGATTAATGCAGAAGCTGCTCTTGATGAAACTGCTCAAAAATTCATTACAATTTTTGAAAGTATGACCGATAATCCTTACATGCAAGAACGTGCTGCCGATGTACGCGATGTTTCAAAGCGTATTATGGCTCACCTTTTAGGTAAGGAATTACCAAATCCAGCTTCTATCGATCATGAAGTTGTTGTTGTAGCACACGATTTAACTCCAAGTGATACCGCACAACTTAATAAGAAGTACGTTAAAGGCTTTGTAACTGATGTTGGTGGTCGTACCGCTCACTCAGCTATTATGGCTCGTTCACTTGAATTACCAGCTGTTGTTGGTACTGATTCAATCACTGAAGACGTTAAAAATGGTGAAACTTTAATCATTGACGGCTTAGACGGTGATGTAATTATTAATCCAACCGACGAACAAATTGGTGAATATGAACAAAAGCGTGAAGACTTCCTTAAGCAAAAAGCTGAATGGCAAAAGTTAAAGGATCAACCATCACTTACTGCAGATGGTAAGAAGTTTACTATTGCAGCAAATATTGGTACTCCAGATGATATGCCAGGTGTACATGAAAACGGTGCTGAAGCTATTGGTTTATACAGAACTGAATTTTTGTACATGAATTCTTCTGATTTTCCAACTGAAGAAGCTCAGTTTGAAGCTTACAAGAAGGTCATTGAAGGTATGAACGGTAAGCAAGTTATTATTAGAACTTGTGATATCGGTGGTGATAAGCACCTCGATTACTGGGATTTACCAGAAGAAATGAACCCATTCTTAGGTATTCGTGCTATTCGTCTTTCACTTAAGAACCAAGAAATTTTCCGTACTCAATTGAGAGCACTTCTTCGTGCTTCTGCTTACGGAAGTTTAGGTATTATGTTCCCAATGATTGGTACTTTGGGTGAATTACGTAAAGCTAAGGCAATTTTAGCAGAAGAAAAGGATAAGCTTACAAAAGACGGTGTTAAGATCGGTGACAACTTACAAGTTGGTATGATGATCGAAGTTCCGGCTGCAGCTGTTCTTGCAGATCAATTTGCTAAAGAAGTTGATTTCTTCTCAATTGGTACTAACGATTTGATTCAATATACTATGGCTGCTGACCGTGGTAATGATAATGTTTCATACTTGTACCAACCATATAACCCATCAGTTCTTCGTTTGATTAAGCATACCATTGATGCTGCTCATGAAAATGGTATCTGGTGTGGTATGTGTGGTGAAGCTGCTGGTGATAACGTTATGTTCCCAATTTTACTTTCAATGGGACTTGACGAATACTCAATGAGTGCAACTTCAATCTTACGTATTAGAAGCTTAATGAAGAAGCTTAATACTAAGGACCTTAAAGAATTAGCTAATGAAGCTTGCTTTGTTTCAGAAACTTCTGAACAAAACGAAAAATTAGTTAATGACTTAATGGCTAAACTTAATAAGTAATTAGCTTATTTATAAAAAGACTAGGCAAGTGCCTAGTCTTTTTTCTTATAATTTATTAAATAAAAAATTCACAAATAATTCATCTTTTGCCTTTATTATTAGATATATCCTAAAAGTTAAGACTAAATTAAAAATAGTCACTTACAAAAAAGAAGCATTTATGATATAATTGTATCAGACTGAAGGAAGAAATAATGTCTATTTCAAGGAGCGTGAATTAAATGGTAGATTTATACGTATCTCCAAGTTGTACATCATGTAGAAAAGCAAAGGCATGGTTAAAAAAGCATGATATTCCTTTTAAGGAAAGAAACATCTTCTCTGAACCTCTTTCAAAAGAGGAACTTACTCAAATATTACGCATGACTGAAAATGGAACTGAAGAAATTATTTCTACCCGTTCAAGAGCTTTTCAGGAATTAAAGGTAAATTTAGATGATTTGTCTATTGACGAGTTGCTTGATTTAGTGGAAAAGAATCCAAGCTTGTTAAGAAGACCAATTATCATGGACGATCGTCGTCTTCAAGTAGGGTATAATGAAGATGAAATTCGTAGATTTTTACCTCGAAAAGTTCGTAGATTAGAACTTGCAGAAGCTCAAAAAATTGCAGACTTATAATAAAGTCAAGAGGGATAATAGCGTTAGTTATTTTGAGACTAACGCTTTTATTTTTTTGTTAAAGTAGGTTACAATAATAACAGTATCACTGGCATGGAGGTGACTATTGTGCAAGTTGATCATATTGATGAAAATACAATTCGTGTTCGAATTACAAAGCAAGAGTTAGAAAAAAGAGGGGTTAAGATTTTGGACTTGTTAGGTGATAAGTCTAAGATTCAACAGTTTTTCTATTCTATTCTTGATGAAATCGACACAGACCATAGTTTTGCAGATAATACGCCGGTTACTTTTCAAGTTATGCCCAATAACGGTGGGCTAGATTTATTGATTAGTAAGGTTCCTGGAATGAAGCCTGGAACTTTTCCAAAATTAGATAGTAATGATAATAGTCAAAATGGCTTTTATGATTTAAATGATGAAACATCTAATTCTAAGACATCTAATACAGCTAATAATTGGAAAACACAAAAAAGACAGGCATATCGTTTTAATGATTTAGGAGTAGTTATTGAGTTAGCTGATAGTCTAAAGGTTAGCGATTTAGCAGCAAGTCTTTATTATCTTAAAGGGCAATACTATTTGGACTTGGCATTTTTGGATGAAGATTATGCTGAACTTACTCCAGCAGATGCATGGACTATTTCTAATGAATATGGAATTCGTGTAGAAAATAGTGAAATGGATTTTGTTAGAAGAACTGGTAAAATCATTTTCCGACAAGATGCATTGGGAAATATACGCCAATATTTTTGTAAAGCATAAAATTAAAGGGGACAAGTTTACTTGTCCCTTTTTGCGTACTTAAATTTGGGTGATAATTTTGTATGCAGCAATTTTAAATGACAGATTAGTATTGGCAAAAAATGAAGCGTATCTGGTAGCTTCTGGAAAGAAAAAAATTAATTATGAAAAGTATCATTGTCCACGTTGTAAAAAACAAGTAATTTTAATTATTTCACAAAAAAAGACTGCATTTTTTAAGCACTTTAAATTAATTAATAATTCATTAGGAGAAAAAGAGGAGCACCACAGCTCTAAGCTTCTTCTAAAAACGGCGCTAACGGCTGCTGGCTTTAATGCACAAATAGAAATACCATTAGCTGAAGGACAATTAAGAGCAGATGTTTTAGCGTCGCCTAAGCTTGCTTTTGAAGTACAATGCGCACCATTAAGTGAAAAAGAATTTAATCATCGACATAATTTATATAAGCAAATCAATATTCAAGATATCTGGATAGTAGGACAACGTCATTATTTAAAACATAAAATAAAAAAAGCACAGCTGATTTTTATGAGAAAAAATCAACTGTGGCAATCTTATTATCTAGAAATCGATTCAATGAACCAATTAATTCGTTTGAAATATAATATAGTTCAAGAACCAATAACCCGTGTAGTCTATTATCAGACACAGGAATTCTTGCTTGATGAAATCGGAATAAGAAACTTTTGGAAATATAAACCTAAATTAAAAAATTATCAACTTAACTCAATTAGTCAAAAAGAATATTTAAACCAACAAATTAAGCAAAAAAGCAAAATGGGTTTGCGAATTGCAGAAAAATTATATAAAAAACAAATTCCCTTGAATGAATTGCCAGAGTCTCTATTTACCAAATGGCGAAGACCTGGTGAAAAAAATACTGTTGAACAATATCTAGATCAAACGTAAATGTTTATTGGCAAAAATATCAGGAAATAAAGTTTTTTGTTCAGGTTTTGAAGCTAATAAATCAATTAATTCATCATGCTTCAAAGGACCTTCAAGAAGCATTCCGCTTCCAGCTTCGTCTTCGTTAAAAATTACAGTAGTTGGTGTACTGGTAACATTCCATTGTTCAGCCAGCTTTAAATCTTGTTTGATAGAATCATCAATATAATTACCATTTTTAGCTGCATTAATATTTTTTGGATTTAAACCAATTTCTTTTGCAACTATAGTTGGCATATCAGCGCTATAAAGTGAACAGTCATCACTTAATTTTTGCTGAAGGGCAAAGATAAACTTTCTTGCCTTTTTATTACCATATGCTAATTTGATAGCATGATAATCTTGTAAAGCACGATTAGTAGCAATTGTATATCTAGTAATATCAATTACTTTTTGTGCATCCTTACGTCTACGCATGATATCATCTTGAATTACATTCATACTTGTAATTGGAATAAAATGATAACATGCTTCTACTCCTAATTCATTAATTGCATCTTGGATTTGTTTTTCGATATCATAACAGTAGATGCCTATTGGATTAATGAAGAGAAAAAACTCGAACATAATTTTAAACTCCCCTAATTAAAATGACTTATTGTTACTTTAGCAAACAACAAATTTAGAAACAAAAAATATGCTTTTTTATTCTATTTCTATACCTAATTTCTATGAGCAAAAGCGCGCCCAATTTTGCTTTGATTGGTGCGGTCTGCTGCTTGCTTGAAATGATACTCTTTGTCCAACTGAATTAAAACTTTTTTGATTAGAGCGGGATCCGAGTTTTCAATTTCAAGCTCATAATCGCTATACCCATCAGGATAAGTCGTTTCGTCTAATGTTAGTTCACAATTCTGTGGTCCAATCAAAAGACGGCGATGAGTTTTACTCCAGGTTTGAAGCAAGAATATTTGGTCTGCAAAATGCTTAGATAAATAAGCACCGACGCTACCAGTAAACTGAATTGCTTGGCCAGCTTCTGCTTGCTTAACTAAGGAATCTGCATCCCGTACTTCTAGTTTATCATTAATTTCAATTACTTCATGAAATTTGACTTGTAAAGGATTTTTTTCAGGTACTTTTAAGGTTTGTTCAGCCTTATCTGAAAAAATACGAATTCTTCCTGCAATTCTATTATTTTTTAAAACTTGATTTGGACTATCGAAGTAATAATTTTTTTGAATAAAATCTTCCTTAACTAAAAATGCATTAACTAACTCATCAAAAACATTTTTGTTTAAAATAGTTTTAGATTCAATTTCACGATTTTTTGACATTTATAAACCCTCCAGTCTGTATATTATTATTATATGTTAAAATGAATGTGTTTGGTTCAACGAAAGGAAAATTTTCTCTATGAACATCGATTGGGATAACTTTTTATGGCCTTATAATGAGGCAGTACGAGAACTTAAAGTAAAGTTTCGCTCTCTTAGACAAGGTTTTTTGACTAAAGGAGAGCATTCACCGATTGAATTTGTTATCGGTCGAGTTAAGACAGTAGATTCAATTAAAGAAAAAATGCAAAGACGTGTAATTAGTCCTGATGTTATTGAAACTGATATGCAAGATATAGCAGGTATTCGAATTGTTACACAATTTGTTGATGATATTTATAAAGTAGTAGATATGATTCATCAGCGTGAAGATATGGAAGTAGTTGAGGAACGTGATTATATTCAAAATGCCAAACCGTCAGGCTATCGTTCATATCATATGGTAATTTCTTATACAGTATATTTACCAGAAGGTCCTAAAAATTTGATTGCTGAAATTCAGCTTAGAACTTTGGCAATGAATTTTTGGGCAACAGTTGAACATACTCTCAATTATAAGTATCAAGGCTCTTATCCGGATGATATTTCTCAGCGACTTAAGTCAACTGCAGAAGCAGCTTACAAACTTGATGAAGAAATGTCATCGATAAAAGGAGAGGTTCAAGAAGCGCAGAAGATTTTTACAAAAAATAAGGGCAAGGAAAAATTATGAGAGTAACAATTGCGCATAACAACAATAAAAATACACTTGAAGTTGCTAAAAAATTAAAGAAATTGCTCCAAGAAAAAAATGTGGTTTTTGATGCTAAATATCCTGATGTAGTAATTACGGTAGGTGGAGATGGTACTTTAATCAATGCTTTTCATCGTTATGAAAATCAAGTTGATTCAATTCGCTTTATTGGAGTTCACACTGGGCATTTAGGTTTTTATACAGATTGGCGAAGTTATGATTTAGATAAAATGGTAGATGCATTATTATTACGTAAACCAGAATCAGCTAAATATCCGCTCCTTGAGGTAGATTTAATTACAGAATCTGGTGATAAAAAGCGCTACTTAGCTCTTAATGAGTCAGCTGTTAAAAGAGTGTCGCATACTTTAGAAGCTAATGTGTATATTGATGACCAATTATTTGAAAACTTTCGCGGGGATGGTTTATGTATATCAACTCCTACAGGTTCTACTGCTTATAGTAAATCTCTAGGAGGAGCTGTAATTCATCCAGGACTTAAAGCTCTTCAAATGACAGAAATTGCATCAATTAACAATCGCGTTTTTAGGACACTTTCTGCTCCAATTGTTATTGCACCTGATCAATGGATTACAATTGTGCCAAATTCTGATCATTTTGTAATGACAATAGATGGAGAAAGATTAGATGTGCGCAATGCTAAAAAAATAGTCTTTAAAATTTCAAATCATTCGATTCAGTTTGATCGTTTTGGCCATCATAATTTTTGGAATCGAGTGCAAAATTCCTTTATTGGTGAAAATGATGACAACATTTAAATTAATTGTAAAAGAAAAAGACCCAAAGAAATTGGGCTCTTTTTTAATGAAAAACGGTTTTTCTAAGCAAGCTATTAATAAATCTAAGCATCACGGTGGAATGATTTTAGTAAATCATAAACGTAGATATACAAGCTATCATTTAAATCAAGGTGATGAGGTATTTTTTATTACAGGACAGGAAAAAGAAAACCCTTGGTTAAAACCTTCGAATAAACCAATCAAAATTATTAAAGAAACTAAAAACTATGTAGTAGTGAATAAGCCTGCAGGTGTACTTTCTATACCGTCCCGTTATGAAGACTCAGATTCAGTTGTTAATCGTTTGATGGGATATTTTCAAGCTAAGAAAGAAGATGTAAAGCCTCATGTGATCACTCGGCTTGACCGTAATACATCTGGCTTAGTTCTTGTAGGAAAAAACGCGGTGGCTCATGCTCGTTTTAGCAAATATGATAAAGATTTATTTGTAAAAAAATATCATGCTATTACTCATGGTAATTTTGAAACTTTAACAGGTATAGTTAATAAACCGATTGGTAAAAAAGGTAGTGGAGTTAAAAGAGCAATTATAGAAAATGGCAAGCCTGCTCAAACTGCCTATCAAGTTTTGAAACAAAAGCAAGATGCAAGTCTAGTTGAATTAAGATTATTTACGGGAAGGACTCATCAAATTAGAGTGCATATGCAATCTATTGGACATGTACTATATGGTGATGAACTTTACGGAGCAGTAGATAAGTTTAATCGACAGGCTTTAAATTGCTTTTATTTGAAATTTCCAGATCCTTTTACAAATGAAATAGTTAAAATAAAAATAAGTGAGCCAAGTGATATGAAAGAACTTTGGGCTAGTTTAAAATAGTTTTTTATTTTTAGTAAAGATATATGTTTTTAAATATGAATTGTTGAATTATGAAAGTGTTTCCAATAAAATAAAGAGTAAGAAGTAATAACTATACTTATACAGAGAAGAGGATTACTTATGTATTACTCAAATGGAAACTACGAAGCTTTTGCTGATGCAAAAAAGCCAGCAGGAGTTGATAATAAATCTGCTTACATTATTGGAAGTGGATTAGCAGGACTTGCTGCAGCAGTATTTTTGGTAAGGGATGCTAAGATGAAAGGTGAAAGAATTCACATCTTAGAAGAATTACCAGTAGCAGGTGGCTCTTTAGACGGTACTGACAGACCTAATGCAGGATTTGTGGTTCGTGGCGGTCGAGAAATGGAAAATCACTTTGAATGTTTATGGGATATGTATCGCTCTATTCCAAGTTTAGAGGTGCCTGGAGCAAGTTATTTGGATGAATATTATTGGCTTGATAAAAAAGACCCTAACTCTTCCAATTGTCGCTTAATTTATAAACGTGGTAATCGTGTGCCTACTGATGGGACCTATGGACTAGGAAAATGCAGTAAAGAAATTGTTAAATTAGTCATGACACCTGAAAATGAACTAGGTGATAAAACTATTGAAGAATTTTTCAGCGATGACTTTTTCAAGACTAACTTTTGGATTTATTGGTCAACAATGTTTGCCTTTGAAAAATGGCACTCTCTTGCTGAAATGAGACGCTATTGTATGCGATTTATTCACCACATTGATGGACTTCCAGATTTTACTGCTTTGAAATTTAATAAGTATAATCAATATGAATCAATGGTTAAGCCTGTTTTAGCATATTTAAAAGATCATGGTGTAAAGATTGAATATGATAGCCATGTTGAAAATGTAATTGTAGATCATCAAGGTAATAAAAAGGTTGCTAAAAAGATTATTCTTAAACAAAATGGCAAGGATACTGAAATTCCTTTAACTGAAAATGACATTGTTTTTGTTACCAACGGTTCTATTACTGAAAGTTCAACTTATGGTAATCAAACTACCCCTGCTAAGATTACTCATAAAAAGGGTGGCTCTTGGAAATTATGGGAAAACTTGGCTAAACAAGATAGTAGCTTTGGTCATCCTGATGTTTTCTGTGAAAATATTCCTGCACGTAGTTGGTTTGTTTCAGCTACAACTACAATGAAAAATAAGAAATATGCTCCGTATTTTGAACGCTTAACTAAACGTAGTCTTTATGATGGACGTGTAAATACTGGTGGTATTGTTACAGTTACAGATTCAAATTGGGGTTTGAGCTTTACTATTCATAGACAACCTCACTTTAAGAGTCAAAAGCCAAATGAAATCGTAATTTGGATTTATGCCCTTTATTCTGATGTTAAGGGTAACTATATTAAGAAGAGAGTAGAGGATTGTACAGGACAAGAAATTTGTGAAGAAATGCTCTACCATTTAGGAGTTCCAGAAGCTGAAATTGAAGAAGCAGCTAGTGAAGAAAATATGAATACGGTTCCCGTTTATATGCCATACATTACTAGTTACTTCATGCCAAGAAAAGCTGGAGACCGTCCAGCAGTTGTACCTGAAGATTCAGTTAACTTGGCCTTTATTGGTAATTTTGCAGAAAGTCCAACTCGTGATACTGTGTTTACTACTGAATATTCAGTAAGAACAGCTATGGAGGCTGTATACACATTGCTTAATGTAGATCGTGGAGTTCCTGAAGTGTTTGATTCAATTTTTGATATTCGACAACTTTTACGTGCAATGTATTACATGTCAGATAAAAAGAAATTGGTTGATCAAGAAATGCCGCTACCAGAAAAATTAGCTGTAAGAAGTGGAATGAACAAAATTAAGCGAACATGGGTAGCAGAATTACTTAAAGAAGCACATTTGATTTAAAATAAAAATGCTTGAGTTATAAAACTCAAGCATTTTTTGTATGTTTTTTTAGTTTAAGAGTAACTAAAACTATAATGCCAGCGACTATGATAATAATTACAATTGCGATAATGGCTTTTAAAAGTCGTGATCCATTAAGACGCAAAATTGAGTCACCGCCATATGCATAAAGATATGCAAATGGAATTGTACCTATTGCGATTGGAATAATTCTCTTTTTAGTTTTTTTATTAATAAGCAGATTAGCATATGCCACCGTAGCACTTGGAATAAATGGAATCATGTAACCAATAGTTAAAACTATTTGTTTAAAGTTAGATTTAGTTATGATTTTATAAACTTTACTATGCTTAAATTTATCAGGATTGTAGAGTTTTTGAAGTAATAGCATTAATATTATTTGCCCTAAAATGTCTCCTACCCAATTAATGGCAAATCCGCCTTCTGGTCCATATAAAACCCCATTAAGTACACAGAAGATACCATTAGAAAGCCCAGGAATAGCAACGCAAATTACATTCAAAATGAAAAGAAACACAACATCTTCAATTCCGTGGCTTCTAACCATTTTAATAAGGAGTTCTTCATTGTGGTGGTTAAAGTGTAGTAATAGTTTTAATTCAGGTAAATAATTTAGATATAATTTATATAAAACTAAGAGACCTAGGATTATTCCAATTATAAATAAAATTATTCTAGTTGTTTTTTTATCCTTCAATAAATTCGCCTCCCTTAGTTTTTAACATTATCTTATATTTATTTTAGCGTAGAAAAAAAGCTGTGGCTAGTATGTCACAGCTTTTAGATTAGGTAAATTAATTTTCGAATAAAACTCGAGTTCCTTCTGGTACCTGAATATTTTTTTGAATAGGGGTTAAACTGCCGCTTTCACTGTTTCTGGTATATAGAGTAGCGTTGTTAGTATTTTGATTAGCAACGATGACATAATTTTCATTTTTATCCCAGTTAAAGTCACGAGGAAATTCACCAAAAACAGAAATTCGCTGAATTAATTTTAAAGTATGATCTTTTTGAACTGCAAAAATAGCAATTGAATCATTTCCACGATTAGAAACGTAAATAAATTTACCGTCTTTAGAAATACGGATAGCCGCTGCACCATTGTGACTATTCCAATCTTCAGGAATTGTAGAATAAGTAGCTATATTTTCCAATTTCCAAGTGTTTTCGTCAAATTTAACCACATTGATTTTACTGGAAAGTTCACCAACTACATAAAAGTAATTGCCATCTTTTGAAAAAACAATATGACGACTTCCAAATCCACTCTCATTCTTGTATTGAGCAAGATGCTCAAGATGGTTATTTTGATTCAAGTGATAAAAGTCAACACTATCATTACCTAAATCGCAACTAACAAGATTACCGTGAGGAGTCTCATCAAAAAAGTGCGGATGAGGTCCGTCGACTTGTTCACTGCGAGGACCTAAATGCTCTGCTTGATGAGTTATCGTGTCAAGTAAGGTTAACTTACCATCTTTATCATATAAAAATACAGATAAAACTGCAGTATGATAGTTAGCTGTATAAAGCAAATGTTTTTTAGAATTGATTCCAATATAAGCTGGAGAAGAGCCTGCAGTTAAATAATCGTCTGCTTTTTGATAACGTTCATTAACTTTTTTAAAAGAACTAATACCACCTTTTTCTCCGCTATTATTAATTGTAAAAATCAAATTACCATCTTTTTGGAAATAAGTTGGTCCACCTATTTTGATAATATTTTCAGCACTTGATAAATGTGCCTGATTATCACTATCTAAGAAATCTAACTCGTAAATTCCTTCTGAATTATGCTTTGTATATCCACCGATTAATACCTTCATTTTGTGCCTCCGTATATAAACACATTGAATAATTTAAGTATAACATGCAAAATTATACAAAAAATTAGTAATTATCAAAAAACTAACCAATATTATTAGTGTAGCGTTTTCAGTTATGCTACAATTTTAAGTAAAGGAGCGATTATTATGAAATGGTTATCAACTATTAAAAAAATTGGTAAAAAAGCCGTTGATTCTAAAGACGGTATGGTAATTTTGTTTGGTGAAGGTGCCAACAAGGATTTGGAAGATGTTTCTGTAATTCAAAAGTTCGACTCATCAACTCCAATTAATACTTTTGTATTTAAAAAGGGTGATACTATCACTATTGATGGTCAAACTTATGTTGCCAACTTTGTTGGACCAATGGTAGAAAGCAATATGAAAGCTTTAGGTCACGCTACTTTGTTCTTTAAGCGTCCGGTGCCAAAAGCTCCGCTTGCTAATGCTGTATACTTTGACCCTGATGTTCAACAGCCACTTCCAGACTTTAAAGTTGGCGATGAAATTGTTTATGAACACATTTAATTAGGATGGTCCATGGAAAAGAAAAAACATAAAAGACAGACCGTTTTTGAAAAATGGTTCTTAAACAATCGTTTTAGTGTTATATTGTTTAATATCTTATTGTTCTTCCTAATAATTTGGGTGTTCAATAAGATATCTTTTGTTTTAAATCCAGCTTGGTTATTCTTTAGTGCTATATTTCCACCTTTATTATTGGCAATTATCCAGTTTTATGTAATGAATCCAGTGGTGGATTATTTAGAAAAAAGGTTTAAAGTTCCTAGAACTTTAACTATTATTGCACTATTTATAATCGTGGTAGTAGCATTAGTTTGGATAATTAATACTCTTATTCCGATTGTTCAAGGACAAATTAATTCTTTAATTAAAAATTGGCCTCATATTTGGAATGATGCAGTAAATGTAACACAAAAAGCTTTAAAAGATCCTCGTCTTCATAGCGTAAAAGGCAATCTTCAATCAATGATTGACAATACTGAAAATACAATGTTCAAATCATGGCAAAATACGTTTAATGCTGCAATTGGAAATATTTCTTCTGCGGTAAGTATTGTTACAATGATTGGGATGACTATCCTTACAGCACCATTTATTTTATTCTTTATGTTAAAAGATGGACATCAACTAAGACCTTATATTACTAAGTTTGTCCCACAAAAATGGCAAGAAAGCTTTAGTCAACTTTTGCATGATATTAATTACGCTTTAGCATCATATATTCGTGGTCAAATTACTGTTGCTTTTTGGGTAGGCGTGATGTTTGCAATTGGTTATAATGTGATAAAATTGCCTTATGGAACTGCCTTTGCAATTTTAGCTGGGTTTATGAATTTAATTCCATATTTTGGAACTTTTATTGCATTTATTCCAGTTTTAGTAGTTGCGGTTATGACTCCAGGTACAATGCTAGTTAAAGTTTTAGTTGTGTTTGCAATTGAACAAACTATTGAATCTCGTTTTGTTAGTCCATTAGTTATGGGAAGCAAAATGGAAATGCACCCAATTACAACAATTTTACTTTTAATTGGTGCAAGTTCAGTTTGGGGACTTTGGGGCGTAATTTTTGGAATTCCTATTTATGCGGTCTTGAAGATTATTGTCTCTCGCGTGTACAATTATTATCGAAGAGAATCTGAAGTTTTTGACGATACAGCTACTGCTTCTTCGACCACGGGAGAATCGGAAGTAGACAAAAATTAACAGATAATACTAAACAATAAAAAAGAACGTGGTTATTTTAGCCACGTTTTTTAGTTAGGAGAAAAAACTATGACAAACCATGTTGTTCTTTATGAACCACTTATGCCAGCTAACACTGGTAACATTGCAAGAACTTGTGCGGGAACTAATACTGTTCTTGATTTAATTGAGCCTTTAGGTTTTCAACTAGATAATAAAAAAATGAAGCGTGCTGGGCTTGATTATTGGGATAAAGTAGACGTAAGAAGACATGATGATCTAGAAGCGTTTTTAAAGACTTTAGGTCCAAATGATGAGATGTATTTAATTTCAAAATTTTCATCAAAAAATTATGTAGATGTTGATTATACAGATCCTGATAAGGATTATTATTTTGTTTTTGGAAAAGAAACTACAGGCTTGCCTGAAACTTTTATGCGTGAGTATTATGACCGTAATTTGCGTATTCCAATGTCAGATAATATTCGTTGCTATAACTTATCAAATTCTGTAGCTATGGTGCTATTAGAAGCACTTAGACAGCAAGGATTTCCAAATATGGAAAAAGCGCATCACTATGATAATGATAAGTTGAAAGATGATTATAATCGTCCACAAAGATACGAAAGAGATTTAGGAGATGAATAAGTAGATGGACTTTGAAAAGATTACTCCGGTAATTGTGCATGCTTTTCACTATGATATGAATGACAAACCTGAAATTCAAAATGAAGTGAATGTAGCAATAAAAAAGGTTAATAGAAAATTAGATGATGGGTCAACTGAAGCTGATCCAAGAGATGGTGCCTATTATGAAATTGGAGTAGTTTTTGAAGTAGCACCAGCTCCAGGAGAATTTACTGTTAGTGGTTTAATTACGCAAATTGTACAATTAAAGGGATATCATGGTAAGGGTGATGATCTTGCAACAAATGACTACAAGATTTTATCTCGCCCTTTAGTTGAGTATATTGAGACTTTAACTTATGAAGTAACTCAAGTTGCATTGGATAAACCAGTCAATTTGAACTTTCAAGCAAATTTTGATTAGGTGAAAAGTTTATGCCTAATAAGAAGAAAAGAGTAACTAAGAAAAAGACTGTAAAACGCTCTAAAACTAAACAGGAAGATTTGTCTTGGGCAGTTGTGGGAATTGTTGGACTGTTGATAGCACTTCTAGCAATTACACGAATAGGGATACTTGGCAAGCAAATTGCTAATTTAGTGCGAATCTTTTTTGGTGATTCTTACTTATTAGCAAGTGCACTATTTGCATTATTTGGCTTAGTAATGTTGATATACAATCAACCTCCACATCTAAAAATTAAGCGTAGTTTTGGACTAATTATAGCAATTTTTGGAATTTTGATGATTCAAAGTGGGATGTTTTTTAACCAAGAAGCTGTTAATACTGGATTTTTGAATGCATTTTGGACAGCAATGGGGAGTGAATTTAATAGGGCAGGAGTAACAATTCCGGTTGGTGGAGGATTAATAGGAACCATAGGTTTTCAGATTTTTTATCCATTATTGGGTCAAATTGGAATTAGAGTAATTTCAATTTGCTTAGTTCCAATTGGGATAATGATGTTTTTTGATATTAAATTTAGGACTATTGTTGAAGGAATTCAAAAAGTAGGGCAAGTATTTATTGAAAAAAATAGAGAAATTGCTCCACAGTTAAAAACTAAATATATTGAATTGCGTAAAGAACAGCTTAAGCATAAGCAAATGCAAGCAAGTTCAAGTAAAAAACAGCCTCAACAATTTAAAGACCCATTAGATCAAACAGATATTATTTTTCCAGATACTGTTGATTTTGAAAATCAAGACCAACCGATAAAAACGGAGTCTCCTGTAATAAAGAAAAAAGTTGAAAAAGATGCTCATCCTATTAAAGATCACCTAATCTCAGAACCAGAAATTCAGATTCCAGAACCAATTGTAGAAACTAATGAAAATCCATCATTAGATATAAATTCTGAAAATCCAGTAAAATCTCAACCTCAAAAAGAATATAGGCCAAGTATTTTGCCAAAATCACATTCATTTGTAGATGAAGATAAAAAATTAAAACAAGAATTATCTAATGTAAAACATGATTCTACAACATCAACTGCTTCTGTAATTAATCCAAGTTATAAAAAACCACCGCTTACTTTGCTTGATCCAATTAAAAATATGGACCAAAGTGCTGACCGTGACTTAATTAAACAAAATACTCAAACTTTACTAGCTACTTTTAAAAGTTTTGGAGTTGATGTAATTGTTAGAAGGGCTATTTTAGGACCAACTATTACACGTTATGAAATTCAACCTGCAGTTGGAGTTAAGGTAAGCCGAATTGTTAATTTATCTGATGATTTAGCATTAGCATTAGCTGCAAAGGATATTAGAATTGAAGCTCCAATTCCAGGAAAGCCCTATATTGGAATAGAAGTTCCAAATAAAACTACTTCTGTCGTCTCATTTAAAGATGTCATGGAACACCAGGATAAAAAAGCTAAGACAGATATTATGGAAGTTCCTCTTGGAAAAGATGTTGCTGGAACTACTATTTCTGCTAATTTGGCTAAAATGCCACACCTTTTGATTGCTGGTTCAACTGGTTCAGGTAAATCAGTTGCTATTAATACTATTTTGACTAGTATTTTAATGAAAGCTCGTCCTGAAGAAATTAAATTAGTCTTAATTGATCCTAAAATGGTTGAGTTATCTGTTTATAATGATATACCGCATTTACTTATTCCGGTTGTGACTGATGCAAAATTAGCTTCAAAATCTCTCAATAAAGTTGTTAAAGAAATGGAACGTAGATATAAGTTGTTTGCTGCAAGTGGAGCACGCAACATGGGAGAATATAATCAAAAAGTTGCTAAGAATAATCAAGATAAGTCAAAGCCAGCTATGAAAAAGCTGCCATATATTTTAGTAGTTGTAGATGAGCTTAGTGATTTAATGATGGTTGGCGGTCATGATGTAGAAGGAGCAATTGTACGTTTAGGACAAATGGCAAGAGCTGCTGGAATTCATATGATTTTAGCTACTCAACGTCCAAGTGTTGATGTTATTACTGGACTAATTAAAGCCAATGTTCCATCAAGAATTTCATTTGCGGTATCAAGTGGAATTGATTCTAGAACTATTTTGGATCAAACAGGCGCTGAAAAACTTTTAGGACGAGGAGATATGCTCTATATGCCAATTGGTGCTTCTAAGCCTGAACGTATTCAAGGAGCGTATATCGCTAGCCATGAGGTAGAAAAAGTTATCTCATGGGTAAAAGAGCAGCAGCAAGCTGAATATGATGAAACAATGATTCCTAAAACATCAGTTGATGGTTCAAGTGAAAGCGATGATGAACCAGAAGATGAATTTTATCCAAGGGCAGTAGAACTAGTTAGACATCAGCAAAGTGCAAGTGTTTCAATGTTGCAAAGAAGATTTAGGATTGGTTACAATCGTGCAGCAAGAATTGTCGATGAAATGGAAGCAAAAGGAATAGTTGGTCCTTCTGAAGGGTCAAAACCACGTGAAGTTTTGCTTCCTCCAATTAAAGATAATGAAGAAGGAAAATAGATGTTAAATAATAAAGATGTTACAGATTTGATCAATAATCTATCTGATACTTCTAAAGATGAAGACAGTCCGATTATTATAAAAAATGAAAAATTTTCAACTGCAGCATTAGTTTTTTCATTAAGAATGCCACTTACGGGTCATAATTTAGCTTATGCAAGCTTACTTGCTAGAATGCAAATGAATGCTAGTGCAAGCTATCCAACTTTAAGTGAGCAGCAAGTAGTATTGGCTGATTTATATGATTTAGATTTTGCAGTAGTTCCACAATTATATGGTAATAAACTTGTTTTAAGTTATATTGCTAATTTTATTGAACCACGTGAAATTTTAGATCCAGATTACAATTATGAACGTGTTATAAAAATTTTGGCGGATATTATTCAACATCCATCATTTGATCAACAACTGTTAGATTTTAGTAAAAAGCAGTTAACAGATAGTTATCGAGAATTAATGGAAAGTCCAGCTAATAGAGCATTAGATGGATTTTTCCGTTTGTGGTACAAGGATAATCCGGATTATGCAAATAGTTTTATGGGACCAATTGAAGAGATTGAAAATGCTGATTTGGACTCAATTAAAAAATTTGCTCAAAATTTACATCAAGCTCCAGCTCTTGTGTCAGGGATGGCTAGAGATGAAAAATATGTAAGTAAATTAGCTGAAAAAGGATTTAACTTTGCAGGCTTGCTTGATGAATTTTGGAGTATTAGTAACCAAATTCCGGCTCCTGAAGATATTGTAGAAAAAGTAGAAGAACAAGGAAACATTCAAGCTCAACTGTATATGGGTTATGGCTTCCATGATAAAAATATGACTTTTAAAGAGCAAGCTGCAGGGATGATATTAGTTCAATATTTAGCAGGTGATCAATCTTCAAAGTTATTTACAAAAATTCGTGAAGAACTAGGTGCTGCTTATGCTGTTGATGCAAATAATTATGCAAATAATTCTTTATTTTTAATTAATGCGGGTCTTGATCCGACGCTTGTTGATGCAGCTAAAAAAATTATTGATGAAGAAATTGAAAAGATTAAAAACGGTGAAATTGATGGTGACTTGTTTACTAAAGCTAAAAAATCAATCCGTAATATTCGCTTAATTCGTGAAGATCAAGAAAATTTCTATTTAGCTGAAATTTTGAAAAAGTCCTTATTTGTTTCTTATTCTGATGTTGATTTTTCAAAGTTGATAACTCAAACGACAACTAAAAGTTTAGTCAATTTTGCAAAAAAATTATCTCTTAATGAAAGTTATGTGTTGAAATGATTCCACCAAAAATAATTAAACATGAATATGATTCAGGCTTTAAGTCTGAAATTGTTTTAAAGCCACACTTTAATCAAAAGTTCTTTGGCATAATTGTTGATTTCGGTAGTAGTGATAAGCAAAAGTTAGCTGGAAGTGCCCATTTTTTAGAACATAAATTATTTGCTAAAAAAGATGGTGATATTTCGCATAAATTTGAAGAAATTGGTGCAGATGTCAATGCTTTTACTTCATATAATGAAACTATGTATTATTGTATTGGAGTCAATAATACCAAAAAGCTAATTGAGCTTTTATTTGAATTAGTTGGAGAACCAGCTTTTACTAAGGAAAATGTTGAAAAAGAAAAGCCAATTATTCAACAAGAACTGGCAATGTATCAAGATGAACCTAATTGGAGTGTAGGTAATACTATTATGAAGTCGATGTTTGGCGATTCTAATTTAGGAATAGATGTTGCAGGAACAAAAGAATCAATTTCTGCAATGACTGCTAAAACTTTGACTAAAGTTTATAATAATAACTATTTTGCTTCTAATTTGAGGTTTATTGCTTGCGGTGATTTTTCTGATAATCAAATAAAAACTATTAAACAAACAGTTAATAAATTGCAAAAAAAGTATTTTAACGAGTTTAAAAAGCCTGATCAGATTACGCATCCTTTAGGAAATATGGAAAGTCATATTTTGCAAGGAAATGGCAATTCTAATATATTTGGGATTGGGATTCGTTTGAAAAACTTTAAGAAAGTTTTAGCAAGTAAAGATTTGGCTCAAACATTGCTCGAAATAATGTTAGAATCAAGATTAAGTGTAATGACACCGTGGTTTGAAGAAATGAAAAATAAGGGGTTAATTTCTAATCCTCTTCAAATGTCGGTAAATTATACAAGACAAGGGAACTTTATTACTATTTTTGGGATTAGTGAGAATGCTCAAGAATTAATTTTAGAAATTCAAAAGCAACTTCAAAAGGATCTAAGTGAGGATGAATTAAAAATTGCAAGCCATATTTTTGAATTACAAAAAAAGGAATGGCAAGCACAAAGTGCCCGCAGTTTAGATAATATTTCTTATTTAGCAATTGAGCTGGCAGAAGAAAATTTAGATGACGAAGACTTTTTTGAAAATGGTAGAACTTTACAGACAATGAATTTTGATAATTATGTTAAAAACTGCCATGAATTGATGAAAGATGCTGAATTTTGTTCTGCCTATTTAAAATCTGCAGGTGAAAAATAATGAAAAGAGCAATTATTTTTGGTGCAACTGGAGGAATTGGGGAAGGCATCTGTCATGAATTAGCAAAAAATGGCTGGTCTTTATATGTTCATTGTAGTCAAAACTGGAAAACGGCAGTAAATTTATGTCAAAAATTGATGAAAAAATATCCCAATCAGGATTTTATGCCAACTAAGTTGGATTTTTTAGCATCTGATGAAGTTCTAAAAGAATATGTAAATAATCTGTTGCCAGTTAATGCAGTAGTTTTTGCACATGGAATAACGGATTATGATTTTTTAGGTAGTCAAAGTTTAGAAACTATTCAAAAAATTATTCAAGTCAATTTAACAGCTTCAATTAAATTAACTCGCTTATTTGAAAACACTTTAATGGGGCAAGAATATAGTAGAATTGTATTTTTAGGCTCAGTATATGGTGCACAAGGCAGTGCTATGGAAAGCGTATATAGTGCTACAAAGGCAGGCTTGACTAGATTTAGTCAAGCATATGCAAGAGAAGTCGCTTCTACAGGTATGACTGTCAATGTTATAGCACCTGGTGCTGTTGATACACCGATGAATGCAATGTTTTCTGATGAAGTGATGCAAGAAGTTGTAAATGAAATTCCGGCTAATCGTTTAGCCAAAAGTAAAGATATTGCTTATTGGGTAAATACTTTACTTAATAAAAATAGTGGCTATGCGACCGGTCAAACGATTTATGTAAGCGGTGGCTGGTTGATATAAGCAAGTCTTAAAGTGAATTTTGTGGTATACTCACTATGTTAATCTAAATTTCGAAGAGGTAAATATGGCAGATATTGGAGATAAATTACGTAGTGCTAGAGAAGCAAAGGGTCTTTCAATCGAAGATATTGAAAAGGCAACGAAAATTCAAAGCAGATATCTTACTGCTATTGAAAATGATGAATTTGATAAGCTTCCAGGCGATTTTTATGTTAGAGCATTTATTAGACAATATGCACAGGTTGTTGGTTTAGATGGAAAAGAACTTCTTAGCGAATACCATCAAGATGTTCCTGAATCAAAACCTGATGAATATGTTGAAAATTCTATTGATAATAAACAAGAAGAAGTTCGTGAAACTACTAATAACAAAAAAGATTTATGGAAGAATTATCTTCCTAAAATTGCTATTGGATTAGGAATTATTGTAGCGATTTTAGTTGTTTATGTATTATATGCACGTTTATCATCAGGTAATCAGCATAATGATAATGCAAATAATAATGTAACTGTTTCTTCTCAAACTAGTTCTTCTTCAAAGAAAAAGGCAAAGCCTGTAGTTAAGACTAGCAGTGTTAAAGTTAGCCGTTTAGGAGAGAATGAATTTAGAATTACTGGATTAAAGAGTAATCGTAATTTAGTAATTAAGGCAGGAGATCAAGCTGTTACTGCAACAGTTTCTGTTAATGGAAATAGTCAATGGTCTCAAACTTTGGCTGCTAATGGAAAACATACAATGTCTATTCCTGAAGATGCTCACACTGTAGTAGTAACAATGAGTAATGATACAGGTTCAAAGATAACTGTTGCAGGTAAGAAAATTCCATATACCCAAAAAGGTAGCAATTTGAATCTTACTTTACTTATTGGTAAGGCTGCAAAGCATCATTCAAATAGTAATAGTTCTACAACTAGTTCAAGCGAAAATACTGGTAATACTACAACTAACGACAGTACTCCTAGTCATTCAACTAATACACCAAGTCAACCCCAAACCCACCAAAGTAGTCAATCACAAACCCAAACTCATCAAAGTAGTCATCAAGAACAGACTCATGCTCAATCAAGTTCTACTCAAAGTAGTCATCAAGAGCAAACTCAATCAAGTTCTACTCAACAATCTACTCAATCACACAGTGCTGAAACTACAAATAATGCAAATAACACTAACAACACTGAAAACACCACTACCACTAATAACACAACAAATAATGGTGGAAATAACTAAAGTAGGAGATATATTAAATGAATTTACCTAATAAATTGACCATGTTTAGAATCTTTATGATTCCAGTTTTCATGTTATTGCTTATCTTTAAAGGTGCAACTGGTGGCTACACAGCTCCTGTTGGAATTGTTCAAGGAACAACTGTATCATGGCTTCAGGTTATTGCAATGGTAGTTTTTGCAGTGGCTTCTGCTACCGACTGGCTTGATGGACATATTGCGCGTGCTAGAGGATTAGTTACAAACTTTGGTAAGTTTGCGGATCCTCTTGCTGATAAGATGTTAACTATGACAGCTTTTATCTTCTTGGTTGCTTTAAATTTGGCACCAGCATGGGTAGTAGCTATTATTGTTTGCCGTGAGTTGGCTGTTACTGGTCTTCGTTTAATTGTTGTTGAAAATGATGGAGAAGTAATTGCAGCTAAGATGCCAGGTAAGATTAAAACTACAGCACAAATGCTCTCAATTATTTTCTTATTACTTGGAGATCCATATTACATTGGTACTGTTTTACTTTATATTGCATTAATTTTTGCTGTTTATTCAGGAATTGATTACTTCCGTGGTTCATGGAGTGTATTTAAAGGTTCAATGTAATAAAATTAAGAAGCACGAAAGTGCTTCTTTTTTTATAAAAAATTATAATTAATTTTTACGTATTTAATAATGATAAAGAAAAATAGAAAACACTAGTTTGCTTTTTTCTTGCAAAATCATATTAAATCAAAGTATAATTATTAAGATGTATTTTTTTAGGAGGGGATAAATTTGGCCAAAGATGAGAAGAAAGCTGCTTTAGATGCAGCTCTTAAAAAAATTGAAAAGAACTTTGGTAAAGGTGCAGTTATGAGAATGGGTGAAAAAGCCGATACTCAAATTTCTACTGTACCAACAGGTTCACTTGCTTTAGACGCCGCTATTGGGGTAGGTGGTTATCCTAGAGGAAGAATTGTAGAAATTTATGGTCCAGAATCTTCAGGTAAAACTACAGTTGCTCTTCATGCTGTTGCAGAAGTTCAAAAACGTGGAGGAACTGCAGCTTATATTGATGCAGAAAATGCGATGGATCCAGCTTACGCCGAAGCATTAGGTGTCGATATTGACTCTCTTATTTTATCTCAGCCTAATACTGGTGAAGAAGGATTGGAAATTGCAGATACATTAATTTCTAGTGGTGCGATTGATATCGTGGTAGTTGATTCTGTTGCAGCATTAGTTCCTCGTGCCGAAATTGAAGGAGATATGGGAGATGCCCATGTTGGGCTTCAAGCTCGTTTGATGAGTCAAGCTTTGAGAAAACTTTCAGGTACAATTTCTAAGACTAAGACTATTGCCTTATTTATTAATCAGATTCGTGAAAAAGTTGGTGTGATGTTTGGTAATCCAGAAACTACACCAGGTGGACGCGCTCTTAAATTTTATTCAACTATCAGATTAGAAGTTCGTAGAGCAGAACAAATTAAACAATCTGGAGACGTTATTGGTAACCGTGTAAAATTAAAAGTAGTTAAAAACAAGGTTGCTCCTCCATTTAAGGTTGCTGAAGTTGATATTATGTATGGTCATGGAATTTCTCAAAGTGGAGAATTATTAGATATGGCTGTTGAAAAAGATATTATTGATAAAGCTGGTTCTTGGTACTCATATAACAGTGAGAGAATTGGTCAAGGTCGTGAAAATGCCAAAAAGTTCTTAGAAGATCATCCAGATATTTACCAAGATGTTAATACTCGTGTTCGTCAAGAGTTTGGAATTGATGAACAGGCAATTGAAGATCGTGAAGATCCTGAAAAAGTAAAGGAAAAGCGCGAAAAGACTGAAGATACCAAAAAAGAAAATAAAAAATAGTTAAAAACCTTGGTTAGAAATTTCCAAGGTTTTTTTCTTGCTAATTGACATGTGCTTTCAGGTTCTTTATTATTAAAGTTGGTGTGAATAATCTAATAAAAAGGCGATAGTAATCATGATAAATACAATTTTGATTCCCGCCCTAGTTGCTATTGTTTCAATTGTTGTGGGTTCAGGTATTGGATACAGTATTAGAAAGAATATTTGGGAAAAGAATGCTCAAAATGCTCAACAAGATGCTGACCATATCTTAGCTGAGGCTAAATCACAAGTAGCTGCTGCTAAAGCAGAAGTTAATGCTCAGAAGCAGGCTGCTGAAGCTATTAAGCAAGCTGCTGAGAATACTAAAAAAGAAAAGATTCTTGAAGCTCAAGAAGAAATTCATGATTTTAAGCAAAAAACTGAAGATGAATTAAATGTAAAGCGTGATGAAATAGCACGTCAACATAATCGTCTTCAACAACGTGAAGATACTTTAGATCATAAGAATTCTTTATTGGATGAAAGAGAAGCTGGACTTACACAAAAAGAAGACAAATTGAAGCAGCAAAAAGCAGACTTAGATCAAAAACTAAGTGATGCTGATGAATTAGTTGAAAAGAGAAAGCAAAAACTTTACGAAGTTGCTAGTCTTGATAAGGAAAAGGCTAAAGAATTAGTTTTAAATAACTTATCAGATGAACTTGTTAAAGAACGTGCTGAAATGATTAGAAATAGCAATGAAGAAGTTCAAGCTAAGGCTGATCATTTTGCTCATCAAGTAATTGTCGATGCTATTCAAAGTAGTGCAGCAGATACTGTTGCAGAAACAACAGTTTCTGTAGTGGATTTGCCAAATGAGGAAATGAAAGGGAGAATTATTGGCCGTGAAGGTCGTAATATTCGATCTTTTGAAGCTCTAACAGGCATTGATTTAATTATCGACGATACACCAAAAGTTGTTACCTTGAGTGGTTTTGATCCAATTAGGCGTGAAATTGCTAAAAGAGCAATGGAGCGTTTAATTAAAGATGGACGTATTCATCCTGCTCGTATTGAAGAAATGGTTGATAAGGCCAGAAAAGAGGTAAATGATGATATTTATGAAGCTGGTGAAAGTGCCTTAATGGAACTTGGAATTCATAGAATGAATCCAGAATTAGTTAAGGTATTAGGTCGGCTTAAGTATCGGACCTCATATGGTCAAAACGTTCTTGCTCACTCAATTGAGGTTGGTAAACTTGCAGGTACTATGGCTGCAGAACTTGGCTTAGATGAAAAATTAGCAGTTCGCGCGGGATTATTACACGATATTGGAAAAGCCATCGATCATGATATTGAAGGTTCACACGTAGAAATTGGTGTAGAATTAACAAGAAAATATCATGAACCTGACTTGGTTATTAACGCAATTGCGGCTCACCATGGAGATGTTCCGAAATTATCGTATATTGCAGAATTAGTTGTTGCTGCAGATACTTTATCTTCAGCTCGTCCTGGTGCTAGAAGTGAAAGTTTGGAAAATTATATTAGACGTTTGACTGAACTTGAAAAGATTGCTAAAAGCTATCAAGGTGTTAAACAGGCATATGCTATTCAAGCCGGACGTGAAGTTCGCGTGATGGTTGAGCCTGATGAGATTTCAGATGATCGCACTACGATTTTGGCACGAGATATAAGAAATCAAGTAGAAAAAGAACTTGATTATCCAGGTAATATTAAAATTACTGTTATTCGTGAAAAACGAGTAGTTGCAATTGCAAAATAAAAAAAGCTAGATCTGTATGGATCTAGCTTTTCATTTTGCAATTGAGTTTGTGCAAAATTGACTCTACTTGTATAATTAAGGCTAGCATTTAAAGGAAAGTAGCAAGATATGTTTAAAATTATTGTTGAATTATTCTTTTTAGTTATTATCCAAGCAGCTATTACGCCCTTTATTAGGCGTTTAGCATTTGTGCTTGGTGCAGTTGACAATCCCAATGCCAGAAGAGTTAATAAAAAACCAATGCCAACTATTGGAGGATTAGGTATTTTTGTAACTTATAATATTGGAGCATTTGTTCTTTTGAGAGATCAATTTCCCACGCATGAGCTTTTTTCAATATTGTTAGCTTCAAGTGTAATTGTTTTGACAGGAATGATTGATGACATCTTAGAACTAAAACCTCGGCAAAAAATGATTGGAATTTTTATTGCTTCCTTAATTATTTATTTTTTAGCTGGAATTAGAATGAATGTTTTAAATGTTCCCTTTATCCATAAGGAAATTTCTTTAGGTTGGTGGAGTTTGCCAATTACTATTTTTTGGATATTGGCATTAACTAATGCTGTTAATTTAATTGATGGTTTAGATGGACTTGCCGATGGTGTATCCATGATTTCGCTGACAACTATGGGAATAGTTGGGTATTTCTTTTTACATACCCATCAATTATATGTTCCGATTGCTTGTTTTATGATGGCAGCTTGTTTAATTGGATTTTTACCTTATAATTTTCATCCAGCTAAAATTTTTCTAGGAGATACTGGAGCGCTTTTTATAGGATTTATGATTGCTGTCTTATCTCTTAAAGGATTAAAAAATGTAACTTTTATTTCATTGCTTGTTCCAATCATAATTTTAGGAGTGCCAATTACAGATACGGTTTATGCAATGATTCGCCGATGGCTTAATAAAAAGCCAATATCTCAAGCAGATAAGCATCACCTACATCACCAATTAATGAAAATGGGATTGACACATAGACAGACTGTGTTGACAATTTATGCGTTATCATTAGTGTTTTCTTTCATTTCACTTTTATTTTTACTTTCTCCAACTTGGGGAATTTGGCCATTGATTGTAGCATTACTACTTGCTTTAGAATTATTTGTGGAATCAATTGGCTTATTAGGGGAGAAATATCATCCTTTAATGCATGTTATTCAAAAATTAATCAATAAAAAAAGTAAAGTTGACCCTACGGTTGAAGTTTGGCATTTGGGAGAAGAAAAACCAAATCAATTAAAGCCACATAAAAATGATGATAAATAAAAAATGGACCTTGGGTCCATTTTTTATTGCTCATGATAATTTGTATCTTTGATTGGAATTTCGTTGTAGCGTTTTTCTCCTTTGTTAAATTCAACTTGACCTGATAGAAGGTTGATGATATCGTTTTGAAATTTAGTTAAATCATCTTCATCTAGAAAAACGCTTATTTTTACATCAACGCCATATTCTGTATTAGAGATGAAAATATCATTTTCCTTTAAATAGTGGTCTATTTCATCGAAACGATTATACGCAACTGAAAAGACTAATTCTTGTTGTAAAACTCGCTTGACTACTCCAATTTTTTGAACGCCTTCAGTTACACTATTAGAGTAAGCCCGAATCAAGCCACCAGCCCCAAGTTTAATTCCACCAAAGTATCTGGTAACTACAACTGCAACATTCTTAAGATTCATCAATTGTAAAGCTTTAAGTTCAGGTACACCTGCAGTTCCAGAAGGTTCACCGTTATCGCTTGCCTTTACTTGATCATCGTGAAGACCAATAGTATAAGCAAAAGTGTTATGAGTAGCATCACGATACCTTTTTGAAATTTCTTGAATGAAGTTGTTAGCTTCTTCTACGGAAGTAACTCTAGCAAAAGTAGCTATAAACTTGCTTTTTTTGATTATGATTTCATTTTCGCCATTTTCTTTAATGGTTAAAAAATTTTCTTCTTGTGACAAAAAACTCGCCTCTTTTTACGTAAATATAAATTGTGAAAGTATGAGGTGAAAAATTATGCAAGATTTGACACCCTTGATTGGTCGTCAATGGTTAACCAGTCAAGAGGATTCTAGCACATTTAATGGATGTATGAAAATTCCAGCAATAAAAAATAATACGTGTCAACGCTGCAATGCAAAGGTTTATGCAAGGCTGCCTAATAAAAAACTTTATTGTCGAGAATGTATTGGAATCGGAAGAATTGTTGAAGGGGATGAAATAGTTCGCTATCAAGTAGATCATGATTTTGAAAAGATAAATGGTGGTGGTCTTACTTGGAAAGGTAAATTAACTCCGCTTCAGCAACAAATATCGGATGACTTAGTTAAAAATTATTTAGCAAAAAATAACAGCTTGGTCCATGCAGTAACTGGTGCAGGAAAAACTGAAATGTTATTTGATTTAATTGCTAAATGTATGAGCTTAGGTAAAAGAGCCTGTATTGCTACACCGAGAATTGATGTTGTGAATGAATTATATCCAAGATTTTGTGAGGCTTTTAAAAAAATACAAATTGGTAAATATCATGGTCGAGAATTTAAAGAGGCAAGTTTTGATCAATTAACTATTTGTACTACACATCAATTATTAAAATTTTATCAAGCATTTGATTTGTTAATAATTGATGAAGTGGATTCTTTTCCTTATGCAGGAGATAAACAGCTTCATTTTGCAGCTAAGCAAGCAGTAAAAACTATTGGGGTAAGGGTATATTTAACTGCTACACCAACTGATGATTTGCTCAAAGAAGTTAAAGAAGGAAAATTGAAAGTTTTAAAATTAAATAGACGTTTTCATGGTGGTTTATTACCAGTTCCTAAAGAAAAATTATTTTTACGACCATTTTTACATAAAGGCAAAATTCATTCTAAATTATTAAAAGAAATCAAAACAGTTATTGAAAAAGGCCATCCTTTGCTGTTGTTTGTTCCGCGTGTTGAACAAATTCCAGTTTATTTAGAAGCTTTAAAAAATGAAAAAGATTTACAGAATATTAAAGTAGCTGGTGTACATGCTGGTGATAAACAAAGACTTGAAAAGGTGCAAGATTTTCGCAAGCAAAAAATACAACTATTAGTTACAACAACGATTTTGGAACGTGGAGTTACTTTTAAATATGTATGGGTAATTATTGTAGCTGCAGATGATGATATTTATACTAGTGCTAGTTTAGTACAAATTGCTGGACGAGTAGGACGCGCTAAAGATGACAAAACAGGATTGGTATTGTATTGTTATCACAAATACACTAAAAATCTACAATCTGCTATAAGACAGATAAGGAAAATGAATAGATGAATTGTTTGTTGTGTGGACAAAACTATGTCCCCAATGTATCTTTAATGAAAATTTTTTCTTTGAATAATCAAGTTCAAACTAAATTATGTTCTCATTGTTTAGCTAAATTCGAAAAATTATCAAATATTCGTTGTAAAATTTGTTCTAAAAATTTAATAAAAGAAGGTATTTGCTCTGATTGCAAATATTGGCAAAAAAAGTATCAAGGGAATGTTTTAATGAATCATTCAATCTTTCGTTACAATTCGTATGCGCATGACTTAATGGTTCAGTATAAAAGATATGGAGATTATGTGTTAAAGGATGTTTTGGCAGAATTATGCAAAAGTGAAGTAAATAAATTAGCGGCAGATTTATATATCCCAGTTCCAACTTCTCCTGAACATCAAGCTAAAAGACAGTTTGATACAATTAGTGCAATTTATGAGGAAATTTTACCATTGACACGGCTTTTAATAAAAAAAGCGGGTGATGGAAGTCAAGGTGAAAAAAATAAATTAGAACGCCTAAAAACAGGCCAAGGGTTTTTACTTGCAAAAAATATACAAATCAAGGAAAATATAAATATAAGGAAAATTATATTATTGGATGACATTTATACTACCGGAAGAACACTTTATCATGCACGGGATAAAGTGTTAGAGCAATTTCCAGATTCTCAAATTGAAAGTTTTTCAATTTGCCGATAAATAAGTTGGAAAATATTGTAAAACGCTTACATATTCTGCTATAATAGATATGTAAACAAAAAACCGTACAAACGGTGGAAGGAGAATCTTATATGTTAAAGTACAATGTTCGTGGAGAAAATATCGAAGTAACTGATGCTTTAAGAAGTTATGTTGAAAAGCGTTTAAATAAACTTGAAAAGTATTTTGACCTTGATCAAGATGTGATTGCACACGTTAATTTGAAGGTTTACCGTGATCGCACAGCTAAAGTTGAAGTTACGATTCCATTACCATACTTAGTTTTAAGAGCAGAAGAAACCACGGATGATATGTATCGCAGTATCGACTTTGTTTCTGAAAAGCTTGAACGCCAAATTAGAAAATACAAGACTCGTGTTAATAGAAAGAGTCGTGAAAAGGGTCTTCAAGATTTCTTTGTTGAATCTACTACTGAAGAAGAAAAGAAGCCAAACGAATTTGATATCGTTCGTAACAAGCAAGTCGATTTAAAGCCGATGGATCCAGAAGAAGCAATTTTGCAAATGGATATGCTTGAACATGATTTCTTCGTATTCCAAGATGCAGAAACTAATGGCACAAGTATTGTCTACCGTAGAAACGATGGACGTTATGGTTTAATTGAAACTAACGAATAAAATAAAAACAAACTAATGAATATGAAGGCCTCGCATAATTTTATGCGAGGCTTTTGCTGGTTTATTTTCCATTTTGGTATAATCATGTTAAAATTAATCTGTATTTCTAGACTTTACGATATATAAGGATCGATTGAATGGCAAACATAATAAAGAAAATATATAACGCTGATAAAAGAGAACTGAAAAAATTTGAAAAATATGCAGATAAAGTAGAAGCTTTATCTGATGAATATGGAAAACTTTCTGATGATGAATTAAAAGCAAAAACACCAGAATTTCGTGAACGTTTGCAACAAGGTGAAACCTTAGATGATATTTTGCCAGAAGCATTCGCTACAGCTAGAGAAGGAGCTAAACGTGTCCTTGGGCTTTACCCATTCCACGTTCAGATTCTAGGTGGTATTGCACTTCACTTTGGTAATATTGCGGAAATGATGACTGGTGAAGGTAAGACTTTAACAGCTACTATGCCAGTATATCTAAATGCTTTAGAGCAAAAGGGTGTGCACGTTGTTACCGTTAACGAATATTTATCAAGTCGTGACGAAGAAGAAATGGGTCAACTCTATAAGTGGCTAGGCCTTACTGTAGGTCTTAACCTTAATTCTATGTCACCTGATGAGAAGCGTGAAGCTTATAATTGTGATGTTACTTATTCAACTAACTCAGAATTAGGTTTCGATTACTTACGTGATAATATGGTGGTTTATAAGGAACAGATGGTACAACGTCCGCTTAACTATGCAATTATTGACGAAGTTGACTCGATTTTGATTGATGAAGCAAGAACTCCTTTAATTATTTCAGGTGAAGCTGAACAGGCAAATAGTGACTATATTCGTGCTGATCGTTTTGTTAAAACTCTAACTGAAGATAAGAGTGATGACGAAGAAGAAAGCGATGAAGATTTTGGTGATTACAAAATTGACTGGCCAACTAAGACAATTGCTCTTACTAGATCAGGAATTGCAAAAGCTGAAGAGCACTTTGGTCTTAAAAACTTGTATGACGTTGAAAATCAAAAATTAGTTCACCACATTGATCAAGCTCTTCGTGCTAACTACATTATGTTAAAAGATATTGACTACGTAGTTCAAGATGGTGAAGTAATGATCGTTGATTCCTTTACTGGTCGTGTAATGGAAGGACGTCGTTATTCAGATGGTCTTCACCAAGCTATTGAAGCCAAAGAAGGTGTGAAGATTCAAGAAGAATCTAAGACACAAGCTACAATTACTTACCAAAACTTCTTTAGAATGTATAATAAGCTTTCTGGTATGACTGGTACTGGTAAAACAGAAGAAGAAGAATTCCGTGAAATTTATAACATGCAAGTAATTACGATTCCAACTAATCGTCCAATTGCAAGAAAAGATATGCCGGATATTCTTTATCCAACACTTGATTCTAAATTTAAGGCAGTGGTTGAAGAAATTAAGCAACGTCATGCTAAAGGTCAGCCAGTCTTAGTAGGTACTGTAGCTATTGAAAGTTCTGAAAGACTTAGTCATATGCTTGATGAAGCTGGAATTCCTCATGCTGTATTAAATGCAAAGAATCACGCAAAAGAAGCTCAAATTATCATGAACGCTGGTCAAAAGGGTGCTGTAACTATTGCAACTAACATGGCTGGTCGTGGTACTGACATTAAGTTAGGGCCTGGTGTAAAAGAATTAGGTGGTTTGGCAGTAATTGGTACTGAGCGTCATGAATCACGTCGTATTGATAATCAGCTTCGTGGACGTTCTGGTAGACAAGGTGATCCCGGATATACAAGATTTTATCTCTCACTTGAAGATGATTTAATGAAACGTTTTGGTGGAGATCGTGTTAAGAACTTCTTAGATCGTTTATCAGATAACGATGATGATAAGGTTATTGAAAGTCGCTTGATTACTCGTCAAGTTGAATCAGCACAAAAACGTGTTGAAGGTAATAACTATGATACTCGTAAGCAAACACTTCAATATGATGATGTTATGAGAATTCAACGTGAAATCATCTATGGTGAACGTATGCAAGTAATTGAATCAGAGGATACATTAAAGCCAGTATTAATTCCGATGATTCATCGAACTATTGATAGTCAGATTGCAATGTTTACTCAAGGAGAAAGAAAAGACTGGCGTCTTGATTCACTTCGCGACTTTATCATTTCTAGTTTAACTTCAGAAGAAGAAGCTGATAAGATTGACTTTAAGACGATTACTCCTGACGAATTGAAGAAGAAGCTTTATGATATTGTTGAAGCTAACTTTAAAGAAAAAGAAAAGGCTTTAGCAGATAAGTCACAAATGCTTGAATTTGAAAAAGTAGTTATCTTGCGTGTTGTTGATGATCGTTGGACTGATCATATTGATGCGATGGATCAATTGCGTCAATCTATTGGTCTTCGTGGTTATGGACAACTTAATCCACTTGTTGAGTATCAAGATTCTGGTTATAGAATGTTTGAAGAAATGATTTCTAACATTGAATTTGATGTGACTCGCTTATTCATGAAGGCAGAAATTAGACAAAATCTTAGTCGTTAAGGCCAAAAGAGGAAGTGGAGAGCTTCCTCTTTTTTTAAGAGATAAAAGGTGAAATTATGGAAATTAGTGAAATTCAAAGTGTGCTAGATGAATTAAATAAGCGTCTAGATCACTTTAGGGGGTCTCTTTGACTTAGATGCAATAAATGAAAGCATCGAAATTAATGAGGCAAAAATGGCTCAGCCTGATTTTTGGAATAATCAAGAAAAGGCTCAAAAATTAATTGCTGAAAATAATATTCTTAAAGAAAAACGGGATTCTTTTCTCAAGCTTGAAAAAGATTATGATGATGAGGTAGCAGCTCTTGAGTTGTTACGCATGGAAGATGATTCAGACTTACAAACTGAAATTGAACAAAATCTGCAAAGCTTACAAAATGACTTCCACAATTATGAGTTAGATTTGCTTTTATCAGGAAAATATGACAGTCATAATGCGTTAATGGAAATTCACCCCGGAGCTGGTGGAACTGAAGCCATGGACTGGGGACAAATGCTCTTTAGAATGTATCAACGTTATTGTGATGCAAACGACTTAAAGTTTGAAATTAATAACTATGAACCTGGTGAAGAAGCTGGAATAAAGAGCGTAAGTATTAGAATTAGTGGAAAAAATGCGTATGGGATGCTTAAGTCTGAAAATGGAGTTCATCGTTTAGTACGTATTTCACCATTTGATTCAGCTAAAAGAAGACATACTTCTTTTGCTTCGGTGGAAGTAATTCCAGAAATTGATGACAGCATTGAAGTAGATATTAATCCAAAAGATTTACGAATTGATGTATATCGCTCAAGTGGTGCAGGTGGACAGCATATTAATAAAACCTCAAGTGCTGTTCGTATTACACACCTTCCAACAGGAATTGTTACAACTTCACAAGCTCAAAGATCACAACTTCAAAATAGAGAAACAGCAATGAATGAGTTGCGTGCGAAGTTATTCCACTTAGAAGAGGAAAAAAAGCTTAAGCAAAAGCAGGCTTTAAAAGGTGAGCAAAAAGAAATTGGCTGGGGTTCACAAATACGCTCTTATGTCTTTCATCCTTATAATTTAGTTAAGGATTTAAGAACAGGCTATGAAACTTCAGATACAAGTGGTGTAATGGATGGAAAGCTAAATCCATTTATCTATTCATATTTACAATGGCGATTAGCACAAGAAAATCCAGAGTAGGTGAAATTATGTCTTTAACAGGAATTATAGTTCTTGTATTAGTTGCAGTAATAATTTTAAGTGTACTTTTTGCACTTTTTCATATATTTATTATGTTACTTCCAGTAGCAGTAGTAGCAATTGGAATCATCTGGTTGTTATTAAAATTATCAGCTAAAAAAGGTGGAAATATGCCATCTAGTGGAGATTTTGATAATCCATTTAATAAAAATAAATCTACATCTAAACGTAAAAAGGCACGCAATGTAACTACTAAAGATGTAGATAAATAATTGAGGCACAAAAATGGTAGAAGCAGTTCAATTAAAAAAATTAATTCGTGACAATAAAATTATTTATGTCTATCAAGGCGAACATGTTGTTGATCAAAAAGAAATTTCAGTTTCAGATATTTACCGTCCTGGATTGGAGTTAACAGGTTACTTTGATTTTTATCCTAAGCAACGTATCCAATTATTAGGTCGAACTGAGATTTCCTATGCAGCAAGATTAGATCATGAAACTCGGATGCGAGTATTTACTAAGATGTGTACTGCTGAAACACCGTGTTTTTTGATTTCACGTTCTCTTCCGGTTCCTGAAGAATTAAAAGAAGCAGCAGATGAAGCAAATATTCCAATTTTGCAATCACCTGAGTCAACTACTTATGTTTCTAGTATTTTGACAGATTATTTACGTGAACGTTTAGCAAAAAGAACAAGTATTCATGGAGTATTAGTAGAAATTAAAGGTATGGGTGTAATGCTCACAGGAGCATCAGGTGTTGGTAAATCAGAAACGGCTCTGGGCTTAGTTCATCGCGGACACCGTTTGATTGCGGATGACCGAGTTGATGCCTATCAAAAAGATCATGACACTGTGATGGGAGAAGCACCTAAAATTTTGCGTCACTTGATGGAAATTCGCGGAATCGGTATTATTGATGTAATGAATTTGTTTGGTGCTGGTGCTGTTAAAGACAGAACAGAAATTCAATTAGTAATTAAGTTAGCTAACTGGAATGATAAAGAAAATTATGATCGTTTAGGTTTTAATGAGGATACACGTGAAATTTGTAATGTTCAAATTCCACAAATTACTATTCCTGTTAAAGTTGGTCGAAATATTGAAAGTATTATTGAGGTTGCAGCTATGAACTTCCGTGCCAAAAAAATGGGTTATGATGCAACTAAGGTATTTGACAATAATTTGGTTAGTTTAATTGCTGATAATTCAAAACAGGATTCAAAGGATAAAAAATAAATGCAATTAGTTTTAAATCCAGTTGCTTTTCATCTAGGAAACTTGAGCGTTAAATGGTACGGTATTATTATGGCCATTTCGATTACAGTAGCAACTTGGATGGCAATTGATGAGGGGAAAAAACGGCAAATTGCTAGTGATGATTTTATTGATCTATTGCTATGGGCAGTTCCGCTAGGATATGTAGGAGCAAGAATCTATTATGTAATATTTGAGTGGGGATATTATTCTCAGCATCCAGACCAAATAATAGCGATTTGGAATGGTGGAATTGCAGTTTATGGTGGTTTAATTGCAGGATTGCTAGTTTTATTGGTATTTTGCCGTAAACGAGGTTTGTCTCCATTTTTAATGTTAGATATTATTGCACCTGGTGTAATGGCAGCTCAGATAATTGGACGCTGGGGAAATTTTGTAAATCAAGAAGCCCATGGTGGTCCTACAACTTTACATTTTTTACAAAGTTTATATTTGCCGAATTTTATAATTCAACAGATGAAAATTAATGGAGTTTATTATCAACCAACATTTTTATATGAATCTTTTTTCAATTTGATTGGTTTAATTTTGATTTTAAGCTTACGTCATAAAAAGCATCTCTTTAAACAAGGAGAAATTTTTATGAGTTATCTGTTATGGTATTCAGTTGTACGCTTCTTTGTAGAGGGTTTAAGAACAGATAGTTTGTACATGTTTGGAATAATTCGTGTTTCTCAGGCGCTAAGTTTAATTCTATTTTTTGCGGTAATTGGATTATGGATTTATCGTCGAAAAGTGGTTAAACCAAAGTGGTATCTTGAAGGAAGCGGCTTAAAATATCCGTATACAAGAAGTTAATTAATTCAGTTAGAAAGTTTGAGATAAAAATAAAATGACAAAAATCGCAGTTTTAGGTAACGGTTCATGGGGTTCAGTACTTGGTTCAATGCTTGCTGATAATGGTAATGATGTAACCCTTTATGGAAACATTGATAGTGTTAATGAAGAAATTAATGAACACCACACTAATTCTCATTACATGAAAGATTGGTCACTTAATCCAAATGCTAAAGCTACTGGGAACTTAGAAGAAGCTTTAGATGGTGCAGAAGTAGTGTTATTTGTATTACCAACTAAGGCTGTACGAATCGTTGCTAAAAATGTACGCCAAATTTTAGATAAAACTGGTGCAACTCCTTTATTAGTAACTGCTACTAAGGGAATTGAACCAGGTAGTAAAAAGTTGATTTCAGAGATTTTAACTGAAGAAGTTTATCCAGAAAATAGTGATAAGATTGTAGCAATTTCTGGACCAAGTCATGCAGAAAACGTAGCTCAAAAAGATCTTACTGCGATTGCATGTGCTTCTACAAATGAAGAAAATGCTAAAAGAGTTCAAGAAATTTTTTCTAATAATTATGTTCGTTTTTACACTAATGATGATTTAATTGGTGTAGAAGTTGGTGGTGCAGTCAAGAATGTTATTGCGATTGCTGCAGGAATTTTAGTAGGTAAAAAATACGGTGATGATGCCAAAGCTGGACTCATGACTAGAGGATTAGCAGAAATTACTAGACTTGGTGTTAACTATTTTGGAGCTAAGCCGATGACATTTAGTGGGCTTTCTGGAATTGGTGACTTAATTGTAACTTGTACTTCACCTAATTCTCGTAACTGGAGAGCTGGAAAACAACTTGGAGAAGGTAAGACTTTGAACTATATTTTGAAAAATATGGGTCAAGTTGTTGAAGGAGCAACTACTGTTAAAGCAGTTCATGAATTATGCGAAGAAAAGAATATAGATATGCCAATTAGTGAAGCAGTTTATCGTGTTCTTTATGAACAAACTAATGTTGATGAAGAAATTACAAAGATGATGGGAAGAAGTCCTAAGCCCGAAATTCGTTTATAATATTTGCTTTTCTAATAGCCTAGGAGTATCATTGCTTGCGAAAAGTAAGAATTATGCGCGAGGTGAAATTTTATGGCTAAAGAATATGATGTAATTATTATTGGAGCAGGTCCTGGTGGTCTTACAGCTGCACTTTATGCAAGTCGAGCTAACTTATCAGTTCTTTTACTTGATAGAGGTCCATATGGTGGACAGATGAATAATACAGATGCTATTGATAATTATCCGGGTTTTAGCGAAGTCAAGGGCCCAGAACTCAGTGAAAAAATGTATCAGTCTGTAATGAAATTTAAACCAGATTTTGAATATGGTGATGTACAACAAGTAACTCTTGATGGCATTAAAAAAATAGTTAAAACTGATACTGCTGAATATACTGCGCCAGCTGTAATTATTGCTACAGGTGCAGATCATAAGCATTTAAATGTTCCAGGAGAAGAAGAGTACTCCGGTCGCGGCGTTTCCTATTGTGCAGTCTGTGATGCAGCTTTCTTCAAAGGAGAAGACGTTGCAGTTATAGGCGGTGGAGATTCGGCTGTTGAAGAAGGGGTATATCTTTCACAAATGGCCAAATCAGTAACTATTATTCATCGTAGGGATAAGTTACGTGCTCAACCAACTTTGCAAAAGCGTGCATTTGCAAAAGACAATATCAATTTTATTTGGAATGCACAAACTGAAGCAATTGATGGTGATGGACAAAAAGTCACAGGTATCACTTACAAAGATAAAGAAACTGGTGAAATAAAAACATTACCAGTTGCTGGTGTATTTATTTATGTTGGTGTACTTGCACAAACAAAACCATTTGAAGATTTAGGTATTTTAGATAGTCATGGCTGGATTCCAACTGATGAGCACATGAAAACTAAAGTTCCAGGAATTTTTGCATTAGGTGATGTTCGTCAAAAAGATTTACGTCAAATTGCTAATGCAGTTGGTGATGGAAGTATTGCTGGTCAAGAAGCATATAACTATCTCCAGAGCTTAAATGATTAAACTATATGAAATATTTTTAAAGAGTATCATGCTAAGAGTAGCATGGTGCTTTTTTTGTGTTTTGATGAATTCGCTTACATGTTTTAGTGAAAAAGTGAACTAATAGGTTTATAATGAAAATAATGATAATAACTTATTTGCACTATATAGCAAGTAAACTATATAGAGAATCACTTTATTTAGAAAGCCGGGTGAAAAATTAAAGTGGATGTTAATAAGCGTCTTAATTCCTTTTTGGCAGGTAATGAATTACATGCTCAGGATGTATTAGGGTGTCATTTTTATCAAGATAAATATTTTTTTAGAGTATGGGCTCCTAATGCGCAGCAAGTTTGGCTTGTTGGAGATTTTAACAATTGGGACAAATCTTTAAAAATGACAAATAAAAATGGCATTTGGAGTATCGCAACTGAATTACCACGAAAAGGGCAATTATATAAATATCTAATAAAGCAAGCAAATGGACGAGAAGTAATGAAGATGGATCCATTTGCTATTGAATTGGAGCCACGACCAGGAAATGCGGCAGTAGTTGTTGATTTGCCTAATAAGAATTGGCATGACCAGCATTGGAATAATCAAAATAAACAAGTAAATCATTTTACTAAACCAATAAATATTTATGAAGTACATGAAAGCTCTTGGAAAACGCATCCCGATGGTTCTTTATATACATTAAAAGATTTACAAAAGGAATTGATTCCTTATGTTAAGAAGCAAGGTTTTAATTATATTGAGTTTTTACCATTAACAGCTCATCCTTTAGATGCTTCTTGGGGTTATCAGTCAATTGGATATTTTGCTTTAGAAAGAACTTATGGTACACCTGAAGATTTGCAAAATTTTGTCGAAGCTTGTCATAAAGAAAATATTGGTGTACTGACTGACTGGGTACCGGGACACTTTTGTAAAAATGATGACGCTTTGGCATATTATGATGGAACTGCTTGTTTTGAATTTGCGGAAGGCTGGCGTGCAGATAATAAAGGTTGGGGTGCATTAAACTTTGACTTAGGTAAACCAGAAGTACAGTCTTTTTTGCTTTCGAGTGCTTTGTTTTGGCTAGAGTTTTATCATTTAGATGGTTTGAGAGTAGATGCTGTATCGAATATGCTCTATCGCGATTATGATCGAGGGCCAGGTCAATGGAAGCCAGATAAATTTGGAGGAAATCGTAGTTTAGAAGGAATTGACTTTTTGCAAAAATTAAATCGTACAATTAAAGGTTTACATCCAGAAGATTTAATGATTGCGGAAGAAAGTTCTGCTCAAGTTAAGATAACCGGACGCATTGAAGATGGTGGTTTAGGTTTTGATTTTAAATGGAACATGGGATGGATGAATGACATTCTGCGTTTTTATGAAATGGATCCATTATTTAGAAAATATAATTTTAATTTGGCTACATTTTCTTTTATGTATCGGATGAGTGAAAACTTTATCTTGCCTTTATCGCATGATGAAGTAGTTCATGGTAAACGTAGCTTAATGAATAAAATGTTTGGTAATCGTGAGATGCAGTTTGCTCAGCTGAGAAATTTATATACTTTGTTAATTACTTATCCTGGGAAAAAACTTTTATTCATGGGAAGTGAATATGGCCAATACTTAGAATGGCGATATAACGAAAGCTTAGAATGGACCGAATTAAAAGATCCTTTGAACAAAAAAATGAAATTATTTGATCAGAGGTTAAATGATTTTTATTTAAATGAACCTGCTTTATGGCAATTAGAACAACAAGAAAATTCTGTAAGAATTATTGATGCAGATAATAAGGATGAGTCAGTTTTGACTTTCATTAGGCAAGGAAAAAATAAGCATGACTTTTTAATTGTGATTTTGAACTTTACTCCTGTTGATCGAAAAGAATTTACTGTAGGAGTTCCTTATGCTGGTCAATATCATGAAGTTTTAAATAGTGAAAAAACAGAGTTTGGTGGTAAATGGTATAAGCATCCACAAAAAGTTAATAGTAAGCATGAGTCATTTAAAGATTTTGAATATAAAATTCATGTAAACGTTCCAGGCTTTGGAGCAATGATTTTAAAACCTGAAAATATTCAGATAAAAAGAAAAACAAAATAGGAGACAAAAATGAGTGTAAAAATGTTGGGATTGATTTTAGCTGGTGGAAAAGGAACTCGGCTAGGAAAACTTACCAGTGATCAAGCTAAGCCAGCTGTACCTTTTGGTGGTAGATATCGAATTATTGATTTTACTTTAAGTAACTGTGCTAATTCTGGTGTACGTAATATTGGAATTATTACACAATATCAGCCTCTACTACTTAATAAGCATATTGGTAATGGAGCTAGTTGGGGTTTAGACGGATTAGATGCAAGTGCAACTATCTTGCAGCCATATACTGATAATGCTGGAAGTAAATGGTTTAAAGGAACTGCACATGCTATTTATCAAAATATTGATTATATTGATAGCCAAAATCCAGAATATGTATTAATTTTATCAGGTGATCATATTTATAAAATGGATTATGAATCAATGTTGGAAGAACATCTTAAAAACAGAGCTTCCTTAACTGTAGCTGTAATTGATGTTCCGGAGAAAGAAGCACCTCGTTTTGGTATTATGAATACTGACGTTAGTGGTAGAATTATTGAATTTGAAGAAAAACCAAAAAAACCAAAGAGTAATCATGCATCAATGGGAATTTATATTTTTAATTGGAAGCGCCTTCGTGAAGTGCTAACAACTGCATTTAGCACTAATGATGACATGATTGACTTTGGTAAAGATGTAATTCCATATTATCTTAAAAGTGATGAACGAGTATTTTCATATCAATTTTCAGGTTATTGGAAAGATGTAGGAACTATTGATTCTCTTTGGGCTGCTAATATGGAATTCTTAGACGGTAGTGATGGTCTTAATTTGTATGATCGTTCTTGGCGCATTTATAGTAAAAATCCAATTGCTCCTCCTCAAGTTATTACTAATAATGCTTCAATTAGCAATTCAATGATTGTTGATGGTTGTTATGTGGATGGCAATATCAAGCATTCGATTTTGTCAACTAATGTTGATGTTCAACAAGGCTCAGAAATTGTAGACTCTGTAATTATGCCTGGAGTAAAAATTGGCAAAAATGTCAAAATTAAACATGCAATTATAGGTGAAAATGCCCAAATTGGTGATGGGGCTACAGTTGAAGGTAATGATGAAAAAATTGAAGTAGTAGGAAATTCAGAGAGAATTGGAGTTTTACCAAATGAAAACTAATAAGATGGCTGCTATTTTTAGTAATCAACATGAATATAATGAATTGCGTCCATTAACTGATGAGAGATCTTTATCAACTTTATATTTTGCCGGTAAATATAGAATAATGGATTTTTCATTATCTAGTATTGTTAATGCGGGAATCAATAATGTCTATACTTTAATCAATGAAGAAAAAGTTCGTTCTTACCTTGACCACCTAGGTGGAGGAAAGGAATGGGGTCTTGATACTATTGGTTCATATGAATATTTAGACTTTTATCAAAAAATAATGCAGGCTCAAGCATCCGGGGAAGAGTACTTTAATGATGTAATTAATTTCTTGGAAACATCAAATTATCCATACACTGTTTTTATTGAAAATAAAATGATTGCAAATCTGGATTTACAATCAGTGCTTCATTTTCATCAAGAAAATAATAACAAAATTACTGCAGTCTTTAAAAAAGTTGGCAATGATAAGATAGCACCAGACGATAGAATGTTTATTTTAGATGATAAAAATACGATTGTATCTTGCCAGCAAATTATTGATGCTCAAAAACAAAATTCTTATAATTTAAGTCTTAATATTTATGTGGCAGATACCAAATGGTTAATTGCTGAATTAAAACGTGCTCAAAGAAGTGATTCATCTATTAATATTGGTAAAAGATTAGCTAACTTAGCAGCTAAATATCGGGCAAGTGCATATGAATATACGGGTTATTTACACAATATTCATGATATTTCAAGTTACTATAAAGCTAATATGGACATGATAGATAAGAATAAGCGTGACCTTTTGCTTTATGGTAATCAAAAGATAATTACTAGAATTCGTAATGAAGTTGGAACATATTTTTCAAATGATTCTAAAGTTAGGAATTCAATGTTAGCTACTGGATGTAAAATAAAAGGTAAAGTTGATAGCAGTATTATTTCTAGAAGAGTAGATATTGATCATGATAGTAAAGTTTATAAGTCAGTTATTATGGCTAACTGTAATTTAGGTAAAAATAGTCATGTGGAATATGCGATTTTAGATAAGAATGTTGTTGTTGATGAAAATGTAACGATTAAAGGTACACCTGAAAGACCAATTGTGGTTAAAAAGGGTGCAGTTGTAAGTAAAGATTTGATTAATGAATAAGGAGTTATCTTGCGAGTTCTATTTACTGGCGCAGAATGTGCACCATTTTTCAAGACCGGCGGTTTAGGAGATGTATTGGGTTCTTTACCTAATCAATTAGCAAAAAGTGGAGTAGATGTTGGTGTAGTGTTACCACTATATCAAGATTTACCAGAAGAATATCGAAATAAATTACAATATCAGGGTAATTTTATTGTTCCGGTTGGCTGGAGAAACCAATATTGCGGGGTTTTTACCTTAAAAAGAAATGGTGTAACTTATTTCTTTATTGATAATGAATATTACTTTAAAAGACCTGGTGTATATGGATATTATGATGATGGTGAGCGTTTTGCTTACTTTCAACAAGCAGTAATTATGATGATGGAGCGTTTTAACTTTATACCAGATATTTTACATTGTAATGATTATCACACTGCATTTATTCCCTTCTTATTAAGAGAAAAATGGGGATTTGTGCAAGCTTATCAAAATATTAAGACTGTTTTAACTATTCATAATTTAGAATTTCAAGGTAAATATAATGCGAAAACTTTGCCAGACTTCTTTAGTTTGGGCTATGATTGGTTTGATAGCGGTATCGTTAGAATGGATAATGATGTCAATTGGATGAAGACTGGTATTTTGTATGCAGATCGAGTAACCACAGTTAGTCCATCATATGCTCGAGAAATTCAAACTCCTGAATATGGTCAAGGACTTGATGGCATACTTAGAATGTGTTCGCATAAGTTAACTGGAATTTTAAATGGAATTGATTTTGATAAATACAATCCAGAAACTGATCCAGATATTCATACACACTATAATGTAAAACGCTTACGTAGAAAAGATAAAGACAAACGTGCTTTGCAAAAAGAAGTAGGATTGCCAGTGAAGTCTGATGTGCCGCTAATTGGGATGGTTTCAAGACTAACTGCACAAAAGGGTTGCCAACTTTTAGTTGATGAATTGGACAATATTTTACAATTTAATGTTCAAGTTGTCATTTTAGGTAATGGAGATCCTTATTATGAACAACGCTTAAGTGAAATTGCAAATCGCCACAGTGATAAGATGAAGTTGATTTTGGCTTTTGATGTAAAACTCGCTCAGCGGATATATGCTGGTGTTGATAGTTTTTTGATGCCTTCAGCATTTGAGCCTTGTGGATTATCTCAATTGATTTCGTTAAGATATGGTGTTTTGCCAATCGTTCATCAAATTGGAGGATTGGCTGACACTGTATGGGTTTATGATAAAACAAAAAACGAAGGAGATGGCTTTGGCTTTAGAGAATTTAATGGTTATCAAATGGTACAAGCAATTAAAAAAATGCTAATTATGTACCAACAAAAAAACAATTGGCAAAAAATGCAACGTACAGCTATGAAATCTGATTTTTCTTGGAAAAATTCAGCGGATAAATATAAATGGATGTACGGCGAGTTAATAGGTTAAAAGATGATCAAATGCAAATAACAAAAGAAGAATTTAAAAATCGTTTAGAAAAGGAATTAGACGATCATTTTGAAGAAGATATTTCAGAAGCTAGTAATCATGATCTTTATGTTGCAATTAGTTCGATTGTTAGAGATGGTTTTGCTCCTGAATGGCGTCAGACAAGAATCTTAGAAAAGCAAGAACAACAAAAGCAAGTTTATTATTTTTCAATTGAGTTTCTACCTGGGACATTATTAAAGAAAAATTTACTTAACTTAGGCTGGCTTCAAACAGTTCGTGAAGCTTTAGATGATATGAATTTGAATCTTGATAAAATTGCAGAATCAGAACCAGATATGGCTCTTGGTAACGGTGGATTAGGTCGTTTGGCTGCTGCTTTTATGGATTCATTAGCTTCTACTGGTTATACAGGAAATGGTAATGGTATCAGATACAAATACGGTTTATTTAAGCAGAAGTTTGTAAATGGATATCAAAAAGAACTTCCAAACGACTGGCTTAAAAAAGAAGATAGCTGGGAAGTTAGACGAGAAAGTAAATCAGTTCTTGTTCGCTTTGGTGGAAAAGTTAATATGGTTGACGATGATGGCTGGTTAGTGCCGCAATATGAAGGCGAACGTGTAGTTAGAGCTGTACCATATGATGTTGCTGTAGTTGGATACCAGGATGGAATTACTAATACTTTACGGTTGTGGGATGCAGAAATTCCATCAGAAAATGAGCTTGATTATCCAACAATTGCTGATAGAAGAAAAGTTGAAGATATAACTTCAATTCTTTACCCAGATGATTCTAATTATGAAGGAAGATTGCTTCGACTTAAACAAGAATATTTCTTTGTTTCAGCTGGAATTCAAAGTATTCTGAATTATTATACTCAGGATTTAAAGCAACAAAACTTTGAAAAGTTACCAGATTATGTAGCAATTCACATTAACGACACCCATCCTGCAATGGCAATTGCTGAAATGATGCGTTTATTAGTTGATAAATATCGAGTTGATTGGGACTTAGCTTGGCAAATTACTCAAAAAACAATGAGTTATACCAACCACACAATTATGGCTGAAGCAATGGAAAAATGGGATGTTAATATGATGTCCGAGCTTCTTCCTCGAATTATGCAAATTATTACAGAAATTGATAGACGTTTTTGCGAAAGCTTAAAGGGAAAAGTTAATGATGATGTAATTGATAGAACTAAAATTATCAAAAATAATCAAGTTCAAATGGCTCATTTAGCAATTATTGGTTCTCATTCAATTAATGGTGTAGCCGAATTACATACTCAATTATTAGAAACAGAAGTTTTAAAGGACTTTTACAACTTATATCCTAACCGCTTTAATAATAAGACAAATGGAATAACTTTACGTAGATGGCTTCAACTTGCCAATCCAGATTTGTCTGGTTTATTAGATAAGACTATTGGAAAAAAGTGGCGTAAAGATAGTTCTGAATTATTAAAGTTTGAAAAATACCATAACGATGATCAAGTTTTAAAAGAATTAGGAGATATTAAGCTTAAAAATAAGGTTAAACTGGCTGGTTTTATTAAAGAAAAAACGGGTATTACAGTTGATCCTAAAGCTATTTTTGATGTTCAGATTAAGCGTTTGCACGCATATAAGCGTCAAACTCTAAAACTTCTACACATTCTTAGATTGTATCTTGACTTAAAGCAAGGAATTGATCATCCAAAACGTGTGGTAATTTTTGGTGCAAAAGCCGCTCCAAGTTACGTTTTTGCTAAGCAAATCATCAAGGTTATTAATGAAACTGCCAATATGATAAATAATGATCCAGATATTCATGGTAAGTTAAAGGTTGTTTTCCTTGAAAATTATAATGTTTCCTTAGCTGAAAAAATTATCCCAGCTGCTGATGTAAGTGAACAAATTTCAACAACTACTAAAGAAGCTAGTGGTACAAGTAATATGAAGCTTATGGCCAACGGTGCATTAACAGTTGCTACAATGGATGGTGCTAATATCGAAATTAAAGATGCAGTTGGTGAAGACAATATCTTTAGTTTTGGTTTGACTAAGGATGAAGTTTATAAATATTATACTAATCACTCATATCATCCAAGACAGATGTATGAAGCTGATAATATAATGAAGCAGACTGTAGATGCCTTAATTGATGGTACAATTCCGAATTGTTCAAGTGAGGCACAAGCTCTATTTAATAACTTCCTTGAAGATAATGAAGTATTTATGGTTTTGGCAGACTTTGAAGCTTACTTGAAGGTTCAAGCAGCTGTAGAGAAATTATGGCAGGATAAGAAGATTTGGAATCAAAAATGTCTAGTTAATATTGCTCACTCTGAACGTTTTGATGTCGATAAAACTATTGAACGTTATGCTCAAGATATTTGGCATTTAAATAAATTAAAGATTGAGAAAAGTAAGTAATCATGCAAGTAAAATATAATTCTTGGGATATTCAATATAAAAAACCATTTGGAGCAATTTATACCGGCGATGAAGTTGAATGGGCAGTTAAAATTGACGAACCAGTTCAGGAAGTTATTCTTTGGTTAACAAAAAATAATGAAGACCATGTTCCTTATAAAATGGAATATGATGATAATTTAAAGAAGTTTATTACTCATGTAACTGTTGAAAGTTCAGGATTATATCATTATTATTTTGCAATTCAAAGTAATAATCAGGAATATTACATTGAAAAGGGACCTTTTGGAATTGGAAAATTAACGCAAAATAGTTATAACATCCAGAGTTTTCAACTAACTTGTGCTGACTGTAAATTACCTGATGAAAATTGGTATAAAGATGGAGTAGTCTATCAGATTTTTCCAGATAGGTTTGCAAATGGCAATCCTAATCATGAAATAACTGGTCGTAAAAAAAATACATTTTTATATGCGACTGAAGAAGATACTCCATATTATATAAAGGGACCAGATGGTGCAATTGCCAGATGGGACTTTTTTGGAGGTAATTTATTAGGAATTCAGAAAAAAATCCCATATTTAAAAAAGTTAGGTATTGATACTGTATATTTAAATCCAATATTTTTAGCTAAAAGTAATCACCGTTATGATACTGTCGACTTTACTAAAATTGATACGATGCTTGGTACTGAAACTGACTTGAAAAATTTGGTAGAAGCTCTTCATAAAAATGGAATGCACATTATTTTAGATGGTGTATTTAATCATGTTGGTAAAGATAGTATATATTTTCAAGATGCAATTACTAGTAAAACTAGTCCTTATTATCCATGGTTCAAATTTAGCCATTATCCTGATCAATATCAATCATGGTGGGGAATTAAGACAATGCCAGAAGTTGATAAAGAAAATAAAGATTATCAAAACTTTATCTACGGTGAAGATGGCATTTTAAGTAAATGGACTAGTTTAGGGATTGACGGTTGGCGATTAGATGTAGCTGATGAATTGCCGATGGATTTTTTGAAAAATATTCGCCAACGACTTGCACAAAATAATTGTCAAGTTTTAATTGGTGAAGTTTGGGAAGATGCTTCGCATAAATTTGTTAATGGTCAATATCGTCCATACACAACAGGATATAATTTGACTGGTGTGATGAATTATCCAGCTCGCGTATTTATTATTAATTTATTAAATGCAAAAAATTCTGCTGATGAAAAAAGAGCATTTAATGCTTTAGCAGAATTAGTGGAAAATTATCCAACTGATTTTTTGCAGAATTGTTTAAATAATGTAGGTACACATGATACCGAAAGAATAAAAACATTAATGAATAATAATGAACAAAAAGTAGCAATTGCATTTGGTTTGCTTTTTATGTTGATTGGTGTTCCATGTATATATTATGGTGACGAGGCTGGTTTAATTGGCGGAAAAGACCCTGATAATCGGCGTTATTTCCCGTGGAATAATCAGAGTGATTTTCTTGAAAAAACAGTTAAAAATCTGATAGCTTTTCGTAAAGATTATCCTGTCTTAATTGATGGAAAAATTGCCTTTATCCAGATTAAATATGGAGTGAATGCAATTGTGAGATATAACAGTAAAAATGTAGTAGTTTATTGTTATAATCGCACACACGATGATGTTGTTTTAGATAGTGATGAGTTTGTTTATCATTGTTTACCGCAAACTTTATCTTCGGACTTAGCAACAAAGTTAAATCAATTAACTGTTAATAAAGAAAGTTATTTACTAAAAAAGTTTTCAAAAAACTAGTAGAAGCATTCAAAATGTAGATAAAAAACAGTAAAATAATGCTAGGGAGAAATTAAATTTTATAATTTAAGAATTGAGGTTCAAATGAACGCACAAGAAACTTTTGAAAAGTGGCAAAAAGCTACTAATTTACCAGATTATTTACAAGATCAATTAAATACTTTAGGTAAAGATGAAAAGTGGGTTGAAGACGCTTTTGGTCAAGATATTAACTTTGGTACTGCAGGAATGCGTGGAAAGCTTGAACCTGGTACTAATCGAATTAATATGTTTACTGTAGGTAGAGTAACTGAGGGATTGGCTCGTTTAATTGATGAGAATGGCGAAGAAGCTAAGAAACGTGGAGTTGCTATTTCTTTTGATTCACGTTATCATTCACGTGAATTTGCGGAACATGCAGCTAGAGTCTTAGGTGCACATGGTATTCATGTATACCTATTTGATGATTTAAGACCTACTCCAGAGTTATCATTTGCAGTTCGTTATTTAAATACTTTTGCTGGAATTAATATCACCGCTTCTCATAATGCTAAGCAATACAACGGCTACAAAGTTTATGGTGAAGATGGAGCACAGATGGCCCCAGAAAATGCCGATCGTTTATTTGCTTATGCACAAAAAGTAGAGGACATCTTTGATGTTAAAGCAGCTCCTGTTGCTGAACTTCGTGCAAATAATACTTTGCAACTTATTGGTGAAGATGTAGATGAAGCTTATCTTAATGAACTTAAGACTGTTAACATTGACAAAGATATGATTAAGCAAAATGCTGATAAGCTTAAAATTATTTATACTCCTCTTCACGGTACAGGTAAAATGCTTTATGACAGGGCGTTTAGAGAAGGTGGTTTTGACAATATTATTCCAGTTCCAAGTCAATCAATTATTGATCCGGAATTTCCAACTACAATTAAACCAAATCCTGAATACAGAGATGTTTTCAAGCCTGGTTTTAAATTAGCAGATGAAGTCAACGCTAATGTAATTATTGCAACAGATCCTGATGCTGATCGTATGGGAGCTGCTGTTAGAACTGAGAATGGTGATTTCCAAGTTTTAACTGGAAACCAAATTGCTACTTTAATGTCATACTACTTATTAGTGCATTTAAAGGAAAGCGGAAAGCTTACTAGTGATTATGAAATTGTAACTTCAATTGTATCTAGTGCTTTGCCATTTAAGATTGCAGAAGACTTTGGTATCAAGACTAAGCATGTTTTAACTGGATTTAAGTATATTGGTGAAGAAGTTGACCGTATGAAGAAAGCTAATGATGGTAAATTCCTCATGGGCTTTGAAGAAAGTTATGGTTACTTGTTTAAGCCATTTGCACGTGACAAAGACGCAATGCAAGGTGCATTGATGTTTGCGGAAGTAGCAAGTTATTATGCTTCAAGAAACATGACCGTATTTGATGGATTAAAAGAAATCTGGGGAAAATATGGTGTTTCTTATGAAATTACTCGTGCTATTGAAATGCCAGGTATTGGCGGTCAAAAGAAAATGGCTGAGTTGATGAATAAACTTAGAAATGACCACTTAACTGAAATTAATGGTCATAAAGTTATTAAGATTCAAGACTTTTTAAAGAAAGAGTCTATTGAAGATGGACAAGTCAGTGCTCTTGAAGGTTTTCCAAAATCTAATGTTTTGAAGTACTTCTTAGATGATGAAACTTGGGTTGCTCTTCGTCCATCTGGTACAGAACCTGTAATTAAAGCTTATGTAGGAGTTAATAAAAAAGATATCCAAACTGCTGAAAAAGCTGCAGAAGATTATCAAGCTTCATTGGCTGAATTACTTAAATAAAGTAAGCAAAAAACGTGCGAAAATACGTTCGTGGTAGTAAAATATAAATAAAATTCGAAAGTTGGACAATTAATTTGGTCCAACTTTTTTTCGCGAGGTGTTTTAGATGATAAAAAGGCAAAAGAATCGGAAGTTTGAATTAGTTTCTAAATTTAAACCTGCTGGTGATCAAGAACAAGCAATTGATAAATTAGCTGATGGTTTTAAAAAGGGCTATAAGGAACAAATCTTGGAAGGTGCAACAGGTACTGGTAAAACTTTTACTATGGCAAATATTATTGCCAAATTAAACAAACCTACCTTGGTAATTTCTCACAATAAAACCTTAGTTGGACAATTATATGGAGAGTTCAAGGATTTTTTTCCAAATAATGCTGTAGAATATTTTGTTTCTTATTATGATTATTATCAACCTGAAGCTTATGTACCACAATCTGATACTTATATTGAAAAAGACTCATCAATTAATGATGAAATTGATCAACTTCGACATGCTGCTACTAGTGCTTTAATGGAACGAAATGATGTTATTGTAGTGGCTAGTGTTTCTTGCATTTATGGGTTAGGGGATCCTCGTGAATATGCTAAAAGTGTATTAACTCTTCATGAAGGAGATGAGTATGAAAGAAATACTCTTTTGCGTGATTTAGTAAATATTCAATATGATCGAAATGATATTGATTTTCAACGTGGAAGGTTCCGAGTTCGTGGAGATGTAGTAGAAATTTTTCCAGCTGGAAATTCTAATCATGCTTATCGAGTAGAATTTTTTGGAGATGAAATAGATCGTATAGTTGAAATTGATTCTTTGACTGGGGAAGTAATTGGAGAAAGAGAAACAATTTCACTTTTTCCAGCTACGCACTTTATGACAAATGATGAGCAATTGAGACGCGCTCTTGGTGCAATTTCAAAAGAAATGAATCTGCAAGTTAAGAAGTTTGAAGGAGAAGGAAAACTTCTTGAAGCTCAGCGAATCAAGCAACGTACTACTTATGATATGGAAATGATGGGAGAAGTAGGTTACACTAACGGAATTGAAAATTATTCTCGTCATATGGAAGCAAGAAAAGCTGGAGAGCCGCCATACACTTTGCTTGACTTTTTCCCAGATGATTTTCTAATTTTAATTGATGAATCTCACGCAACTATGCCTGAAATTCGTGCAATGTATAATGGGGATCGTAATCGTAAAAAAACTTTAATTGATTATGGTTTTAGATTACCATCAGCTCTCGATAATCGTCCACTTAAAATTCAAGAGTTTGAAAAGCATGTTAATCAAATCTTGTATGTTTCTGCAACGCCAGGAGACTATGAATTAGAGCGAACTGATCATAAAGTTGAACAAATTATTCGACCAACTGGTTTGCTTGATCCAAAAGTTGAAGTTCGACCAATTGATGGTCAAATTGATGATTTGGTTGGAGAAATCAATAAGCGAATTGAACGTGATGAGCGAGTTTTTGTTACTACATTAACTAAAAAAATGGCTGAAGACTTGACTGATTATTTGAAAGATTTAGGAATTAAAGTTCGTTATCTTCATTCTGATATTAAAACTTTAGAGCGAATGCAAATTTTGCGTGATTTACGTTTAGGTAAATTTGATGTATTAATTGGAATCAATCTATTGCGTGAAGGAATTGATGTTCCTGAAGTTTCTCTTGTAGCTATTTTAGATGCAGATAAGGAAGGATTTTTACGAGCTTATCGTCCTCTTGTTCAAACAATGGGTCGTGCTGCTAGAAATAGCAATGGAGAAGTTATCATGTATGCTGATAAGGTTACTGATTCAATGAAGATGGCGATTGATGCTACTAATCGTCGTCGCAGTATTCAGATGAAGTTCAATGAAGAACATGGAATTACTCCTAAAACTATTATTAAACCAGTACGTGATATTATTTCAGCAACTAAGCCAGTAGATAATAAAGAAGATAGTGATAGTTTTGCTGATCTTAACTTTGATGAATTAACGGCTAAACAAAAGGCAACTATGATTAAGAATTTACGCCAGCAAATGCAAGAAGCTGCTAAAAAGCTTGATTTTGAGGAAGCAGCAACTCTTCGTGATGCAATTATGGAACTTGAAAATTCATCAAAAAAGCCTATTAAAAAGAAAGGTAAAAACATTTAATGGTAAATGATAAAATTGTTATTCGTGGTGCACGTGAACATAATTTAAAAGATGTGGATATAACTATTCCAAAAGATAAATTAGTTGTTATTACTGGTTTATCTGGATCTGGTAAAAGCTCTTTAGCTTTTGATACCTTATATGCTGAAGGACGAAGAAGATATGTGCAATCACTTTCTAGTTATGCCAGACAATTTTTGGGTCAAATGGATAAGCCGGATGTTGACTCCATTGATGGTCTTAATCCAGCAATTTCAATTGATCAAAAAACGACCTCTCATAATCCTCGGTCAACTGTAGGAACTGTTACTGAAATTAATGACTATTTGAGACTTTTATGGGCAAGAGTTGGTACACCAGTTTGTCCAAATGATAGTACTGTAATTGAAAGACAGAGTGTTGACCAAATGGTTGACAGAATTATGGCACTTCCTGAGAGGAGTAAAATTCAATTATTGGCACCAGTAGTGCGTGATAAACGAGGAGAACATAAAGAAGTCTTTAAACGTGTGCAAAGAGCAGGGTATGTAAGAGTTGTTGTCGATGGAGAAATGCATGAAATTGATGAGGACTTTGAATTAAAAAAGAATAAACGTCACTCAATTAGTATTGTGGTTGATCGTCTGATTATTAAAGAAAGTATTCGTTCACGCTTATTTGATTCAGTTGAAGCCGCTCTTCGCTTATCAGATGGATATATGAATGTTGATGTAATTGGATCAGAAATGATGAATTTTTCTGAATATTATGCTTGTCCAAAATGCGGCTTCACAGTAGGTGAAATGGAACCTAGATTATTTTCATTTAATGCTCCATTTGGAGCCTGTGATGCTTGTGACGGATTAGGAATGAAGCTATCAGTAGATGAAGATTTAGTTGTTCCAGATAAGACTAAGTCTTTAGCTAAGGGAGCATTAGCACCTTGGCAAAATTCTAAATATTATACCGGAATGCTTGAACAAGCTTGTGCTGCTCTTAAAATTCCAATGGATAAGCCTTTCAATAAATTGACAAAAAAACAAAGAGAAACAATTTTATTTGGATCAAAAAAAGAAGTTAAATTTCATTTGGAAGGTGATTTTGGGGTAAATGATACTACTCAACCTTTTGAAGGAGTAATGGTTAATGTGGAGCGGCGTTATCGCCGTCCAATGTCAAAATTTATGAGGGATGCAATGGCAAAATATATGACAGAACTTACTTGTTCAGTTTGCCATGGTAAGCGTCTTAATGAAAAAGCATTGGCTGTTAAGATAGATGGTAAAGATATTGCAGAAGCTTCAGACTTATCAATTAATAAGGCTTTAACATTTTTTAAGCAGGTAAAGTTTAATGAACAAAAGACAACAATTGCTAAGCCAATCTTGAAAGAAGTTCGTGATAGATTATCCTTCTTAGATAGTGTAGGCTTGGACTATTTAACTCTTTCTCGTTCTGCTAATACATTATCAGGTGGTGAAGCTCAACGTATTAGATTAGCAACACAAATTGGTTCTAACTTATCAGGAGTTATGTATGTTTTAGATGAACCTTCAATTGGATTGCATCAGCGTGATAACGACCGTTTAATTAGTTCACTTAAGAGAATGAGAGACTTAGGTAATTCCTTAATTGTTGTGGAACATGATGATGAAACTATGCGACAAGCAGATTATTTAATTGATATGGGACCTGGTGCTGGTAGTTATGGTGGTCAAGTGATGGCCGCAGGAACACCAGAAGAAGTAGAAAATAATCCTAAATCTTTAACTGGTCAGTATTTATCAGGTAAAAAATTTGTTCCTGTGCCATTAAATCGAAGAAAAGGTAATGGTAAAAAGATTACCGTCAAGGGTGCACAAGAAAATAACTTAAAAAATATTGATGTTGATTTTCCATTGGGTAAATTAAACGTAGTGACAGGAGTATCTGGATCAGGGAAGTCAACTTTAGTTAATATGATTTTGAAGAGAGCATTATCTCAAAAATTAAATAATAATTCTTTAAAACCAGGAAAATATAAATCAATCACTGGTTATAAAAATATTGAAAAAATCATTGATATTGATCAAAGTCCAATAGGTCGAACTCCACGCAGTAATCCTGCAACTTATACAAGTGTATTTGATGATATTAGAACTCTTTTTGCTCAGACTAATGAAGCTAAAATGCGTGGATATACTAAAGCGAGATTTTCTTTCAATGTTAAAGGTGGCCGCTGTGAAGCTTGTCATGGAGACGGAATTATTAAAATTGAAATGAACTTTTTACCAGATGTTTATGTTCCATGCGAAGTATGTCATGGAACTCGTTATAATTCTGAAACCCTCGAAGTAACTTATCGAGAGAAAAATATCGCTCAAGTTCTGGATATGACAATTAATGAAGCTACTAAATTTTTTGAAAATATTCCTAAAATTCAAAGAAAATTGCAAACAATTGTTGATGTAGGTCTTGGTTATGTAAAATTAGGTCAATCTGCCACTACTCTTTCGGGTGGAGAAGCTCAAAGAATGAAATTAGCAGCTGAACTTCAAAAATTATCCACTGGTAAAAACTTTTATATTTTGGATGAGCCAACAACAGGTCTTCATACAGACGATATCAAACGTTTAATGGAAGTTTTACAACGCTTAGTTGATGAAGGAAATACAGTTTTAATTATTGAACATAATCTTGACGTTATTAAATGTGCTGATTGGTTAATTGATTTGGGTCCTGAAGGAGGAGATGGTGGTGGCCAAATTGTTGCTGTTGGTACTCCTGAAGAAGTAGCCCAAAATAAGAAAAGTTATACTGGAAAATACTTGAAGCCAGTATTAGAACGTGATACCAAATTAACAAAAGAAGCTAAAAAATAATTCCATTTTGTTTTTAAAAAAATCTTAAGAAGTGTACAATATTATCCAAGGAGGATAAACTTATGGATAATTTTTCTACTTCAAGAAGGAGCAATGGCTTTGATTGGGGCGCCTTTATTGCTGGTGTCTTAATGGTTATTGTAGCTTTTCTTTTAATGCGACACCCAGGTAAGAGTTTACATGCCTTTGTATTACTTTTTGGTATTTTGTCAATTGTGCAAGGGTTTGTATGGTTTGCAGCTTACTCACGTTTTAGAGGATTTTTCTCACGTAGCTGGGTAACTTTGGTATCAGGAATTTTAGATATTATTATTGGTGTCTTATTCCTATGTTCATATGATATTGGTGCATTAACAATTGCTTACTTATTTGCAATTTGGTTTTTTGTTGATTCAATAGTTGGAATTGCCTTTTCATGGCATTTGAAAGATATTTCAACTGGGTATTTTGTATTTAGCTTGATTATGAATATTTTAAGTTTAATTATTGCTATATTCTTAATTTTCAACCCAGTTATTGCAATGATTAGTTTGGTGTGGTTAGTATCATTCTGGTTATTGGTATTTGGAATTAATGAAATTGTAACTGCATGGATGCATCGCTAATAAAGAAGCCGAAAGGCTTTTTTTTATGGCTGAAAATGGCACACCCGGTATGTTATAATATTTTAGAAGGAGGCTACTTTCATGGCTGAAGAAAAAAAGCAATTGCTAATTGTAACAGGGATGAGTGGCGCAGGAAAAACTGTTGCCTCTCATGCTTTAGAAGATATGGGATATTTTGTGGTTGATAATTTACCACCAACACTTCTTAGTAGTTTTTGGGATTTAATGATTAATTCTAATGATTATCAAAAAGTAGCAGTAGTTATTGACCTTAGAGTTAAGAGTTTTTATACTGATTTACTTGATGAAGTTAATTCTCTTGAAGATAATGGAAAAGTTCAAGCTACAATTGTGTTTCTTGATGCTAGTGATGATACTCTAGTTGCAAGATATAAAGAAACACGTCGTTTGCCTCCGCTTGCAGCTAATGGTAGATTACTTGATGGTATTTTGGAAGAGCGTCGGATTTTGAATCCAATCAAAAACCGTGCTAACTACATTATTGATACTTCTAAGCTTTCAACTAAAGAGCTTAGACAAAAGTTAATCAATGAATTTAGTGATTCAAAGCGTCAGCCATTTTCAATTGAAGTAATGAGTTTTGGCTTTAAATATGGAATGCCGATTGATGCAGATATTGTAATGGATGTACGTTTTTTGCCAAATCCATTTTATATTCCTGAATTACGTCCTTTTACGGGACTTGATAAGCGAGTTTTTGACTATGTCATGAATAAAGAAGAGACGAAAGTATTCTATGAAAAATTATTAGATTTATTAAAAACGGCAATTCCAGGGTATATTAAAGAAGGAAAAGAAAAATTAACAATTGCGATTGGTTGTACGGGCGGTCAACACAGAAGTGTATCAATTGCTCAGCAGCTTGCTCGTGATTTAGCTAAGAAATATCCAGTTGATATTACCCACCGTGAAGTCAGTCGTTATATTAGAAAGTAGGTGAATAGCCACAATGTCTTTTGGTGAAAATAGAATTATTCGTGTTATAAAAGCACGCCGACCTAAGGTTGTGGTTATTGGCGGTGGAACAGGTCTACCAGTTATTTTGAACGCTTTAAAAAAGCAAAATGCAGAAATTACGGCTATTGTAACTGTTTCAGATGATGGAGGGTCATCTGGTTCAATTAGAAACTTTATTAATGTTGTTCCTCCAGGTGATATTAGAAATGTTTTAGTTTCACTTAGTGATATCCCAAGAGAAGAAAAGAATATTTTTCAATATCGTTTTGATTCCTCAGATTCATTTTTCTCTGGGCATGCTATCGGTAATTTAATTATTGCAGCTTTAAATGAAATGCATGGAAATATTTTTGATGCAGTTCAGTCATTGTCAAAAATGATGCATGTTGATGGACATGTTTTTCCTGCTTCAAATGAACCATTAACTTTGAATGCAGAATTTGTAGATGGTAGTTTTGAATCTGGAGAAACTGAGATTACTTCAAAAGATAAAAGGATTAAAAGAGTTTGGGTAACTGATTCAGATTCTGATCAAGAACCAACTGCAGTTTTGCCGGTTCTTGCAGCGATAATGCAAGCTGATGCTGTAGTTTTAGGTCCGGGAAGTTTATTTACTTCAATTTTACCGAATTTGATGATTTCTAACTTAGGAGAAGCAGTTCGTGAAACTAGCGCAGAAGTAATTTATATTTGTAATATTATGACTCAACGTGGAGAAACTGATCATTTTAGTGATAGTGACCATGTTAAGGTTATTAATGATCATTTAGGAGGAAATTATATTAATACAGCTTTAGTTAATGGAGCTAAAATTGATATGAGTAAGTTTCATCCTGAAGATTATGATGAATATTTAGACCCAGTAAGTAATGATTTTGCTGGCTTGAAGGCACAAAATTGCCGTGTAATTACAGATGATTTTATTGATCAACGACATGGGTTAGTTTTTCATGATGGTGAAAAAGTAGCTAAAGAAATTATCAGTTTGGCTTTTGAAGCTATGTCACGTAGAAGAATCGCTGATAATAATGGTTAGTTATGCAAGTGATGTAAAAAAAGAGCTAACTTCACTTCCCGTGCATCCAGAGCACGCTAAAGCTGAATTAGCTGCTTTTTTGCGTATGAATGGTGTTTTAAATCTTCATAATCATGAGTTTAGTTTAGATATAACCACTGAAAATCCAGCTATCGCTCGTCATATTTTTTCATTGATTAAAGTAGCTTATGGTGTTGAACCTTTATTAATTGTTTCAAAGAAAATGAAACTAAAAAAAAATAACCAATATTTAGTGCGTTTGCAACATAATGTACAAGAGATTATGGAAAATTTACAAATCTGGGATCATGAAAAAGGTTTAGTAACTAGAGTTCCAGAAAGAATTATGAAATCTCGTGAAGGTGCAATGTCATATTTGCGAGGAGCTTTTTTGGCTGGTGGTAGTGTTAATAATCCTGAAACTAGTCGTTATCATTTAGAAATTTATTCTACTTATGAAGATCATAATAACGATTTAGCTGAGTTAATGAACAAGTATTTTTACTTAAATGCTAAAAAAACTAAGCGTCGTAGAGGTTATATCGTATATTTAAAAGAAGCAGAAAAAATTGGAGACTTTTTACATATTGTTGGCGCACTTAATGCTATGCTGGCATTTGAGGATTTAAGAATTATGCGTGATATGCGAAATTCGGTTAATCGCTTAGTAAATTGTGATACTGCAAATATGAAAAAGACAGCTTCAGCATCTGCCAAACAAGTGGAAGATATTCAGTTAATTGAGGAAAAGCAGGGCTTAGATTCTCTTCCTGAAAAATTAGAAAGTTTGGCTCGTTTTAGATTAGCTCACCCAGAATTACCTTTAAAAGAAGTAGCTGCGCAATTGCCAGATGGTCCAATTTCAAAGTCAGGTGTTAATCATCGCTTTAAAAAGCTTCGTGATTTAGCAGATAGTTTAAGAAATTAAAAAATGATGACTCATTGAGTCATCATTTTTGTTATTTAGAAGATTATTTCTTTTGGTTAACCATGATTTCATCAATTAAACCGTATTCCTTAGCTTCTTCAGCAGTTAAGTAATTATCACGTTCGGTATCTTTTTGAATCTTTTCAATAGGTTGACCAGTAGTTTCATGTAAAATTTGGTTAAGCTTTTTACGGCTCTTCAAAATTTCTTGAGCTGCAATTTCAATTTCAGTTTGTTGACCTTGAGCACCGCCAAGTGGTTGGTGAATTAAAACAGTTGAGTTTGGAAGAGCAAAACGCTTTCCTTTAGCACCACTTGTTAAAAGAATAGATGCCATTGAAGCAGCCATACCGATTGCAATAGTTGAAACATCGGACTTAATAAAGTTCATAGTATCCATAATTGCAAGACCAGATGTAATTACACCACCTGGTGAATTAATGTAAAGAGAAATGTCTTTAGTATTGTCTTGTGCGTCAAGGAATAGTAATTGGGCGATGATTGAATTAGCCATTTGGTCATTGATTTCGCCGCTAAGCATAATAATTCTGTCTTTTAATAAACGTGAGTAAATGTCGTATGAACGTTCACCACGTGCTGTTTGTTCAATAACTGTAGGTACGAGCATAAATAGCCTCCTATTATATAAATCTAAATAATTAGCACTCTTAAGAGTACAGTGCTAATTAAATCACTTACTTTTATTCATGTCAACTAATGAGCCTTAAATTTAATATTTTCGAGCTTCTTTTTAACGAATTTGTATTATTAATAAGCTTGATTTCATATTATAATACAAGTAGTGTTTAAAATTGTGGAGGGATTTTTTGAATTATACAAAATTATTAACTTGTGCATCTGCTTTAGCTGCAAGTTTTGGACTTCTTGTAAGTTCTAACAATACTACTTTTGCGGCAACTAAAGCTACACAAAAAACTGTTAAAACAAATAAAAAAGTAGCAGATAAAACTGATGCAACTGATGAAAAGAAAATTAGCTCTGATGAGCCAACTGACAATAAAAAGAAGCAACCAGTTCAAATAACCACTAGTTATGAAGTTATGACTAAGGTAGCTGGCGATAAAAATTATAAGGTTTGGCAATCAGTATCAGGTGGAAAAGTTCATAAAAAAGTAGCAGATGGAATGAACTTCCGCTATGCTCATATTCAATCTAATCAAAGTATTAAAACTAAGAAGTACACTTATTGGCTAATTTATGTAAATGGTCGACGTGTAGGTTGGGTTAATGAAAATTACTTTGCAAGAAATGTTATCGAAGCAGCTAAGAGTGTTACTTTAGTTAGAAATGATAGTCCAGATGGTGACTACAGTACTCAAAACGCAATTAGTTATGCAACTGATGCAACTGGTACAGTAGTTGATAATAAAGATATTGCTGTATCTAAAGCTAAAATTGATGCTTCTAAGCCTAAGTCTTACAATGTAAAATATACTTATGGTTCTGCTAAAGCAACAGTTAAATTCACTGTTAGAAAGAGTACTAAAGAAGGTATGGATAATAGTGCTGACAGTGTAGTTGCTAAAAAAGGACCAAGTAGTTATGATTCATGGTCTAAGCACTATGGAGCCTCAATTAACTATTTAAGTCCACAAGAATCTACTCCTGAAACTAAGTTACATACTTATTCAGCTAATGGTTTAACTTTAAGCACTAAGTTATATCAACCAGTATTTTTAAGTGTTCAAACAAGTGCTGATGATGGTCCAATTAATCGTGTTGGTCATATTCCAGAAGGTGTAACCGTTTCAAATAATTGGGCATATACAAGTCTTTTAAGTACTACAGAAGATATGAAGGGACATATTGTTGGATATGATTTAAGTAAGCTAACTGATCCATATGAACCTCAATATTTAACAGATACTTCTAAGATGAGTCAAAAGAGATTCAATACTTATGTAAAAGATATTAAAGTAAGTCCATATATTCCTGTAGGACATGGACAAGCTTTGGGCTCTACTGATAAATATGTTTATGCATTAGTTAATGACCATACTCAACATCAAACTGATTTTTCAGAAGAATTAGTTCAAATTAGAAAAAGTGATATGTGCATCAACAAGATTTGGACTGTTAAGACTTGGAATAATGGGGATTCAGAAGATTCTCGTTATTACCAAAATGCAGTAGTTGTTGATGATCATACTATGTATGGTTTATATTTCGATAAGAATAAGAATCGTTATGAATACTGGAAATTAACTCGTAAGGGAGATAACTGGTATTCAGAATTAGTTGGTGCAACTGAGGGTACAATTGTAAAGGGCAATGCTCCAGTACAAGGTTTTACTTATGATCCAGTAAATAGAAACTTTTACATTGGATTTAACGATGTAATTGCTAAAATTGGCTATGATGGTACTTTTAAAGATGGTTACCAAATTAATACAGGTCGTGAAATTGAAGGTTTGTCAATTTCTAACAATAGATTGTATGTAAACTTAGCACAACGTGCAGAGCTTCTTGAAAGCAATAAATTAACTGATTAAAATAAAAATAAGAGTGAAATTTTTCACTCTTATTTTTTTACTTTAATTTGACATTCAGGACAAAGTCCATAAATTTCTAAATGACTAGCAGAAGCGATAAAATTTGTTTGTTCTTCAGCACTTTTTCGCATTTCATTTTCTATTTGATCAAAATTAGGATAAATGACATCCGCAATTTTTCCGCAATTTTTACATATAATATGAAAATGAGGTTTAACAAAATAATCATAGTGAGTAGAATTATCACCATTTTTAATTTCAATAATTATTCCTACTTTTGCTAAGGCGTTAAGGGTATTATAAACAGTTGCTCGGTTGATTTTTTCATCTAGAGCATGATAAATCATTTCAACAGTTGGATGATTATGGTGATTCATTAAATAGCATAATATTTTAATACGAGGTTTAGTTGCTTTTAAGTTATAAGTATGAAGTAGTGTTTCAGCCTTTTCTTCTAAATTCATATTTAAAAATACCTCCAGAATGTTTTCTATAAAAATAGTTTATCACGATTAAGTGAAAAACGCTCCATTTGGAGCGTTTTAGTTTAGATTATTTCTAAATTACTTTAATCAAGTAAGGCATTATCACCATCTTGCTGTTTTTTGATGGCAGGTAAGATAAGACCTAAAGCAACTAAGACAATTGGAGTTGCAATGTTTAAAAATAGTGTAAATGGATCTGGCGAATAGATTCCTAAAATACAACAGGCGGCTGTAACTGTAAAACACCAGATTCCAGCAGTATAAGCTAGTCCTTGACTTTTTGTCATTTGATAAGAAGTTACGAACTTTTCTTGTTGCTTTCTAAGAGCTATATAAGCTGCAAATACCCAGAGATAACGCATTGGCATAGTAGTTGAATTTAATTTAACTAACTGTGCCATTACACTTTGTGCATCAGGCAAAAGTGCTTGAGCTATAATTAAGCCACCTGATAAAACAACAACCATCCAAATACCATTAATATAAGCACCATGCTTGTTTAATTTTAATAATTTTTTTGGAATAAAAGCTTTAGCTTCTTTACTGCCTAAAAGCATTCTAAGTGGAGCATCGATACTGATTACTAATGTAGAGAATTGTCCAATTACATTACACCAAGAATAGATATACATAAATAATCCACCAACATGGTAATATTCACCTAAACTTTGAAAGGCCATGTATGGACCATTTGAAATATATTCATTTAAATGATTATTAACAATTTTGGGGTCAAACATCATTGCCATAGCAAAGGTACCTAAAATTGCAGAAATCATGACCATAATAGCTAAAGCCATCATTGCTTTAGGGAAGTTTTTGGATGGATCTTGAACTTTATTTACGTAAGGTGAAATTTTTTCACATCCACCAACAGCAAATACCAAGATTGAAAGTGAAGTTAAATATTTTACATTAAAAGTTGGAAGTAAATTTTTCCAATTAAAGTCAATTGTTAAATAATTTGCATGAGGATTGAGAGCAGGTGCTGCAAACATCATAACAATGAAAAGAATTGACATAATAAACATTGAAGAACCAGCGACTGTAGCTAAACTTTTAAGAACTGGAACTCCGCGACTAGTTACCCAGCAAAAGAATAAAAATACAACTAGAGTTGCAAATTGAGTCCAAGCAGTAGGGATACTGTCATACCAATTTGTATTGCCAAAAATCCCCCATGACATTGCACGCAAGCCACCAGTTCCTTTACTTGAAATATAGACAATGTGACAAGCCCAGTAGGTCCATCCAGCATAATAAGCCCATTTTGCACCCATAGTTGCATTTACCCATGAAGAAACACCACCTTCAGCATTTTTAAAAGTGGCACCTAATTCTCCTACCATTAAGGCGTAGGGGACAAAATAAAGCAGGAACATTAAGATCCAGCTGAAGACAACCTTAGTTCCATCGAAGTAGACGAAACCATTAACAACATTACCAAATCCCCATACAGTAGAAAAGGCCATCATTGCTAGTGTCGACCACATCATTTTTTTGTGTTCGTTTGTAGATTCGACCATAAAATTTGTTCTCCTTAAAAATATTACCAATGTGAACCCTTCCATTATATAACATAAAAAGTGCTTTGCGGAAAGTATAAAGTGTATTTTCACAATATAGATTAAATTTTCGAATACGAAAGTTTATGGATTTTTTATAATTTTGGAGTAGAATATTTTTTGGACAAAATAGTTAAAATATTGGGGAGAAGAATTTTGAAAAAATCATTTAAATTCGCATTAGTTACAAGTGCCATTTTAGCTAGTGGAATTATTTTTGCTGGAAAAAATACGAATAATGCTCAAGCAAAAATTTACTCTAAGGCTGTGACTAAAGTGGCAGGAAACAAAAACTATGCTATTTATCATAAAGTGTCATCAAAGGGACCATCTAGTAAATTTACTTCCACTAAGTATTTCAAGCATGGTCAAATTCAATCTAAGAGTTATGTTTCAACTAAGAAAGGTAATTTTTGGGATATTTATGTTGATGGCCGTCATGTTGGTTGGGTAAGTCAAAACTTCTTTGCTCGAAATCAAATTTCTGTTGCAAAAGATGTTTCTTTAGTTAAAAATGCAGCTTATAGTTTTAATCCAAAAGATGCCATTAACTATGTAACTGATGGTCAAGGTACTGCTATTGATCCAAATAAAGTCAGTGTAAACCATAATTCAGTTAGTTCTGCTAAATCAGGCAGTACAAAGGTTAACTATAGTTATGGTAAGGCTAAAGCTTCGATTAACGTTACTGTAAGAAATAATGATAATGAAGCAAATAATGTGGGAAATGCAGCTCCGAAGAAGGGCTTTAAAGCAGTTAGTGCTTGGAAAGGTGGTTCAAAAGGATCATCACGCAATTGGAATGCAGCTCATCATTATACTTCAGAAACTAGTTCTAATACCTTTAGTAATAATGGATTAACTTTAAGAACTCGTCTTTTCCAGCCACGTTTTGTTAGTTTAGGTTATGGCCAAGCAGCAGATAAAATGGGACAGATTGGTGTTAGTCCAGAAGGAATTACGGTAAATAATGGTATTTTTACTGCTTCAATGTATTCTGATCCTAATAGCGACCATGCACATTTAGTTTCATACAATTTAAATCATATTAAGAGTAAAACTGCAGCTCAAAATTTAACAACTATGTCATGGAGTACTTTTAAATCATATGCAAATAATATTAAAGTAAGTCCATATATTAAGTTGGGTCATGGTCAATCTCTTGGCTCAAGTAGTAAATATATTTATGTTATGGCTAATGATAATAAGTACAATAATGGTCCAAAATCTGAAGAAATTCTTCAAATTCGTAAAAGTGATATGAAAATTAATAAAATTTGGACATTTAGAATTGCTGATAACCGTTATATCCACAACGCTACTTTTGTTGGTGATAACACTATGTATGCCTTATTCCACAATGGTGGCTACAATAAGTACGAATATTGGAAGCTAACAAGAAATGGCGATGAATGGGATGCTGAGCAAGTAGGTGCAACTCAAGGAAGTTTTGTTTCAAACGGTTCTCCAGTTCAAGGCTTTGCATATGGAAATGGTAATTTCTATATTGGCTTTAATGATAACATCTTTAAAGTTAAGGAAAATGGAACTGCTGAAAAGCACTATAAATTTAATACCCGTCGTGAAATTGAAGGTATGTCAGTAGCTGGTTCTAACCTTTATGTAGAATTTGCTCAACGTGCAGAATTAACTTCTGGAAAAATTTAATTAAATTTTTGAATATAAAAAAGTTGCCTAAGATACCTTAGGCAGCCTTTTTAAATGGAAAATTAGGATAGGTATAGATGAAATTAATAAAAAGTGGATTAGCAATCTGTGTTTCAATGATTATTTTGGCTACATTAAAACCACAAAAAGTTTTAGCTAAAACTTTTTCAAGTTATCAAACTAAAATTATCAATAATAAAAATTATGGAGTGTACACTAATTTAACCAAAAATGGTCCAACTGGATGGCGCGTAAATACGCAAACATTACGCTATGCAAATTATCAAGCTAGTGAAATGAGGCGAGTTGGAAAAACAAACTATTGGTATGTTTTAATTGATGGTCATTTAGCTGGTTGGGTGAATGAAAATGCCTTTGCAAAAAATAAAATTTCTGTCGCTAAAAACATTAGTTTGGTTTACAATCCTGAGTATTCTTTTCCAACTAGGGATGCAATAAATTATGCTACAGATTCTCATGGAACCTCTGTGGACTTTAGAAAAGTTCATGTTTCTAAATCAAAAGTTGATTCAACTAAAGTAGGTAAGCATAAGATTAAGTATTCTTATGGAAAAGGACATGCAACTGCAACTGTTGTAGTGCGTTCTAATAAAAAAGAAGGTATCAAAAAAGGAAAAGCTAAACCACAATCAGGTGGAACTACTAAAACTTGGCTTCATCACTATAAAACCTCAGGAAATTGGGGAAAAGGAGCAAGTTATGCTCCAGAAACTAAGCCTCATACTTTAAAAAGTAAGGGATTGAATTTAAAGACTGTTTTCTATCAGCCTGCTACTTTAAGCCAAGGGGCTACGCCAACTGGTGCAATGGGACCAACTCCTGAAGGAATGGTGATGTCTGGTGGAAGAATGTATGCAAGTATGTATTTACATCCATATTTAGAACATGCAAGAATTGTCAGCTATAAGATGAGTGCAATTCCTGATAAGTACATAATGCAAAAGCTTCCTTGGATTGAATGGAATCAATTTGTTAATTTAGCTAAAGATATAAAAATTAGTCCGTATATCAAGTTAGGTCATGGTCAAACTTTAAGCGCAAGTAAGAATTATCTTTATGTAATTGCTAATGATCATAATTTAAAAAACAGTCCAAAATCTGAAGAAATCATGCAGATTAGTAAAAAAGATTTACAAATTAAGAAAATTTGGACCTTTAAAATTTGGAATGGTTCCAAAAATAAACCTAAGTACATTCACAATGCTACATTTGTAAGCGACAAAAAGTTTTATGCAGTTCAGCATAATGGCAGTGAGCATAAGTTTGAATATTGGGAAGTTACTCGCCACAAAAATGCTTGGCATCCAAAGCAAATAGGTGTTACTGATGGAGAATTTATGAAAAATGGTTCTCCAGTTCAAGGATTTACTTATGATAGCAAGAAAAAGGAATTTTATCTTGCTTTTAATGACTGCATCATGAGAATTGCTAGAAATGGTAAGCTTTTAAGTACACATCATTATGATACAGGACGTGAAATCGAGGGAGTAAGTGCTGTTGGTGACACTTTATATGTTGAGCTTGCTGAACGACCAGAATTAATGTCTGGTAAAATCAAATGAACTTAAGAAAGTGCTTTTCAAACAAGCACTTTCTTTTTTGTGATAAGATAAAGATTAAATGCTATGCAAGGACTGAATAAATTGGAAGTTATGCGAGAAAAAATTCAAACTTTAATTAAAAATGAAAGTTTTATTCAATTAGTTAAATATGGATTAATTGGAGTTATAGGATTATTTGTTGATTTTGGAGTTTATGCATTATTAACGTTAATTTTAGAATTTAATCCTGAATTAGCGAATTTTATATCTTCTAGTTGCGGTTTAATTAACAATTTCTTTTGGAACAGTTATACTAATTTTAAAGTAAAAGATCATATGTTAAGGCGCTTTATTGAATATTATATTGTAGGTCAGATTACAACTTTGTTTACTACAATGTGCTTATTTATTTTTGTTACTTTATTGCATCAAGACAAAATGCTTGTAAAAATGCTTGCAACTATTGTAGCTACACTTTTACAATTTGGAGTAAATAAAGCTATAACCTTTAAAAAATAGGAAAATGGCATGAAGGATTTTAAAAAAATTAATTGGCAAAATTGGTTAGAAAAATCATGGCCATATTTTGCCATCATAATAGCTACATATTTACTTATGAAAGTTCAGCTAGATAATCATGGAATGGTTTTAGACATTGATACTCTATTTCACTATAATCGTTTTTATGATATTGCAGAACAGTTTAAAACGGGAAAATTTTCTTATTTTCAAAGTAATTTTGGCTTTCAGCAAAGTGGGCGAATTATAAACGCTTTATATGGTCCGCTATTTGCTTATATAAATGGATTTTTAGTATATGTACTGGGTTCGTGGTATAAGTATCAATTAACTTCATATTTCTTTATTGGAATTATTGGTGGGAGCGGGATGTATTTATTAGCTCAAAAATGTAGAGCTAATAAGATTATTTCTACAATGATAGCCATTTTATATATTAATATTGGAGGTATTCAGACTTGGTTTGATCATACTAATCTGATGGCCTGGGGAGCAGCGATAGCGCCTTTTGTGTTCATTGAGGGTGTAAATATGCTTCAAGATAAAAAGCAACCAATTCGCTGGATTCGTTTGATGCTTATCATGAGTATTATTGCTCAAACACATTTACTTAGTACGATTTTATTTACCATTACTTTAATTCCTTTTTTGATTATTTCATTGATAAAAAATCCTTCTAAAAAAGAAATAATAATTGATTTGATTAAGGCTGTTTTTGGAACTTTATGTTTAACTGCAAATGTATGGGGAAGTTTATTATTAATCTTAAAAACTAATAATATATCACCAACTTTAAGCCATCAATTAGCGATAAATGCCTTAACTATAAATCACTGTGGAACGTTGAGAAACAATATAACAAAATTAACTTTAGTATTGCTACTAGGTCAAATTTTTTATGCTATTTTAACTTGGAGTAAATCAAAGATAAATTTGATAATAACAACAGAAGGAGCAGTTTTTTTATTACTATCTAGTGCACTAATTCCTTGGAAAGTTATCCAAACTAAAGCTGAGTTCTTAACAAATTATTTACAATTTCCACATAGGTTATTGACCGTTGCTTATCCACTTATATTGTTAGGAATTGCAATTTCAGTTACAGAATTAAATAAGCAAAATATTTTTAAAAAAATTATTTTATGTTTTGTTGGGCTAGTAATAATTGAAAATTATGCTGCTAATTATGCCCGTATCGTTCAAAGGACTACTTTTAATCATCGAGCAGTTTATGAAGTAAAGTCAAAAAAGTACTTTACTGGTAAGAATATGTACAAACAAGAAAAATATTATGATTTTGTTTATGGCTTACATGGAAAATATCAAGCAAATGGAATAAAAGATACTGATCAAGGTAATCTTTATGTAAAGGTTGCTACACGTGGAGATTATTATAAGAATACGCTTGATTTAACTAAAGTGTGGTATTTAACACATTATGCTAATAAAAGAGGAGAATTATTTAATACAATTATTAAAGTTAATCCAGATTATTTACCAACTTATTACCAAAAAATGACGGGTTCTTTAGTCGATTATTATTACATTAAAGATATAGTTAATCCTTATTTAGCTCATAAGTTTTCTTATCGTGTATTGAACGGTGGAAAATTGCAGCTTGAGTGGAATGGTAAAACCACTAAAAGAGTTAAGTTACCAATTATTATGTATAAACAATCACGGTTAACTTTAAATAATAAAATTATTTCTCCTCAATTAGGTTATATCGGAACGCCAATCGTAAAACAAAAATTAGGTAAGAATGTAGCTGTGTTAAAATTTGATTCACCTATTTGGTTTAATATATTGTTTGTTCTTACAATTGTTTCTTGGATATTATTAGTAGTTTATGGAGTTTTTAAACTTTTAAAGAGAGAAAGAGTGATATCTTGAAAAAATTATCAATAGTTGTACCTTGTTACAATGAACAAGAAACAATTCCCTTATATTATCCAGCAACACAAAAAGTTGTTTCGCAGATGAATGTAGAAGTTGAGTACTGGTTTGTTAATGATGGTTCAAGTGATGGAACTTTAGATGAATTAAGAAAGTTACATCAGCAGCATTCAAATGTTCACTATATTTCTTTTTCAAGAAATTTTGGTAAAGAAGCGGCTTTATATGCAGGATTGCAGGCTGCTACGGGAGACTACATAGTAGATATGGATGTTGATTTGCAAGACCCACCATCATTTTTACCTAAAATGTATAATTTGCTTGAAACTGGCAACTGGGACTGTATTGGTACTAGAAGAGTAGATAGAAAAGGAGAATCTAAGTTTAAATCTATTTTGAGTGATATGTTCTATAAATTTATCAATCAAATTTCTAATACTCAAATTCTTCCTGGAGTACGTGATTATCGAATGATGACTAGACAGATGGTTAATTCAGTTCTTGAAATGAAAGAATATAGCCGTTTTTCAAAGGGGATTTTTTCGTGGGTAGGATTTAGGACTAAATATTTGGATTATCATAATGTTGAAAGAGTAGCTGGTGAAAGTGATTGGACAACTTTAAAGCTATTTAAATATGCATTTGATGGGATTGCTGATTTTTCCCAGTTTCCTTTGAGTATTGCTGTGTGGATTGGCAGTACATCCTTTGTATTAGCCATAATTGGTTTAATTGCAGTAATAGTGAGAAAATTAATTAATCCTGCTGCTGCAGTTTTTGGTTGGGCTAGTTTAGTTAGTATTATTTTATTGATTGGCGGTTTACAATTATTATGTATTGGGATAATTGGAAGATATATTGGTAAAATATTTTTACAAGTTAAGAATCGACCGATTTATATAATTCAAGAGAAAAAATAAGACGGGCTCTAATACGAGCTCGTCTTATTTTATGGGTCCCCTGGGAGTTGAACCCAGATTTTAAGAACCGGAATCTTACGTGCGATCCATTACACTAAGGACCCATAATATGCAAACTATAGTATATCAAAAAAATATTAAAAATAAAAACCTTTTCACTTGATTTATAATATTTTTAATTTCAAGCAAATTTTTCTTGAATTACTAAAAATAGATTGTTATACTAACAATGTCGATTGGGAAATGTACGAATGAAATACATGATTCTGCGTTTCTCTTATATTTTTAAGCAATCTGGGACGGAAAATGACACAGAGATGGTCGAATGATGTCCCAGGGGAAGGAGGGAGCTTATGAACTCGGACTTTTCCCTGCTCGAAGCTCTAGTTCCCGATGTTTTAAAGATTCTTCGACAAAGGTATCTTGTTCTTGAGCAAATATCACTTAATGCACCTATTGGACGCAGAAGTGTAGCTCAGCATTTAGGGCTTTCAGAGCGGAATGTTCGAACTGAGACTGAGTATTTAAAAAAACTTGGTTTAATTGAGATAAAGAGTTTTGGAATGTTCTTAACTGAAAAGGGCGAGAAGACATTGCAAGATGCAGCTCCGGTAATTGACCGTTTATTCAATGCAGGTGAAACTGAATTGAAATTAGCGAAAAGACTTGGAATTGAACGGACTATCATAGTTCCTGGTAATAGCGATTTGCAAGATCGTGTTTATCAAGAAATGGGAGAAGCATTAAGCTCTGCGCTTAATTTGCTTTTGCCACTTGGTCAGTCGATTGTTACTGTTCTTGGAGGACTTGCTCTTGCTAAATCTGCAAAATATTTATCACCGCATTTAGGTGATAATCGTCAATTGGAATTTGTTCCTGGTCGTGGAGCTTTGGGTGAAAATGTTTTAACTCAAAGTAATACCATAGTTCAAGAAATGGCAGCTAGGACTTCTGGTACTTACAAGACTCTATATTTACCAGAACAGGTTTCTTCTAGTGCTTATAAATCTTTGATTAGGGAAGATTCAATTAGTGATTTATTGCAAGATATATCCCAAAGCGATGCTGTGATTCATGGAATTGGCTTAGCTCAGGAAATGGCGCAGAGAAGAGGGTATAATTCAATTAAACTCTCAGAACTTCGTGAAAAGGGAGCTATCACCGAATGTTTCGGGTGTTTCTTCGATGATAATGGAAAGATTGTTGACCGCATCACCCAGGTTGGATTGCAGTTTGAGAATCTAAAGAAAATACCCCACATATTTGCATTTGCTTGTGGAGCTAGAAAAGCAAAAGCAATCAAAGCTTATATGCCTAATGCACCTCGTCAAACCTGGTTAATTACTGATGAAGGTGCCTCAGATAAGATTTTAAAGAGGAAGTAACATTCCTGTTTAAAATAAATTGTTGTTTATAGTTCTTAAGGAGGACTTTAGGTTATGACAGTTAAAATTGGTATTAACGGTTTCGGCCGTATCGGTCGTTTAGCATTCCGTCGTATTATGGACTTGGGCGAAAAGTCAAAGGACATCGAAGTTGTTGCAATCAACGACTTGACTACTCCAGCACTTTTGGCACACTTGCTTAAGTACGACTCAACTCATGGTACTTTTGACCACGAAGTTTCAGCTACTGACGACTCAATCGTTGTAGACGGCAAGAACTACCGTGTATACGCAGAACCACAAGCTCAAAACATTCCTTGGGTTAAGAACGACGGCGTAGACTTCGTTCTTGAATGTACTGGTTTCTACACTAGCAAGGCTAAGTCACAAGCTCACCTTGACGCTGGTGCAAAGCGTGTATTGATTTCAGCACCTGCTGGTAACGATTTGAAGACTATCGTTTACTCAGTAAACCAAGACACTTTGACTGCTGATGACAAGATCGTTTCAGCTGGTTCATGTACTACTAACTCATTGGCACCAATGGTTAACGCTTTACAAAACGAATTTGGCGTTGAAGTTGGTACTATGACTACTATCCACGCTTACACTTCAACTCAAATGATTTTGGACGGTCCTGTACGTGGTGGTAACTTACGTGCTGCACGTGCTGCTGCAATCAACATCATTCCTCACTCAACTGGTGCTGCTAAGGCTATTGGTCTTGTAATTCCAGAATTGAACGGTAAGTTGAACGGTCACGCACAACGTGTTCCAGTTCCAGATGGTTCTGTAACTGAATTAGTATCAATCTTGAACAAGAAGGTTACTGCTGACGAAGTTAACGCAGCTATGAAGAAGTACGAAAGTCCTTCATTTGCTTACGAACCAAACAACGTTGTTTCAAGCGACATCATTGGTATGAGCGCAGGTTCAATCTTTGACCCAACTCAAACTATGGTAACTACTGCAGGTGACAAGCAATTAGTTAAGACTGTTGCTTGGTACGACAACGAATGGTCATTTACTTGCCAAATGGTTCGTACTTTGTTACACTTTGCTACTCTTTAATTAGTAGTTTAAACTGATTAACGTTAAGTAGTAATGAGAAGGCGGAGGGAGATTCTTTCTCCTTCCGTCTTTTTTTAAAGAAAAATATTGGATATTAAATCAATTTCGGAGGGATTTCGATGGCTAAATTAATCGTTTCAGATCTCGATGTTAAAGGTAAAAAAGTTTTAGTTCGTGTAGACTTCAATGTTCCTATTAAGGATGGCGTTATCGGTGATGACAACCGTATCGTTGCTGCACTTCCTACTATCAAGTACATCATTGAACATGGTGGTAAAGCAATTTTACTTTCACACTTGGGTCGTATTAAGTCAGATGACGATAAGAAAGAATTATCACTTAAGCCAGTTGCTGAACGCTTAAGCGAATTACTTGATAAGCCTGTAACTTTTGTACCATCTAACGAAGGTAAAGAAGTTGAAGAAACTATCAATAACATGAAAGATGGCGACGTTGTGGTTCTTGAAAACACTCGTTTCCAAGATATTGACAATGACTTCGGCAAGCGTGAATCAGGTAATGATCCAAAACTTGGCGAATACTGGGCAAGCCTTGGCGATATGTTCGTAAACGATGCATTTGGTACTGCTCACAGAAGCCACGCATCAAACGTAGGTATCGCTACTGCTATGAAGAAAGATGGTAAGCCTGCAGCTGCTGGTTACCTTCTTGAAAAGGAAATTCAATTCTTAGGTGATGCTGTTGAAAACCCAGTTCACCCATTCGTAACTATTCTTGGTGGTGCTAAGGTATCAGACAAGATTGGTGTTATCGAAAACTTGATTCCTAAGTCAGACCACATTTTAATCGGTGGTGGTATGGCATATACTTTCTTAGCCGCTCAAGGTCACAAGATTGGTAAGTCACTCTTTGAAGCTGATAAGGTTGAACTTGCTAAGGAATTGCTTGAAAAGGCTGGCGACAAGATTGTTCTTCCAGTTGATAACGTTGCAGCAACTGAATTTTCTAACGATGCTTCACACGAAGTAGTTGGTGATGATATTCCTGATAACGAAATGGGTCTTGACATCGGTCCTAAGACTGTTGAAAAGTTCAAGGACATTTTAAAGGATGCTAAGACTGTTGTTTGGAACGGACCAATGGGTGCTTTCGAAATGCCTAACTTTGCAGAAGGTACTTTGGAAGTTGGTCGTGCACTTGCAGATCTTAAGGATGCCGTAACTATTATCGGTGGTGGTGACTCAACTGCTGCTGCTAAGCAATTAGGTATTGCACCTAAGATCAGCCACATTTCAACTGGTGGTGGTGCATCACTTAACTACCTTGAAGGTAAGGAATTACCAGGTATCGCTTGCGTTTCAGACAAGTAATTAATTAGGAAAGGACATTATTAAATGCGTACACCAATTATTGCTGGTAACTGGAAGCTTCACATGAATCCAGAACAAACTGCAGAATTTGTTAATGCAGTTAAGGACAAGTTGCCAGATCCAAGTAAAGTAGAATCAGTTATTGCTGCTCCTGCAGTTGACCTTTATGTTTTGAAGAAGAGTGCAGAAGGTTCAAACTTGCACACTGGTGCAGAAAATGCATACTTTGAAGTTGAAGGTGCATATACTGGTGAAACTTCACCTAAGGTTTTGAGTGACATGGGTATTAACTACTGCATTATCGGTCACTCAGAACGTCGTGGTTACTTCCATGAAACTGATGAAGACATTAACAAGAAGGCTAAGGCTTTGTTTGCTAATGGCGTAACTCCAATCATCTGCTGTGGTGAATCACTTGAAACTCGTGAAGCTAACAAGCAAGATGAATGGGTTGTTGGTCAAATCAAGGCTGCTCTTGAAGGTTTGAGTGCAGAACAAGTTTCAAAGCTTGTTATTGCTTATGAACCAATTTGGGCAATTGGTACTGGTAAGACTGCTTCAAGTGACCAAGCTGAAGAAATGTGCAAGACTATCCGTGAAACTATCAAGGACTTGTACAATGAAGAAACTGCTGAAAATGTTCGTATTCAATACGGTGGTTCTGTAAAGCCTGCTAACGTTAAGGAATTAATGGCTAAGCCTGATATCGATGGTGGCTTAGTTGGTGGTGCTTCACTTGATCCAGAAAGTTTCTTAGCTTTGGTTAACTACCAAGACTAATTTAAAAAGCTCTCGTATCGCGAGGGCTTTTTTTAGTTAGATAAAAAAGTTCTGACTTTTAATATATTATTAAAATAACGTACGCTTTCTTAAAAATAAGCTAGAAAGCTTGATATAAATTACTTTTTAAAGGTAAAAATAACTTTTAGTGCTTGAAATTTTATCTTAATGAAGTATAATAGCATATGGAGGTTGAATCAGACATTGAGGAAACCTCCAAAATTCAGTCTCTGCCAGTTCCTTATTACTCAAAAACTATTATGGCAGAATACATCTATATCTATATCACTTTCTTGATGGACAGCTATGGGAAATCTCCCATGGCTGTCTTTCAATTTATGATAAAATTTAGTTGAGGTGTTTTTATGATTAGAAAAGCTAGAAAATCAGACTTTACGTTTATTTATCCAATTTTAAAACAAATTTTTGAAGAAATGGACATGGATAGTATTAAGAAGCTGCCAGAAAGTCAGTTCTATGATTTGATGAGATTGGGATTTATTTCAGAGTATTATCGTTATTCTTACACAAGAATTTGGGTTGTAACTGATAGTCGTGATATTCCAATCGGTATGATTGATATGTATTCTTATGAAGACCAAAAAATAATTGATTTTGCATTGAAAAAAGAATATGTAAAAGTTGGCTTACCACTAGATACAGTAATTTTTGATGATCAAGAAGCATGGCCTGATGAATGGTATATTGATGCTTTGGCAGTTGATCCAAATCATTGGGGAGAACATGTAGCAAGCCGTCTTATGGACTTAGCTCCTAAGATAGCTCAAGAAAAAGGATATAAATATATTAGTTTAAATGTAGATAAAGAAAACCCTCGTGCTCGTAGATTATATGAACACAAGGGATACAAAAGCATTAAAGAAATGACTATCGGTGATCGTGTATATGATCACATGGTTAAAGAAGTCTAATTCATATTAGGGGAAGTTTTTCTTGAAATTGGTGGAAATGTAGGTAATTTTAATGGAGTTACATGCCACTGTGTAAAGAGAATTGAAATCAATAAAATAAAAGGAATGTCTTCTGGTCGTTGAATATCACAGACTAATATTACGCCAGAATTTCCCATAATTGTTTTGACATCTGCAACATTTTTGACTCCAGCTCTGAATGTGTAGGTGCCTTTTTTTATACTTCCAGTAACGAGATAATTCAATCTTGTTACATAAAATAAATTAGTCATGGGCGTATTAAATTTTTTTACCCGAACAAGGGAGTGATTAACGACATCTACAATAAAAGATGAAATAATTCCGCTACTATCAGCAAAAAGTCTACCAATTTCAGTATTATCAACACGGCTTAAATAAAGGGTATGATTTGGATTGTCCAGATTACCTTTAATTATGTATTCAATTTTTCCACTAGGACCAGTAACTGGAATTTGACCATAAGTTTTATTCTGATTTAATTCAAGTAAAAAACGCATGGGGCTTCACCTCCGCTTTTTAAGCATTATCTTGTATAAATTTATTTAAAATATGAGCAACTCCGTTTTCATTATTACTTTTTGTTTTAAGTTGAGCTAAATTTTTGATAGCTGGGATAGCATTTCCCATAGCTACACCGATTCCAGCATCACGAATCATGCTCTCATCATTTAAATTATCACCTATTGCCGCAATTTCTGCACGTTTTATTCCATTAAGTTTGGCATAATCGAGTAATGCGATTCCTTTTTGAGCGTTAATATTGTTAATTTCAATATTTGATGATGAGCTGGAAGTAATTACTAAATCTCCAATTTTTTCTATTGATTTTTTAATATCAACAAATGCAGCAGGACCACGAGAATCAAAAGCAATAATTTTCATAATTTCTTCTGGAGTATCTAAGAGTTTCTCAAAACTATCAATCATTGTCATATTCATGATTGATTTATTAGCTGCAGAAATTGCGACTGCTTGTTTAAAAGTCATGCCAGGGTTTAAATCTACCATTAGGTGAGCAATATTAGAAATTCGAGCATTAATATTTTCTGAATAAACATTATTAGTTGTTAGAATTTCAAAATAGAAATTATTTTTATGAAGTAGGTTAATAATTTGGTGTGCTTTATCTTTTGAAATTGCATGTTTAATTTTTAAGTTACCATTTTTATCATAAACAAGTGCACCGTTTAAATTGATAAACCCAGTATGAATGTTAGCATCTTTTAATAAAACTTTGGATTCTTTTGGAGCACGGCCGGTGGCAACTAAAAATTCAATTCCAATTTTTTGAGCTTTATGGATGGCTTCTGCATTTTCTTTTGATACAATCATATTGCTGTTAAAAAGCGTTCCGTCTAAATCACAAGCGACTAATTTTATCATAAATACCTCCCATTAATTCTTAAATCAATGATACCATAGATACAGAATAGAAAAGAGGTCGGTATTAATTGAAAAAATTAATTGGTAATGATTGGGACGCAATATTGGATCCAGTTTTTGAAAGTGAAGAATATCGTAATTTGCATAATTTTTTAAAGGAAGAATATTCAACAAAACAAATTTTTCCTGATATGTATCATATTTTTACAGCGTTTAAATTAACTCCATTTTCTAAAACGAAAGTTGTAATTTTAGGACAAGATCCTTATCATAATCCAGGACAGGCAAATGGAATGAGTTTTTCAGTAATGCCTGGAATAAATTTACCACCATCATTAAGAAATATTTATAAAGAACTCTATGATGATGTAGGAGCGCGACCAGTTAATCATGGATATTTGAAAAAATGGGCAGATCAAGGAGTATTACTTTTAAATGCGGTGTTAACAGTTCCTTATGGTCATGCAAACGGTCATCAAGGAAAAGGCTGGGAAGCAGTTAGTGATGCTGCAATCAAGGCTCTTAGCAAAAGAGGACATGTTGTGTTTATTCTTTGGGGTAGATTTGCACAGAATAAAATTCCTTTAATTGACGAGGATAAAAACTTTATCATTAAATCTCCGCATCCAAGTCCATTTTCAGCTGATAGAGGATTTTTTGGATCACGTCCGTTTTCACGTTGTAATAAAGCTCTTGAAAATTGGGGAGAAAATCCAATAGATTGGCAATTGCCAGAAACAGTAACTAATGAAGATTTAGTATAAAGGAAGAGTCGAAATGAGCGTATTTGAATTATTTAAAAAACAAGTAAAGCAAGCAGATGTAAAGCCAAGATTAGTTTTTCCAGAAGGAGACGATATTCGAATTTTGGATGCAGCAACACGTCTTGAAGCTGAAGGTTTAGTTGAAGTTATTTTGCTAGGAAATGAAACAAAAATTCATGAAATTGCAAAAGAAAATAGATTTAACTTAACAGATATTAAAATCATTGATCCAGAGACTTATCCAAATTTTGAAAAAATGTGTGAAGAATTCGTAGAAATTCGTAATGGAAAAAACACTTTAGATGAAGCTAAGAAGATGCTAAAAGCGACAACTTATTTTGGCACTATGTTAGTTAAGATGGGAATTGCAGATGGAATGGTATCAGGAGCTGCTCATTCAACTGCAGATACTGTTCGTCCTGCTTTGCAAATTGTAAAAACTGCTAAAGGAATGCATCGTGTAAGTGGTGTTATGATTATGGAACGTGAGGATGAGCGCTACATTTTCTCAGATTGTGCGATGAATATTGATCCAGATAGCGAAACCTTAGCAGAAATTGGATACCAAGCAGTTAAAGTAGCTAAAATGGCAGAAGTTGATCCTAAAGTTGCATTTTTAAGTTTTTCAACTAAGGGTTCAGCTTCAGGAGATATGGTAACTAAGGTTCAAGAAGCTACTAAGAAATTTAAAGAAGCTCATCCGGATGTTCCAGCAGATGGTGAATTACAATTTGATGCTGCTTTTGTACCAAGTGTCGGTAAGAGTAAGGCTCCAAATTCTAAAGTTGCTGGTCATGCTAATGTGTTTATTTTCCCAGAACTTCAATCAGGTAATATTGGTTATAAGATTGCTCAAAGACTTGGTAACTTCAGTGCAGTTGGTCCAGTTCTTGCAGGTTTAGCTGCTCCAATTAATGATTTATCACGTGGGGCAAGTAGTGAAGATGTATATTTGATGGGGATTTTGACTGCAGCTCAAGTACTAGCAAAGGATGAATAAGATGAAATTAGAAATTAATTCTGCGCAAGAAATGCAAAAGTTAGGAAGTAGTTTAGCTAAAACAGCCCATCCTCACGATTTGCTTTTACTTAATGGAGATTTGGGTGCCGGTAAAACTACAATGACCCAAGGATTAGGGCGTGAACTTGGAATTAAGCGTCCTGTTAAAAGTCCAACATTTACAATCGTTAGAGAATATCGTGAAGGTAAGATGCCACTTTTTCATATGGATTTTTATCGCTTGGAAAATGATGACTTATCTTCAATTGATCTTAATAATTATCTAGCAGAACCTGGTTTGGTTGTGATTGAATGGCCACAATTAATTATGAATGATTTGCCTGATAATTATTTACAGCTTGTAATTACACGTGTTGATGATAGTTGGAACTCAACTAAGCGTGAGGTTGAATTTATTACCAAAGGAAAAAGAAGTCAAGAATGGCTTCAAGACGTTTTAAAAGAATATCATAGTTGATAAGTGCAATTCTTTCCTCTTATTGATAAATTGGACTACAATAAGAATGTAAACGATTTATATAGGAGGTTATTTATGAAGTATCCAAAAACTGAAAAGATCTTAAATCAACTTGTTGCCGATTTGACCCAAGCGCATATGCTTGTCCACCAACACCACTGGTATATGCTAGGACATCGTTTTATTAAGATTCACTTTTACTTGGACCATGTAATGGAAGAACTAGCTGATCAACAAGATACTGTTGCAGAAAGATTAATTGAAATTAATGGTAGTCCGATTTCTACTTATGAAGAAGTTTTAGATTTAACTAAGATTCCAGATCAACCAGGTAGCTGGGATGTATCAATGGATGAAAGATTACAATTAATCTTAGATGCATATAAGCAACTTCGTGATGATTACGAAGAGGGCATCAAGGTTAGTGCTGATGAAGGCGATGATTCAACTAATGATATGTTAATTGAATTCCATACTGCTATGGAAAAGCGTATTTGGATTATTGCAGCTGAAATTGGTCAACGTCCAGGTGCTGGCGAATAAAATATTGAATAATAAAAAAGATTCGATACAAGGTATCGAATCTTTTTTTATATTTGATAAATTAGTTTCTTGATTGCTTCATTTCCAACCTTTTGGTTTTGTTTAATTAAAATTCCAGCACAAGCCTCACTATCGCTTAAAGCATTATGATGATGCCAGAGTTTTACATTGAGAGCTTCTGAAACTGTATCAAGTTTATGATTAGGTAAATTTGGTTCAAAAGTTTTACTAGTTTTCAAAGTATCAATAACTAGATAATGTGGTTCATCAATTCCATATCGTGCTAAAGATTTTTTCATTACATTTGTATCAAAACGAGCGTTATGGGCTGCAACAAGCATTCCAGGTTGATATAAGGCTTTGATTTTTGGCCAGACCTCTGCCATTGTTGGGGCATCTTTAACGTCATTTGCTGTAATATCATGAATTTCGATATTACGCGCATCAAATGGCATTTGAGGATTGATGACAGTATAAAAACGATCAACAATCTTATTATTTCGAACCATCACAAGTGCAAGTGAACATGCACTTTCAGGATAGCGGTTTGCAGTTTCAAAATCCATTGCAATAAAATTCATAAAAATCTCCTTTAAAGAAGATTTTAGCATAATTAATGAGGTAAAATATATAGGAAGAATGAGGGAGGGTCTATTTTTGAAATTACTTGATTTAAGAAAAGACGGAATTGATATCCAAGAACAAATTCCGCTTAGTAGATATACTTTTACCAAAACTGGTGGACCAGCTGAATTTTTAGCTTTTCCTAAAAATATTGAAGAATTGAAAAAATTACTTAAAGTAGTAAAAGAAGAACAAATGCCATTGACAATAATTGGAAATGCTTCTAATTTAATTATTCGCGATGGTGGAATTACGGGTTTAGTGATTATTTTAACTGAAATGAAAAAAATTACAGTTAATAATAATGAAGTAGTAGCAGAAGCTGGGGCAAAAATTGTTGACACAGCTTTCACTGCAGCTCGTGCGGGCTTAAGCGGGATGGAATTTGCCGCAGGAATTCCAGGAAGCATTGGCGGTGGAGTTTTCATGAATGCCGGTGCTTATGGCGGTGAAATGCAAGAAGTAGTTGAGAGTGTTGAAGTCATTACTCCAAATGGTGAAATGAAAACTTATTCTAATGAGGAAATGGAATTTTCTTATCGTCATTCCTTAATTCAAGAAAATGATGATATTGTTTTGCAAGCTACTTTTAAATTAATTCCAGGAAAGAAAAATAAAATTTTAGATGAAATGGAATATTTGAATGCCTTGCGTCAATATAAGCAGCCTTTAGAATATCCATCTTGTGGAAGTGTATTTAAACGTCCAAAAGGACATTTTGTAGGCCCTATGATTATTAAAGCAGGTCTTCAAGGGAAGCAAATTGGTGGAGCACAAGATTCGACTAAACATGCTGGTTTCATTGTTAATAAGGGTGGAGCTACTGCTACTGATTATTTAGATTTGATTCATTTGATTCAAAAGACAATTAAAGAAAAATTTGATGTTGATTTGCATACAGAAGTAAGAATTATCGGTAATAATAAAGAAGATTAACGACAAGCTGCAGGCTGATTAAGCTTGTGGCTATTTTTATGTATGGAGAAAAAATGGCACTTATTGAATTAAAGAATATAAATAAACGTTATGATGATGGTTTTGTAGCTTTAAAAAATATTAATTTAAAAATTGAATCAGGAAAATTTTATTCACTTTTAGGTCCTAGTGGTTCAGGAAAATCTACTATTTTACGAATTATAGCAGGTTTTAGCCAGCCGACTGAAGGGGAAGTTTTGTTAGATGGAAAAAATATCACAGATATGGATCCGGCTAAAAGACCAGTGAATACAGTTTTTCAAAATTATGCTTTATTTCCACATTTAAATGTTTTTGAAAATGTAGCTTTTGGATTAAAAATCAAAAAAGAAGCAATGAGTAAGATTAAACCTGCAGTTAAGACCGCTTTAAAAATGGTACGACTTGATGGTTATGCTAATCGTGAAATATCAGAACTATCAGGTGGTCAGCAGCAGCGTGTAGCTATTGCAAGAGCAATAGTAAACGAACCAAAAGTTTTACTCTTAGATGAATCCTTATCTGCTTTGGATAAACGATTACGAAAAGAAATGCAGTTTGAATTAAGAGCCATGCAAAAAAAGTTAGGAATTACTTTTATCTTTGTTACTCATGATCAAGAAGAAGCTCTTTCAATGAGTGATGAGATTTTTGTTTTAAATGATGGCAAAATTCAACAAAATGGAACACCTATGGACATTTATGATGAACCGATCAATGACTTTGTAGCGAGATTTATTGGGGACTCAAATATTTTGCCAGGAAGAATGATTAAAGACTACGAGGTAGAATTTGCTGGGAAAAAATTTGAATGTGCTGATGCAGGTATTAAAATCAATGAAAAAGTAGAAGTAGTAATTCGACCAGAGGATTTAGATATTACTAGTCCAGAAAAGGGAAAATTGGTAGTAACTTCACTTAGTCAGTTGTTTTTAGGAGATCATTTTGAAATTAAAGCTGTTGATATGGATGAAAATGAATGGCTTATTCAATCGACTAATGGAGTGAAAATTGGTAAAAGAATAGGTCTTTACTTTGATCCAGAAGATATTCATGTTATGAGGCTTCATGAAAGTCAAGCTGAATTTGATGCTCGACTTGAAAGTTATGAGGGAGGAGAAGATTAGTGAAGAACAAAAAGGCTTTATTTCTTATCCCATATTATCTATGGATATTATTATTTGTGATTTTACCAATTTTGTTAATTGCTTGGTATGCATTAACTGATAGTAATAATCATTTTACTTTAAATAATTTTGTTCAATTTTTTAAAAATGGCACTTTTTTAAGAATGATGTTTAATTCATTTTGGTATGCGTTTTTAATTACTTTGCTTACGTTAGTAATTTCATATCCAGCAGCATACTTTTTAACTAAGTTAAAAAATCAACAACTTTGGCTGTTATTAATAATATTACCAACTTGGATTAATCTTTTGCTTAAAGCTTATGCTTTTATTGGTATCTTGGGAAATGATGGGCTGGTAAATAAATTTTTGCGGTTATTTGGAATTGGACCAGTTAATTTGTTATTCACAGACTTTGCTTTTATTTTTGTTGCAACTTATATTGAAATTCCATTTATGATTTTACCAATCTATAATGCTATCAAAGAAATTAATCCAGCAGTAATTCAGGCTTCTGAAGATTTGGGTGCTTCTCATTTTCAAACATTTTATTATGTATTGTGGCCACTTTCAAAGCCAGGTGTTGAAAGTGGTGTTCAAGCTATCTTCATTCCGTCTTTATCTTTATTTATGCTAACTAGATTAATTGGTGGTAACCGTGTGATTACCTTAGGGACCGCAATTGAAGAGTATTTTATGACAACTATGAATTGGAATATGGGGGCAACAATCGGTGTTATTTTAATTATTTTAATGATAATTGTAATGCTTTTAACCGGAACTAAGAAAAAGAAGAGGAAAGTAAATCTATGAAAAAGAACATTATAGCTAAAGTTTATCTTGTTTTTACTCTAGTAATTTTATATGTCCCTATTTTTTATTTGATATATTTTTCTTTCTCTAGTGGAAAAAATATGAATAAATTTGGTAGTTTTACTTGGCGGCATTATCAGGATCTTTTTCAAGATAATCGATTATTAGCAATCTTTTTAGAAACTATCCTTTTAGCACTTTTATCTAGCTTGATAGCTACAATTATTGGTACTATGGGAGCCTTTGCAATTGCAATAGCTAAGAAAAAATCTCAAAAAAGAACTTTACTTAGTTTGAATAATGTATTAATGGTTTCGCCAGATGTTATTATTGGGGCTAGTTTTTTGATATTTTTTACTGCTTTAGGATTCGGATTAAACTTTGGCTCAGTTTTACTTAGTCATATTGCTTTTTCAATTCCGATTGTAGTATTGATGGTTTTGCCACGTTTAGAAGAAATGGACTTTTCTTTAATTGATGCAGCTCGAGATTTGGGAGCTAATTCTTATCAGGTTTTTAGTAGGGTAATGTTGCCAGTATTAATGCCAGGAATTTTTTCAGGATTATTTATGGCACTAACGTATTCGTTAGATGATTTTGCAGTTACATTTTTTGTGACTGGGAATGGTTTTTCAACGCTTTCAGTAGAAATTTATTCAAGAGCGCGTCAAGGAATTGATTTAGAAATTAATGCACTTAGTACAGTAATGTTTTTATTTGTCTTAATATTAGTAGGAATATATTATTATTTAACAAAGCAAAAAACACGCCGAAAAATTGGAGGCATGATTAAATGAAAAAGGTATTATGGATCATTGCTGCAATTTTACTTGCTTGTGTAGGTTTAGGATATGCAGCAGTGAAGCTTGATCAGCCTACAATTAAATCTAAAAAGCAAAACTTAATAATTTATAATTGGGGAGACTATTTAGATCCCTCTTTAATTAAAAAATTTGAAAAAAAGTATGGTTATCATGTTATTTATGAAACTTTTGATTCAAATGAAGCAATGTATACCAAGATTAAACAGGGAGGAACAGCGTATGATTTAACTATTCCTTCAGAGTATATGGTTGCTAAAATGCGAAAAGCTAACTTACTTGATAAAATAAACTCTCGAAAAGTTCCAAATATGAAATATATTGGAAAAAGTTTTTTACATAAATCATTTGATCAAAATAATGATTACTCAGTACCTTACTTTTGGGGGACATTAGGTATTGTATATAACGATAAATTTGTTAAGAAGGGATCTATTAAGACTTGGGATAATTTATGGAATAAAAAATATCGCCATCAAATTTTATTAGTCGATTCTGCAAGGGATGCAATGGGAATGGCATTAGCGTCTTTGGGGTATTCAATGAATACTACAAGTAGCTTGAAGTTACATTTAGCTCAAACTAAATTAGATGCTTTAGGACCTAATATTAAGGCTATTATTTCTGATGAAATGAAAATGTACTTAGTGCAAAATGAAGCTTCAATTGGAGTTACGTGGTCAGGAGAAGCGCATGAAATGATGCAGCAAAATTCTCACTTACATTATGTCGTGCCAAGTCAAGGATCTAACTTGTGGTTTGATAATTTTGTAATTCCTAAAACTGCCAAGAATAAAGAAGCAGCTTATAAATTTATCAATTTTATGTTAGAACCTAAAAATGCGGCTAAAAATGCAGAATACGTGGGATATGCAACACCAAATGTTGCTGCTCAAAAGTTACTGCCCAAAAAAGTGCGGGATGATAAGCAATTTTATCCAGATAAAAATACGTTAAGTCATTTACAAGTGTTTAAGGATTTGGGACCTAAGAAAACACAAGAATATAATGATTTATTTTTAGAATTTAAAATGTATGCTCGTTAAGGAAGAAGTTAGGTATAATTAATAGCTAGAAAGGAGAAGCTATGAATTTTAACCTATCAAATATACTTACATGGAATAATTTGGCAGTTATTTTAGATATTTTGATTATTTGGTATTTGGTATATCGTTTAATTATGCTTATTAAAGGTACCAAAGCTGTTCAACTTGCTAAGGGAATTGTGCTTATTTTTCTTGTAAGGATTATTGCAGGTCTTTTGCATTTAAATGCCCTGACTTATATTGTCGATCAAATAGTATCATGGTCAGTTGTAGGAATTATTGTAATTTTTCAGCCTGAAATTAGACGTGGACTAGAAAAATTAGGCCGTACTCCGCTTTTTGGTGGAAGAGAAGGAAATGCTCATGATGAATCAGTCAAATTCATCAATGAACTAGATAAGGCCATTCAATATATGTCTAAACGTCGGATAGGGGCTTTGATTACTATTCAGCAAGAAACAGGTCTTGATGATTATATTGAAACAGGAATTAAACTTGATGCTGATGTAACTGGAGAATTATTAATTAATATTTTTATTCCTAATACTCCTTTGCATGATGGAGCTGTAATTATTAACAAAAATCGCATTGCGGTTGCGGCAGCTTATTTACCTTTATCAGATAGTACAATGATTCCAAAACGTTTAGGAACGCGTCATAGAGCTGCAGTAGGGATTTCAGAAGTAACGGATGCAATTACTATTGTTGTTTCTGAAGAAACTGGAGGAGTGACAATTACTCGAAATGGGCGTCTGCTTTTAGATATGACACGGGAAGAATATATGAAGTATCTGACTGCAGAACTTGTACCTAAAAAAGAAAAAGAAAATCGCTGGTACCAACGATTATTTAATAAAATTTGGAAGTGGGGTGCAGGTAAATGAAAAAAGATTTTTGGAGCAAATCCTGGGTCTTAAAGCTTGTATCCTTACTTATTGCAATTTTAATCGTGGTTTATATTGACTCTATTCAGCCTGGATTTTTAACTCAAGGGGAAAACAAAATTACTCAGCAAACTGCAAATGAGACGCAAACTGTAAAAATTCCTCTGCAAGTTTCTGTTGATACAGATAAGTATTATGTGGTAGGCTACCCTGAAAAGGTAAGTGTAACTTTAGAAGGCTCAAATGCTTTAGTTACATCAGCTGTTAATACACAGAATTTTCGTGCATATATTGATTTAACTCATAAAAAAATTGGTAAGCATACTGTTAAAGTTCATATTAGTGGTTTGAGTAATCAATTATCATATTCAATTAATCCAAAAACCATAAATATTGATATTGAAAAAAGAAAATCAACTACTATGCCTGTACAAATAGAGTATAATAAAAATGCTGTTGCAAATGGTTATAAAGTTGGAAGGACTTCAGTTAATCCACAAAAAGTAGAAATAACTGGGGCAAATGCTGAAGTTAACCAAATTGACCAAATTGTTGCAAAAGCTGACTTGCCTAATGATATTGATCATAATTATGAACGACAAGTTATTTTGCAAGCTTTGGATAAAAAGGGACGTCAATTAAATGTGGTGATTCAACCGTCAACTGCAAAGGTGACAGTTCCAATTTCAATTGCTACCAAGAAAGTTAAAATTGATTTAGACTCCAAGAATGAAGAAAGCGATAAGGTTTATTCTGTAACTGCAAGAAGTGATGAAGTAACTTTATTTGGTGATAAAGAAAAATTGGACAAAATTAAACGATTAAAAGTTGCTGTAGATTTACGTGATGTAAAATCTTCAACGACTAAAGCAGTTCCGATTAAATTACCAGCTGGAGTTGTAAGGTCAGATCCAAGTGGTGTAATAGTTCAAATAAAAGTAAAAGATGCGTCAAGCGCAAAATAAAATAGAATAAATTTTAAAGAGAGGTTATTTTTAAATGTTAAAATATTTTGGAACCGATGGTGTACGTGGAGAAGCTAATAAAGTTTTGACCCCTGAAATGGCTTTTAAATTAGGTCGTGATGGTGGCTACATTTTAACTAAAGAAAAAAATAATGGCCAACAAGCTAAAGTTTTAGTATCTCGCGATACTCGTATTTCTGGTCAAATGCTTGAATATGCATTAATTTCTGGACTTCTTTCAGTAGGAATTGAAGTTCTTGAAGTTGGTGTGATTTCTACACCAGGTCTTTCTTACTTAGTACGTGCTCAAGGCGCAGACGCTGGTATTCAAATTTCAGCTTCTCATAATCCAGTAGAAGATAATGGTATTAAGTTCTTCGGTAGCGACGGTTTAAAACTTTCAGATGCTATGGAAGAAGAAATTGAACAATTAATTGATGCAGATGAAGATACTTTACCACGTCCATCTGCAGAAGGCTTAGGTGTTGTAACTGATTTTCATGAAGGTAGCTCTAAGTATCTTCAATTTATCAAGAACACTATTCCTGAAGATTTAAGCGGAATTAAAGTAGTTATTGATGGTGCTAATGGTGCAGCAAGTGACCTTATTTCTAGATTGTTTGCTGATTGTGGTGTAGATTTTACTACTATTGCAACTCATCCAAATGGTTTAAATATTAATGATCATGTTGGTGCAACACATACTAAAAAGTTACAAGAAGAAGTAGTTAAGCAAGGTGCTCAACTTGGATTGGCCTTTGATGGGGATGCTGATCGTTGTATTGCTGTTGATGAAAACGGTAATGAAGTGGATGGTGACCATATTATGTATGTAATCGGTACTTATCTTGCAGAACACGGTCGTCTTAAGAAAGACACAATTGTGACTACTGTAATGAGTAATCTTGGCTTCACTAAGGCTTTAGAAAGAAAAGGTCTTAAGAATGTACGTACACAAGTTGGTGATCGCTATGTTTCAGAAGAAATGCGTGCAAATGGTTACAACTTAGGTGGTGAACAATCTGGTCACGTTATTATGACTGATTATCATAATACTGGTGATGGAATGCTTACAGGACTTCATTTAATGCTTGTTATGAAGAAGACTGGTAAGAGTTTATCAGAACTTTTGGAAGACTTTAAGGAATACCCACAATGCTTAGTTAATGTCCCTGTAAAAGATAAAAAGTCTTGGAAAGAACATCAAGCAATTGTTAATGTTATTAAAGAAGTTGAAACTGATATGGGCGGAGACGGTCGTGTATTAGTTCGTCCTTCAGGAACACAAGATTTACTTCGTGTAATGGCAGAAGGCCCAACACAAGAAGAAACTGACGCATACGTTGACCGTATTGTTAAAGTTGTAAAAGAAGAAATGGGCAAATAATAAGTAAAATTAAGTGATAGATTCAGGCTTTTTCCTGAATCTATTTTTTAATAAAAATAATAGACCAATTTTAGCATTTTATTCTTGACCGATTTCATAAAAAGAGCTATGATTGCACTTGTAACAATAAATGTTAACTAGTCCATTCATATGAATTGAACTAGACCAAAGGAGAAAAATTATGTGTGGAATTGTTGGTGTTGTTGGGAAACCAGCTAGAGACATTATTTTAAACGGTTTAACCAATCTTGAATATCGTGGCTATGATTCAGCTGGTATTTATTTAAATGACTTAAATGGTAATGAATACTTAACTAAAGCAGTTGGTCGTATTTCTAATTTGAAAGACAAGCTTACTCCAGAAGAACAAGGTGTAGTAGGTATTGGTCATACACGTTGGGCTACTCACGGTCAACCAACTGTTGATAATGCTCACCCTCATTTTGATGAAACTAAGCGTTTTTATTTAGTTCATAATGGTGTGATTGAAAACTACACTGAATTAAAAGAAAAATATCTTCAAGGTGTAGACTTTAAATCAGAAACTGATACTGAAGTTGTTGTTCAACTCATCAGCAAGATCGCACGTGACAAGAACTTAGATGGTTTTTCAGCATTTAAAGAAGCCTTAAAGCTTGTTAAGGGTTCATATGCATTTCTTTTGATTGATAATACTGAACCAGATCATGTATTCATTGCAAAGAACAAATCACCAATGATGCTTGGACTTGGTGATGGCTTTAACATTATTGCTTCAGATGCAATTTCTGTTTTAGACCAAACTAAGACTTTTGTTGATCTTCAAGATGGTGATGTGGGTGATATTACTAAGGATTCATACACTATTGAAAATGTTGACGGCGAAAAGCAAACTCGTGAACCTCACGTATTAAATATTGATCCTAATGCTGCATCAAAAGGTGCTTATGAATTCTACATGCTTAAGGAAATTGATGAACAGCCAGGTGTTATGCGTCACTTATCACAAGATTATTTAGATAAGGATGGTCACCCAATTGTTGATAAGGATATTGTAGATGCAATGTCTAAAGCAGATCGTCTTTACATTTTTGCTGCAGGTACTAGTTACCATGCAGGACTTGTAGGTAAGGCATTACTTGAAGAATTTACTGGCATTCCTACTGAAGTAGGTTATGCAAGTGAAGCAGGTTACCACTTCCCAATGATGAGTAAGAATCCATTCTTTATCTTCTTATCACAATCTGGTGAAACTGCAGACTCACGTGTTGTTTTGAAAGAAGCTAACAAGCGTGGTATTCCTTCTCTTACTATGACTAATGTAGAAGGTTCTACTTTATCTCGTGAAGCTACTTACACTATGCTTTTGGAAGCTGGTCCAGAAATTGCTGTTGCTTCAACTAAAGCTTACACTGCTCAAGTTGCTCTTCAAGCTATTTTAGCTAAGGCAATTGGTGAAAACTTAGCAAATCCAAATGCTAGAAACTTTACTTTAAAAGAAGATTTAGCACTTGCTGCAGAAGGAATGCAACAAATTGTTGATGGTAAAGAAAAAATCAAAGAATTAGCAGATAAGTATTTAGTTCCATCAAGAAATGCTTTCTACATTGGTCGTGGAATTGACCATGCTGTTGCTCTTGAAGGTGCACTTAAGCTTAAAGAAGTATCATATATTCAAACTGAAGGTTTTGCTGCTGCAGAACTTAAGCACGGTACTATTTCTCTTATTGAAGAAGGAACTCCAGTTATTGCTCTTATTAATGATCCAGTAACTGCTGATCTTACTCGTGGAAATATTCAAGAAGTAACTTCTCGTGGAGCTAGTGTAATCACTATTGTTGCTAAAGATTTAGCAAAAGAAGGAGATACTTTGGTATTGCCAAATATTGATTACTTCTTGTCACCACTTTTGAGTGTTGTTCCAACTCAACTTTTAGCATATTACGCTTCAAAGGATAAAGGCTTAGATGTTGATAAGCCACGTAACTTGGCTAAGAGTGTAACTGTTGAATAATTAATAGTAAATCTTTTTAAGAAGGTAGGTTTAAAGACTTACCTTCTTTTTTGTATAATTAAAAGAAAACGGTTTTATGGAGTGTGGAATGATATTAACACAAAGGCAAAAGAATATTCTGTCGTTATTTTTGACAAGCCAAGAAATAAGTATAAAAGAAATTGAAGAAAGAACTAATATTAGTAGAAGAACAGTTTATCGTGAATTTAATGAATTACGACCAATTTTAGCTAAACAAAACTTAAAATTAACAAGTAAGAAACGTAAATATTCTCTAATAGGAGATAAAAAAGCATTAATAAACTTACAGACTTTACTTAATCATACTAAAAGCCAAATAATATTAGATGTTGAGCAAAGAGAGAATGCTTTAGTTAGTTTGCTCTTATTAGCTGATGAACCACAAAAAATAATTAATTTGGCGTTAGATTTAGAAGTTAGTGAAGCAACAATCCAGAATGATCTTAATATTGTTGAAAATATACTTAATAAATATGAAATTATACTTTTGAAAAAAACTGGTGTAGGAGTTGCCGTGAGTTGTACAGAAAGTCAACGACGACAGGTTTTAACTGGAATTTTATTAAGTGAAATCAACGACTATGATTTTTTTCATTATTTAAATAAAGCTGATAGAACTACTAATAATTTCTTTTTACAAATGTTTCCCAAAAAGCTTCTTTTAGAGATTAAACAATTGTTAGAAGAAAATGTCTTTTCAAGTGTAAAGCTAGATTCTGATCATCAAATTATAGAATTGATTTTGTCATTTACAGTTTCGATTATGCGAATACAAAAGGGATTTTCAGTTGAAAATATTAATCCAGCAAAAGATTCGCTTAAATATCAAGGTATAGTTTTTAAGTTTATGGCCAAGTTTACTGCTGAGAATGATTTGAATATTGAACAAACTGATATTACATATTTAGCTAATAAAATTATGACTTGTGATAATGAACGACCAAGTATTTCATATGATAATGATTATGAGCTTGCAACTTCAGTTAAAGTTAAAAAATTTGTACAGGATGTTTCAGAGCAAGTTCATTGGAATTTTTCAAAAAATTCTGCGTTTATTAAACGTTTAAATCGACATATTATAGGATTGATTCGCCATCAAGTGGATTCTTTACCCAATACTAAAATTGAGACTTTAGCAGGATTAAGTAAAAGATTTAATAATTTATATGAAGCTATTAAAAATGCATGGAAACAAAATTTTACTGAAAATAAAATCACAAAATCAGAGATGCAGTTGCTATTATTATATTTTGCAAATGAATATACAAGTATAAAAAATAATCAACAAATTAATGCCTTAGTTATTTGTGAAAATGGAATAGGTACTTCTGCGATTTTGCGAGCAAGATTAAAACAAGAATTTCCAGAAATTAAAAATATTGATTTAAGTAAGGTGGCAGATTTAGCTAATGATAATTTGCAAAAATATGATTTGATTATATCTACATTGGAATTAAAAGGATTTTCAAAAAAATATTTGTTGGTTAGTCCACTTTTATTAAGTGATGAAATTAAGCGGATAAAAAGTTATTTGAACGAATATGAGAGAAAGTTTCCAATAATTAAAGATAAGATAAATGAAAAAGATTTTACTCATTCAACAGAAAAATTGGTAGAAATTTCAATTGGGACTTTGTTTTGTACAGAATTAGTTAACGGTATTGAAGTTATTAAATTAAAGAATAACTCTACTGATTTAATTGCGGTGGTACAGGAATGTTTAGCACATACTAAAGATGTGATTCGACGTCAACAACCAATTGCTAAAAAAATTTTAAAGCGGATAAAATTGGCCCCAGTTGGAATACCTAACAGTCAATTAGCACTTTTGCATACAAGTGATAGACATGTTAAGAAATGTTCGTTTATGTTGTTTGACTTAGATAATAACTTGACTATGAAATCAATGGATCATACGGAAATTCAGGTAAAACGAGTTTTGTTAATGTTAGGTCCAGCTAAATTGTCCACATCTGAGCAAGAAGTTATGAGTTTAATTTCTAGTATGATTATTATGAATGATACAAATTTAAAATTATTTACTACTGGAAACCAAACGGAAATTAAGAATGCAATTGCAGCACAGTATTTAAATGAGATAAAGAATAAGATATAAGTGAAACTTTGAGCAAACTCTGGCACTGAAAATGGTGCCAGAGTTCTATTTTTATTTCGTTGTAAACGGTTACAAATTATTTTACGATAAGGTTGTAAGTTAAGAGAGGAGAGAATAATTCATGGCTCAAGCAAATAAATCTTCAGTTAAAGTGAAGGTTCAAAAATTCGGTACAGCCTTATCTGGAATGATTATGCCTAATATTGGTGCAATCATTGCTTGGGGTCTTACAGCCGCAATCTTTATGACACCTAATGGTTGGTTTCCGAATGCTCAAATTAATAAGTTAGTTCAACCTATGCTTATCTATCTCTTGCCACTATTAATTGGTTATACAGGTGGGCGAATGGTTGATGATGAACGTGGTGCCGTAATCGGTGCAATTGGTACGCTTGGGGTTATCGTAGGAACAACCCAGCCAATGTTCTTAGGTGCCATGATTATGGGTCCGCTAAGTGGATGGTGTCTTAAAAAGCTAGACGAACTTTGTAGAGACAAAATCAAGTCTGGTTTTGAAATGATTTACAATAATTTCTCACTTGGTATTTTGGGAATGATTTTAGCAATTTTTGCTTACTTTATCATCAATCCAATTATGATGTGGGGAAGCCATTGGGCAAGTGTTGGTGTTGATGCAATTATTCGTGTCCATTTGTTACCACTTGCCAACATTATTATTGAACCTGCTAAGGTACTATTTTTAAACAATGCGATTGGTAATGGGATTTTAGTACCACTTGGAATACAACAAGCTTCAGAAGTTGGAAAATCAGTATTGTTCTTGATGGAATCCAATCCAGGTCCAGGTCTTGGAATTTTACTTGCTTTTATGTTTTTTGGAAAAGGAAATTCTAAGAGTTCTGCTCCAGGTGCAGCGATTATTGAATTCTTTGGTGGAGTACATGAAATTTATTTCCCATACGTTTTAATGAAGCCAAGTTTAATTATTGCAGCCATTTGTGGTGGTGTAACAGGCACTGCATTATTTACAGCTCTTAATGGTGGATTAAAAGCTGCAGCTTCACCAGGCTCTATTTTAGCTATTTTGCTTGTTTCTGCTAAAGGCTCATATCTTGGCAATATTGTAGGTGTTGTTGGTGCAGCGATTGTTTCATTTATTGTTGCGGCTATTATCCTTAAAAACGATAAGGGTGATGGTGATTTAACAGCTAAGCAAAAAGAAATGCAATCAATGAAGGCTGAATCAAAAGGTCAACAAATGCCTAGTGAACAATCTGCTCATGAATCAGTTCAATCATATGCTGATATTAATAAAGTAATCTTTGCTTGTGATGCAGGTATGGGTTCATCCGCAATGGGAGCTTCACTTCTTCGCGATAAATTTAAGAAGGCTGGTATTAAAATTCCAGTAACGAATACCGCTGTAAGAAACTTAAAGGATGAGCCAGGGCTTTTAGTAGTAACCCAAGAAGAATTAGCAGATCGTGCTTTACAAAAGACTCCTGATGCAATGCATGTTGCAGTTGGTAATTTCTTAAGCAGTCCAAAGTATGACACAATCGTAGCTAACTTTAAGGCTTTGACGCAAGTAAGCAATAAGCCTAAAGAACCACAAAAAGATAAAAAAGTAGGTTCAATTGACGGAATTGATTTCAATAAGGTCAAAGAAGTTGACTTTATTCGTCACGATCAACATATTGGTTCTTCTACCATGGCTAGAAGTTTATTTGAAGATGCAATGAAAAAAGCTGGCAAAGATATACCAGTTAAAGCAATTCGAATTAATGAACTTGATGATGATCCAAGTCACTTAGTAATTGTTACTCCAGCTGCTAAGAAGAACTTAGCTGTTAGATATAGCGATATTCAAATTGTAGTTGTAAATGACTTACTCAAAGATAAAAAACTTCAAGAAATTATTGATAAGTTGAATTAAGAAGGCGATGAAACAAAATGCAATTAGACCCAAATATGATTAAGTTGAATCAAGATGTGCCTACGCGGGATCAAGCAATTCGAATGGCAGGACAACTTTTAGTTGATGGAGGCTGTGTAGAGCCTGGATATATTGATTCGATGATTGAAAGAAATAAAGATGTTTCTACTTATATGGGAAACTTTATCGCCATTCCACACGGAACAGACGAAGGGAAAAAACATATAAAGAAAACAGGAATCTCTGTTGTACAAATTCCAATGGGTGTTGATTTTAGTGATCCTGATGATGACACGGAGCAGCTTGTTACAGTTGTCTTTGGAATTGCAGGACTTAACAATGAACACTTAAACCTTTTATCACAGATTGCAATTTTTTGTAGTGATGTTTCAAATGTCGCAAAACTTGCAGATGCACAAACACCACAAGAAGTTATTGATTTATTAAAAGAAGTAGGAGAATAAAAATGAGAGCAGTACATTTTGGTGCAGGTAACATTGGTCGTGGATTTATTGGTGAAACTTTAGCAGATAATGGTTTTGGAATTGACTTTGTTGATGTTAACGAAACAATTATTGATGAATTGAATAAGCGTAAAGAATATGACATTGAGTTGGCAGCTCCAGGCAAGAAAAAAATTCATGTTTCAAATGTAGATGGAATTAATAATGCTAAAAATCCTGAAAAAGTAATTGAAGCTATTAAATCAACAGATATGATTACTACTGCAATTGGACCTAAGATTTTAGCAATTATTGCACCACTTATTGCGCAAGGATTAACTGAAAGAATTAAGTCAGGTAATACTCAGTTACTTGATGTTATTGCTTGTGAAAATATGATTGGTGGTTCACAGCACCTAAAAGAAGAAGTTTATAAACATTTAGATGATGACATTAAGCCGGAAGTAGATAAGTACATTGGCTTTCCAAACGCTGCTGTTGATAGAATTGTCCCAATTCAACATAATGATGATCCATTATTTGTTTCTGTTGAAGATTTTAAGGAATGGGTCATTGATGAAAGTCAAATGAAGAATAAAAATATCAAATTAAAGGGAGTAGATTATGCTCCTGATCTTGAGCCATATATTGAAAGAAAACTCTTCTCAGTAAATACAGGTCACGCAACTGTTGCTTATACAGGTAAAAGCTTAGGTTATTCAACAATTGGTGATGCTATTAAGGATCCATTTGTATTAAAGCAAGTGAAGCGTGTTCTTAGTGAAACTCGTTCTCTTCTTTATCATAAGTGGAATAAGGAATTTACTGAAGAAAGTTTGGAAGAATATCATAATAAGATTTTGAGCAGATTTCAAAATCCATATATTTCTGATGATATTGCTCGTGTTGGAAGAACTCCAATTAGAAAATTGGGATATAATGAAAGATTTATTCGTCCAATTCGCGAGTTGAAAGAACGTGGATTAAACTATGATGCTTTGATGGAAACAGTTGGAAGAATTTATCATTTTGATGAACCAAAAGATAGTGAAAGTGTTAAACTTCAAAAGATGCTTAAGGATGAAGATTTAAAAGAAGTAATTATTGAAACAACTGGACTTAAAGATGATGCAGAATTAGTTGATAAAATTATAAAATCATATCATAATGCAAATCATACTCAAAAGATTGCTTAATGCTCAAAAAGTAAATATATTCAAAAAACGTGAGTCTCATCACGTTTTTTTGTATAATTAAAATTGAATATTTAAATTTTTTATAAAAAGGGATGAATTAAATGGCTATTAAGATGGTTGCAATTGATTTAGATGGAACTTTATTAACTTCTGGCAATACTATTTCACCAGAAACTAAAAAGACTATCCAGGAAGCTCATAATCAAGGAATTAAAATTGTTTTAGCTTCTGGTAGACCTCTGTCTGGTGTACTGCCTTTTGATGAAGAATTAGGCTTAGAAGGAGAAAATGAATACGCGGTAGTATTCAATGGTGCAGTAGTTCAAAACTTAGCGGGAAAAGTTTTAATAAGTCATGAAATGAATTATCGTGATTTTAATACAATGCTTCGTTTACAGAGACTTAGTCATGTTAATCTTCATTTTGAAACTACAGAATGTTTTTGGACATTAGATCGTGATATCTCAGTCCAAATGCAGATTAATGCAGCATATACTAATAATGAAATTAAAGTCAGAAATCGTGATGAAATTTCTAAAGATTTTACTTTTAATAAAGTTGGCTTTACTTGTAGTAAAGATAGTGATCAAATTGCAAAATTATGGGCATCAATTCCTGAATGGGCATTCCAGTCATATGATATTGTACGTAGTTTAGATAACTGTATTGAATTGAATGCAATCGGTGCTTCAAAAGGTAATGCAGTAATGGATTTGGCAGAACGATTAAAAATTGATCAAAACCAAGTAATGGTCTTTGGTGATCAGGGTAATGATTTATCAATGTTTGAAAATCCTGAATTTAAGAAAATTGCGATGGGTAACGCAGTTAGTGATATTAAAGAAAAGGCCGATTATATTACTGATGATAATGACCATAATGGTGTTGCCAAAGCACTTAAAAAGTTTATTTTATAAATTAGAAAGAGAGCGGTATTGTGTCATCGCAGATAAAAAATTATCTTAGCATTGCTGTTTTTGCTTTTTTTGGTGGAATTGCAAGAGCTAGTTTAAATACAAATTTTCATTTTTATGGAACTTTTTGGGGAAATATCATTGGATGTTTCCTTTTGGCATTTTTTACGTATTTATTTTTTGAATTTAAAAATTTTTATGAGTGGCTTAGTGTTGGAATTGGAACAGGCTTTGTTGGTGCATTCACTACTTTTTCTACTTTTAATTTGGAATTTTTAAAAAACCTTGATGCTAATTTAACTTCAACTGCTTTAATTTATTATTCTAGTTCTATTATATTTGGATTTGTTTTTGCTTATATTGGAAGTCATATGGGTGAAACTGTTGCCATGTTAATTAAGACTAAGGAGGATTAAAATGGAAATACTGCTTGCAGGAATTGGAGCTTCCTTAGGTGCAATGTTAAGATTTTTTATTACTAATTATGGAAAAAAGCATTGGGAAAAAGTAGGGCAAAAATATGCTAATTTGCCAACTGCGACCTTGGTTATTAATCTAACTGGCACTTTGATTTTAGGAATTTTATTTGGTTATGGAGTTTCTCCTTTTATATATGCATTTGTTGGGACTGGAGTAATGGGTGGTTATACTACTTTTTCTACTTTGAATACAGAATTAGTTGGAATGTATCATGATAAAAATTATAGTGGTTTGATTTTGTATGCTCTGGCTTCATACTTTGGAGGATTGATATTAATTTATGTGGGATTTTATTTAGGACGTGTATTATAATGAGAAAAATATGGATGATTATTTTACGCGCAGTTTCTTTTTTGTTGGTAGCTTTATCGGCGTATCTCATGTTAACTAGCAATGTGCAAATGAGAATTAATAATACGCATGCAATGACTAAACATATTGTTCGTGAAGTTGTTCAAGATTCTAATAATACTGAATTAGGTCTTGCTACAAACTTTTTAGAAGTATCAGGACTTGAAGATGAATTATTAAAAAGTTTTCCAAAAAAATATCATTTAGATTTGTCATATGCTGATTTATATAAATTAAGTACTAAATATGATGAAACTGGAGAATTGACGGCTAAAGATTTTAACTTAACCAGTAATAATCGCTTAGGCCAAATTGTGAACCAGTACATTGTTAAAGAAATTAACCGTCAATTAAAAGAAGAATCTAAAGAAGTCTATCATGTAATTACGATTTATCGTTATTCGATTTTTATAGTAATCTTAATTTATGTTTTGGTAGGAATTTTAATGATTTTTGGAAAATATTGGGCATCAATTCCATTATTGATTGCTACAATATGTTCTTTTGGAGTTTTATGGTATTTTACTGGTGAAGCAACTCATGCTTTGCAGGAACAAGTTTATCATGGAATTTTTGTTCATATGTCGCAAGGAATTTGGCTAGGATTAATTATAGGAATCTTAGTAGCAGTTGTTTGGCCGATTTTATTAAAAAGTTTAAGTAAAAATATGGATACAAGTGAAGGAATAGAATCATGAAAATTTTATTTGTTTGTCATGGAAATATTTGTCGATCACCTATGGCTGAGTTTGTGATGAAGAATTTATTATTAAAAGAAAATATTAAAGATGTTGAAGTTGATTCAAAAGCAGCCACTAGTGATGCAATTCATAATGGTATTGGAATGCCAATGGATGTAAGAACTAGGAGAGTTTTAGATAAAAATCAAATTCCCTATACTGCTCATCAAGCCAGCTTAATGACAAAAGATGATTATAATAAGTATGATTATCTGATTTGTATGGATGAAGAAAATTTTATGGATATGAACCGAATAAGTGGTGGTGATCCTGAAAGAAAAGAATATAAATTATTGCACTTTATTGGAAAAAATGATGATATTGATGATCCTTGGTATACTGGTGACTTTGATGAATCATATCGTGAAATTATGGCTGGATGCAAAGGACTTTTAAAAGAAATTAAAAAATAAAAACGGGAATTGTTCCCGTTTTTATTTTGCTAAGATTAGGCGTGTAATGTTTTCCGTAGTCCTAGTAACGTTTGCTGGACCGTTTTTAAGTGCTTCTTCTAAATTTGAAGCTTTATCTAGAATGCCAAAAATTGCAGTAAAACCATATTGATAAAGTTGCTCAATCTCACTTCCAAGATAACCAGCAAGTGAAATTACAGGAATATGATACTTTTGAGCAATTTTTGCTACACCATAGGGTGTTTTACCATATTGAGTTTGAAAGTCTGTTCCACCTTCTCCTGTGAAGACGAAGTCCGCATTTTTGATAGCTTTTTCTAAATGAGTTTCTTGAGCAACTATTTCTACACCTGGACGAATCTGACTATTAGTAAATGCTAAAAGGCCTCCTCCAAGTCCGCCTGCGGCACCACTTCCTGAAATAGTTGCAATATCTTTATGTAATATGTTTTTAATAAGTTTTGCATAATGGGTTAAGTTATTGTCTAATGACTTCTGTGTAGATTCATCTGCGCCTTTTTGTTTGCCAAAGACATAAGAAGCACCAGTTGGTCCAATCAAAGGATTAGTTACATCACTTGCTAAGATTATTTCACAGTCATTGATTCGAGAATCAAGTTGAGAAATATCTATTTTTGTAATTTTATTTAACTTACCTCCGGATAGGTTTGAAATTAGAGCTCCATTTTTATCAAAAAATTTAACACCAAGTGCTTCTGCCATTCCACTCCCACCATCATTTGTGGCACTGCCGCCTAAACCAATGATAATTTTATTTACATTTTGTTTTAATGCATCAAGAATAAGTTCACCTGTACCATAAGTTGTAGCAGTTAAAATATTAGCCGGTGTTTTTTGATTTTGATTTAAATATCCAATTCCACTAGCTTCTGCCATTTCAATAATAGCGGTCTTACCGTTGCCTAAAATACCATATGTGGCAGTGACTGGTTGATTAAGAGGACCAGTTACTGTTTTTTGGATATATTTGCCATTAGTTGCATCAACTAAGGAAGTGGTCGTTCCTTCACCACCATCTGCCATAGGAATTTGAATAATTTCTGCATCAGGTATCGCTTTCTTAATGCCTGTTGCCATCGCCTGACATACTTCTTTAGCTGTCATGCTTTCTTTAAATGAATCAGGTGCTAAAACAAACTTCATAATTAAACCCTCCATACATTTTATTATAAGTTAAGTCGTGAAAATTGTTATTGTAATTTTTTTCGCTTAAGATAAAAGTGAAAATAGATTGACAATTATTGAGGTGATAATTATGACAAATGTATTAATTATTGGTGCGACAGGCACGATTGGTGAAGCAGTTAGAGAGACTTTATTAAGAGAAACTGACGATACTTTAACGCTTTTTTCAAAAGATGCAGGTGAGTTAAATATTGATAAAACTAGAGAAAAAAAGATTCCGGGTAATTCTGAAAATGAAGATGAACTTGCTCAAGCGATGGTAGGACAAGATGTTGTATTTGCATCGATTAGTGGCGAAGATGATGAATTTGTGGAAAATATCATCACTGCAATGAACAGGAATAATGTTTTGCGGTTAATATTTGTAACTTCAATGGGAATTTTTGATGAAATTCCTGCTCCTAAAGAACTTGAGAATAGTTTGGATTATGCTGAAATATCAATTCCTTACAATGAAATGATAGATGAAGTAGAAGAGTCCGATTTGAATTATACTGTAGTTCGTCCTGGATGGTATACTCAGGGAGATGTAAACTATGAAATAACTGAAATTGGTGATACTGTTCCGTCTAATGGAGTGACTATTTCTTCAATTGCTGATTTTGTAAAGTGCTTAGTTCAAGATCCAACTTTGTATAGTAGACAAAGTGTAGGTATTATTACTCCTGAATAAAAGAAAAATAATTATTTTGTTATTGATTACAAAATGATTACTAATATTATTTTTGAGTAACTTTTTTAATAAAATCTGCTACAATATTTTTGATATTATTTATAAAATTTTTAAGTGGGGTAAGAAAAGAAGGATATAATGGCAGAAAAAATTAAGTTTATGCCTGGTTCTTATTCCGCCAAAACAGATTCTCTGGCACATATTGAAGCAAGAGTGGTTGTCGATGATGAAAAAATCGTTGATGTAGCTCTTAAGAGCCAGCCAGGTGAGCGTGAGATTGAACCAGCATTAGAAAAAGAATTTAAGGGACAGATTTTAAAAGCCCAATCAGTAAAAATTGATGGGATTGCTTCTGCTAGTATACTTACTAAAGCTGTAAAAACAGTTGTTGGGGAAGCATTAGCAGAGGCTCGCACCCCCCCAAAATGAAAGTAGGCGCTTCCAATGCAGAAGAAACTATTACTACTGTCAACAGGTGGAACAATTGCTTCCGTCGTATCAGATTCCGGCCTAGTTCCTAAAGAATCAGGAGAAGATCTCCTTAAATTATTAGGCGAAATTCCTTATGATATTGATGTAAAAGACATTTTGCAATTAGATTCTTCTAATATGCAACCAGAAGAATGGAAATTTATTGCAGAAAAGATTTATGAATATCGTAAAGATTATGATGGTATTGTATTATCTCATGGTACAGATACGATGGCTTATACAGCATCAATGTTGACTTTTATGCTTCAAAATATTGAAATTCCTGTTATTTTAACAGGGAGTCAAGTACCAATTAATGTAGTTCTTAGTGATGCACCTGATAATTTACGCTTAGCTTTTGCCGCAGCTGCAAGTTGCCAGCCGGGAATATACTTAGCTTTTGATCGTAAAATTATGCTTGGATGTAGAACAGTTAAAGTACGGACGACCAATTTTAATGCTTTTGAAAGTGTAAATGTTCCTCCAGTTGCTAGAGTTACATCAGATGGATTGATTTTTAATAATCAAAATCATAAAAAAGATAAACAACCATGTATTTTGAATACAGATATTGATTCACGAGTATCTTTGGTTAAACTATTTCCAGGTTTTGATCCTAAATTATTATTTGCAATGGCTGATAGTGGATGTAAGGGAATTGTAATTGAGGGATATGGATTAGGTGGAATGAATTATATTCGCCGAAATACTGTTGCCGCAATTGGTAAATTAATTCGTCGAGGAATTCCTGTAATTGCAAGTAGTCAATGTTTATATGAGCGTAGTGATTTAACTAAATATGAAGTTGGAAGATTGGCACTTTTAGAAGGTGCGATTAGTGCAAGAGATATGACATCAGAAAGTGCAATTACTAAGCTTATGTGGGCATTAGGTCAAGGTATGGATGTACATGAAGTTGCTGAATTTTTTGACACTGATGTTGCAAATGAAGTTACAATTGAATAGAAAAAACGCTTGAGAATAGATTTTCTCAGGCGTTTTTATTTGATTAATTTTTTTCAGCTTCATCTAAGTAATGTTCTAATACTTGTAAAACTCCGCTATCATTATTGCTAGGAGCAGTATATTTTGCGAGTTTAATAATTTCAGGATTACCGTTTGCCATAGCATAACTGTATCCAGCTAGTTCTAACATTTCCTTATCATTTAATCCATCTCCAAATGCAATTAATTGACTTGGATCTAATTTGAAGTAACGTAAAAAATATTTTATGGCTTGAGCCTTATTAACGCCATAAGGAACTACATCAATATCATCAAAACCACTTGTTGTGCAATGGATTCTTTCAGTATGTTCATGATTAAATTTATTTTCAAGTTCATTAGCAAGCTTAGCATCTACATTAAGTGTTAATTTAATAACACGTTCATTAGTAGGAATTTCATCGAAACTGTTAAGACCAATATTATCTGGATAATAAAAGTTCATTAACTTTTTAAAAGCTGTAGGATATGAATTAAGGTAATATGAACCCTCTTTTCCGCTTACACAAATATAGGCTTGAGGATAGTGGGTTTGAACGAAATTAATTAGCTCTCTGCCAGTTTTTGGAGTGAGATAGTGGCTAGAAATAATGTTATTATCTTGAACAAGTATGGCGCCGTTTTCTGCTACAATATCAATCCTATCAAGAAATTCAGCAAAATCACGTTTAAGTCTAGATAAAGGTCGACCACTTGAAACAATAAAATGTACTCCATGTTTTCTTAATCTAGTTAAAACTTTATCAAAGCGCTCGTGATCATAAGTTAAATCATCATTCATGAATGTGCCATCCATGTCTACTGCAACGGCTTTAAATGGAATTTTAGTCATAATTTCCTCCTCAAATAAAGATAATAATTATATTATACAGTAAGCGCTTTAAATTTTCCTGAATAATATTCATTCTTGATGAAAATTAAAAAATCAGGTAACGTAATGAAAGAAATACTTATGAATGGAGGGATGAAATGGAGAGCTGGTTATTTTTAGCATTAGTTTTAGCGGTGGCTTTAGTTGGAAAAAATACTTCATTAATTATTGCAACAGGAGTAGTGATGCTTTTGAAATTATTGCCTTTTACTACAAAATGGTTACCTGTTATACAGTCAAAAGGAATTAATTGGGGTGTTACAGTAATTTCGGTTGCAATTTTAATTCCAATAGCTACTGGACAAATTGGATTTAAAGATTTATTTCAAACTTTTAAGACTCCTGCAGGTTGGATTGCGGTAGCAGCTGGAATTGCAGTGGCTATTTTATCACGCTATGGTGTAGATCAATTAGCTGCAGTTCCGCAAGTAACTGTTGCTTTAGTTTTAGGGACAATTATTGGAGTAGTAGCATTTAAAGGAATTGCGGCAGGTCCAGTTATTGCAAGTGGAATGACTTTTGTAATAATTAGTTTATTTAATTTACACTTTTAACAAAAAAACTAAGGATATAATCCTTAGTTTTTTTGTTTATTCTTCTTCAGCTTTGAAGCCATCTGCTAGGTTTGGTTTTCTGCGACCAATAAGCCAGACGATAAGTAAAGCGATAATTCCTTCAATTATGATGTAAAGTCCACGGAGTGCCATCTTAGTTCCTCCAAGATATACACCAAAAATTATTGCAATAACGATTAGTGAAATCATTGAAATCCATTGAGGTTTGTCAAAAGCAATTCCGTATTCAATTTCACGTTTTCTAATTCCTGGTAGAATTGCACCAAGACCAATTAAGACAATTACAGCAACAATGTTGATAATTAATTCATACCACCATATTGATGACCCTTGTGGTACATCTTGTGGTGTAATTCCCATGATAGTTGCAATTGCGGTTACTAACAAAAGGAACAGTCCAACACTCCAAGCGAGTTTGTCATTTTTAATGAAGACATATTTACTTGGGAACTTTTTAGAATTCTTTCTAATTCTCATAAATGAGTAGAAAATCCAGCAAGTTACACCAGGTGATACAATTCCATTTAAGTTTAATAACCAGTTAAAAATATCATTCATGTCAGGTAAGAAAATACCTAAAATCATGATAAATGAAGAAAGTGATACAGTTAGAATATAACCATTAATTGGTAGACCATTTTTATCCTTTTTACGTAAAAACTTAGGCATGTAACGATCGCCGGTATCAGAAATGAGCATTCTGGTCATTGCATCAAGCAAAACTGCTAAAAGTGCACAATTAAAGAATACGGAAGTCCAAGCCCAAAAGTAAAGAAGACCTTTGCCCATACCATATTGGTGGCCAATCATATCAAAGACATAATAAGCACCGTTCATCTTTAAGTCATTTGGGATGTGGTAGGCATTAAAGTAAATTCCAAGTGAAAATGATCCCAAAATAGTAAGAAAGCCAGTCATTGCAGCTAATGCAATCATTGCTTTAGGGAAGTCATATTGTGGCTTCTTCATTTGGGTAACATATGGAGCAACTAATTCAGCACCATTCATGGCATAAATAAGCATAGCAATGGTTGAGAAATAGTGCCAATTGAAGTTAGGCATCATAGTTTTCCAAGTAAATGGTTGAGTTGCCATATGACCGCCGGATTTAATAAGTCCAATAAAGGCCATTATAACAAGTAAAACTGTCATAATCATCATCAAGCCACCACCAATAGTAGAAAGTAGTTCCATTGAACGTGAAAAGTGGTGTTCAACAATAATAAAGATGATAAACATTGCAAAAGTTAAAATTGCAAAAGTTGTGTTTGACATTTTATCTTGAAACTTTTCAGATCCAGTTAATGCCCAACCAACATCAACAATAATTTCGTTTGCTGAATCTACTGCATATGGAATTGAAGCTGCCCAATAAGTCCAAGCAGTAAAATATCCCAAAAACTCTCCGTCTGTTCCTCTAACCCATGATGAAAGACCGCCGCCTTCTTTATTGAAGACACTTCCAAGTTGTCCTACCATCAATGAATAGGGAATAACGTAAAAAATTACCATTACCACCCAAGAAAAAATAACTGACATTCCCTGATTTTGGAAGTTGTACATGATGTCATCAATTCCGATAACAGTACAAAGAGCCATCAAGAACAAGGTTTGCCAAGAGATATATTTTTTATCTGGATTTAATTCTTGTATTTCGTCCACTTTTTTAACATCCTTTTCTAGTATTCGATTTCATGATTGACTAGATTTTTTGCAGGTGATTTATTTTTGAATTTTACATTCATGTAAAATTTCCTCTCCAAAATAGCTTAACGACTACATTCTACAGATTGAAGAAGCTTTTTACCAGTTTGTAAGCGATTGCTATTATTAAAAAATCAAAAAATCTGCTTTTTGCTTTACTTATTTTTAGTAAGAGGGTATAATTATTAACGAAAAGTAAGTAAAGTAGAAAAATCGGAATAGAAAAGAGTGTAACCCTGTTATGACAAGTCAAATTATCGCAATTGGAATTATATTATTATCTTTGGTTGGCTTAACTTATCAACCCAAGCCAGCACCAGAGCGTATTAGAAAGCATAGATAAAAGGAGTTTTTATGGCAAAGACATCACAAATTATTAAAAATCATCAAGAAGCTAAGTTTTCTTCTCGTGAATACACACGTTGTGAACGTTGTGGAAGACCACATTCAGTTTATCGTAAATTCGGTTTATGCCGTGAATGTATGAGAGAATTGGCTCATAAGGGTCAACTTCCAGGTGTAAAGAAAGCAAGTTGGTAATTTTGAAGCTGCTAGTGAATAACTAGCAGTTTTTTCTTACTTCAAAAATTGTTAAGATAGGACATAAGAATTTTTAGATAAGGAAATTAAGATGGAAAAATTTAAATTTACTAAATTTGAAAAAGTTTGTTTAATTTTAGCTTTTTTAGTTTTATTGATGTTATTCATCTCAAGTTCAATGACCTATCATGAACAAGAAATGAAGCCAGGATTTATCCATACTCATTTACATTTTATTGAAGAAATAGTTGGTAATTGGAATATTAAATATGCTGGCAAGTGGCATAATGCACACCTTGATGGTGGTGTTGCAAGTATGACTCAGTTTGTTGTAAGAAAATTAGCACATTTTTGCTCCTACTTTTTATTAGGACTCTTTAGTTATTTAGGATTAAGAAGAGTTTTTAAAATTAATTGGCTTGCACCAATCTTTATTTGGTTTAGTTCAATTGCTTTTGCTGCATTTGATGAATATCATCAGTATTTAACTGGGGATAGAACTCCAAGTGTTCACGATGTAATGCTGGATGGAGCAGGTGCATTAACTGCAATTATTTTATGTGTCGTAATTATTGCAATTAAAAATAAATTACAGAAAAAATTGAGTTAAATAATTGATAGCATTGAATTTTCAAGCTGTGTGAGTTAAGATTATAGACGTTAAAGATTATAAATAAAAGAAAGAAGGATCCTTTATGTCAGGACATTCAAAATGGCACAATATTCAAGGCCGCAAGAATGCGCAAGACGCTAAGAGAGGTAAAGTTTTCCAAAAACTATCTCGTGAAATTTACATGGCTGCAAAGAGTGGTGGTCCTGACCCTTCAGGGAATCCTACCTTGCGTATGGTAATGGATAAGGCCCGTGCAGCTAACATGCCTAAGGACAACATCCAACGTGCGATCAAGAAGGCTGAAGGTAATTCAGAAGAACATTATGATGAAATCACTTATGAAGGTTATGCTCCAGGTGGTGTAGCAGTATTTGTTGAAGCTTTGACTGATAACAAGAACCGTACTGCTTCAGCTGTTCGTGTTGCTTTTACTCGTAATGGTGGTTCACTCGGTGCTACTGGTTCAGTTGCTTACATGTTTGACCGTAAGGGTTACATTGTAATTGACCGTTCAACTACTGATGCAGATGAAGATCAAGTATTACTTGATGTTATGGATGCTGGTGGTGACGACTTACAAACTAGTGATGATGCTTATGAAATTTATACAGATCCTAAGCAATTTGCACAAGTTCGTGATGCTCTTGAAAAGGCTGGTTACAAGCTTGCAAATGCGGAATTAACTATGATTCCACAAAACACTACTCCAGTTCCTGCAGATAAGAAGGAACAATTTGAACATCTAGTTGAACAATTAGAAGACGATGATGATGTACAAAATGTTTATACTGCTGCTGCAGATGAAGATTAATTAGATAAAAAAGTCATTTAGTATTTTTGCTAAGTGATTTTTTTTATTTAAAAAACAAAATCCTCTTTTTTGACGTACTTATTAATTGAGCAGTCAAGAAGGAGGATTTTTTCATGGAAACACGAGAAATTGTTGATAAACTACTGGAAAAAGCAATTCTAAAAAAAGCTAGTGATATTTTCTTTTTAATTAAAGAAAGTGTACAGATTAATTTGCGTTTGAATTCAGGAATTGAAAAATTATCTGAACATAGTGAAAAACAAGGTTTGGAAATTATTAATTTTTTGAAATATGCAGCGCAAATGGATATTTCTGAACATAGACGCCCGCAAGTTGGAGCAATTGAGTATGATTACCAAGGTACGAAATACTATTTAAGATTGTCTAGCTTAGGAGATTTTGCAGATAGAGAATCTTTAGTGGTTAGAATAATTTATCAAATTGAAAACAGTAACTATTTTTTTGAGGAACAAATAAAATTACTTGAAAATCTATCAAAAAAACGAGGATTAATTATAACTAGTGGTCCTACAGGTTCTGGAAAAACTACCACTATGTATGAACTAGCTAAAAAAGTTGGACGCAATAAAGTAGTGATGACAATTGAAGATCCAGTTGAAGTCCGTGAAGATTCTTTTTTACAGGCCCAAGTTAATAGTGAAGCTGGGATAGAATATCTTGATTTGCTTAAGGCAGCTCTTCGACATCGACCGGATATTTTAATAATTGGAGAGATTCGTGATACTAATACAGCTCGAATAGCAATAGATGCAGCCCTTAGCGGACATTTAGTGTTTGCGACAGTTCATGCTCAAAGTACTTTACAAACAATTTCTAGATTAGAAGGATTAGGTATTCGCGGTGACGAATTAGCAAATTGTTTAACAGCAGTATCGTATCAACGCTTGTTACCAACTGAATCAAATTTAGCCTGTTTGCTTGATATTGCAACTGGAGAAAATTTGGCTGCAGCGATTAAAAGTAAAGTTCGGTCGGATTTTATAAGCTGGCAAGAAAATTTGAATTTATTGAAGAAAGGAGGTCAAATCAGCAATGAAACGTATCAACTCTATCAAGAAGGATAAGTTGAAAAATGATGAGCAATTAGAATTTTTAGATTATCTTAAACATAGTTTATCTAATGGTTTTTCACTTAATAGTAGCATTGAACTTATGCCTGTTTTATGGCCTAAGAGAAAGAAAATGATGGAAAATTTAGATAAAGCAATGAAAAATGGTGCTAAGTTTTCTCACCAACTTTTAAAACTGGGTTTTTCAAAAACTACAGTAACTCAAATTAATTTAGCAATGCAACAAGGAAATCTTGTTGAATGTTTAGACCAATTAGCTACTTTAACAAGATTAAAAAATGAACAAATCAAAAAATTAAAGGCAGAACTTTCCTATCCATTTGTTTTAGCGATTATGATGGTGCTGTTATTAGCTTTTATGCAAACTTTTATTTCAGCACAGTTTTCTGATTCGGGAGAACATATGGGAGATTTTATATTAATTGGGTTGATTCTATTTGCTTTAGTATTTATTTACTATTTTTCAAGAGTTTTAAATTTGTTGGCTAAACAGGACTATCAATCTCTTAAAAAGTTGAGCAAAGTACCAATTTTGGGCTCTACAATTAAGACATATATCAATTATCTTCTGGTCTATGATATTGGTCTGCTTTTGGCGAGTGGATTCTCTTTACAAAAAATGTGTGAATATGCCTCTCAGCAAACTAAAGGCTCACTTCAGCAGCATTTAGGTGAAAAAATTGGTCAAAAATTAGCTAATGGAGAAAATTTGAATAAAATAATTGAAAATGAAGAATTTTTACCTGATACATTGTTGATTTTGTTAAAAACGGGTTCCAAAAGAAAAAGTTTAAGTAGCCGATGCTTGATTTTAGGAAGAAGTCTATTTAGTGAATTAACGGGAAAAATTGAAAAGTTAGTGGTTAATGTTCAACCTGTGTGTTTTGTACTAATTGGAATTTGTATTATTGCAATGTATATGAAATTGCTTTTGCCGATGTATACAATGATGCAAGGAATATAAGTTAAGTAAAAGGAGAAAAGCATGAAGAATAAAATGAAGAAATATTTGTTAAATATTTTAGCAAAGAGTCGTAAGCAACAAGGTTTTACTTTGATTGAAATGGTAGTAGTTATAGCAATTATTGTACTTTTAGTATTGATTATTGCTCCTAATTTGATGAGACAAAAAGGAAATGCGGAAAATAGAACTTCTGATGCATTTAGGTCAACTTTGCAAACGCAAGTAGAACTATATCGCGATGAAAAGAAGATAGATGATAATAAACCTATTTCTTTTGAATCTATGGAAAAAGATGGTTACTTGACCAAAGATCAATTAAAGAAATCAGAAAAATATTCATTTGATAAAGATGGCGCCGTTGTAGCTAAAGATGCAGCAAAATAAACTGGATGCATTTACTGTTTTAGAAACTGTTATTACACTGGCTATTTCTTGTATGCTGATTTTTATTGGTAGTTTAAAAATGGAAAGTTATGAAAATCAGCTTGTGCTTGTTAATACTGAAAAACAAGTTAAAACTGCGATTGAGCAAGCTGCTAGAGTAGCTATAGTAAAGCATGATCAAATTACAGTGATGTATATGGAATCGAGTTCTTTTTTGAGTTTTAAAAGCAGTAAGTATAATAGACGTTTAAAGATTGATAAACGAGTAAAATTGTCCTCTCCAATAAATTTTCAAATTTCAAATAAAGGCTCTTTGAGTCCAAGAACTATTAATATTTATAATAAAAAAGATAGTAAAAAATTAAAGTTGCAAATGATGTGGGGAAGAGCAATTGATGAGTAAGCAAAAAGGATTTTTAGTTGCAGAAAGCTTAATTGGCTTAACAATCGCAATTTTTGGGGTTATGATTATGGCTCTTACTTTAGGCGGGATGCATAAAACTGAACAAACTTTAGAATTAAAAACTGATCAAGCATATGCATGGCATGTGATGAAAGAGAATAGTTTGAAAGAAGTTATGGTTCATGATCGAATTTATAAAATAGTAGGTAAAAACTATGTTTATGACTCACAGACAAAAGAAAATTATAAAATTGAAAAATAATGGCTTTACTATCGCAGAAGTGATTTTTTCAATTTTTGTATCAACCTTAGTAATTCTAATTTTACAAAATTTATTAACGAATTTAAAAACTGCAAATAAATCAAATCATCGTACCAATGATATTGCTTTTGCTTATGTTCAGTTCAATCGTTTTTTGCATGAAGATGGTGGGATTGTTTATACTTTACCAGAATCTTCGAATTCATTTAAAACAAAATTTGTTAAAGTAAAAGGCAGCGGGAAAAAGAAAACTGAAAAAACATATATTTTAGAAAAATATAAGCATATGATTCGCTCGACTACTGATGAAGGTGGTCATATGCCTTTGCTTTTAAATGTTCATTATGCAGGTTTTTCTACTAAAGATGGCCAAATAAAAATAACTGTAATTGAAAAAGATAATCGCAAGTCTGAATTATATTTCAAGCTGGATCCTCGACCAAAAGAAGATAAAAATGAAAAAAATAAATCTAAAGAAGATAAAAATCAAGAAAATAAACTTTCTAAAAGCAAGCGCACTTCTAAGTAGCGTATTAGTATTAACAACATGTTTATTGTTTTTAGCATTATATCGACAAATTTTTCATGATAGTATGGAAAACAATATTATGATTATTGATTATTTAAACTCAAATTGATTTTCTTGCACCATTTGTTACCTTTCTTTAAAATTGTTAGTAAGACAAAAAGAAGGGTGAACTATGAAAAATATTGAAAAATTTGAAAAAATATTTAATCAGTTTTTAGCTTGTGTACAAACTTTACAAGAAAGTTTAAATGTTTCTTTTGCAGAAGCTTTAGTTGAAACTTTTGATAATCTTGAAAATGGAAAAATCAAAGTTGAAATGGGAGCTCCTGATAAAGAAACAGTTGCTAAATTAAGTAAGATGTATGAAAAGTTAGATTATGATAATCTTCCACAAAAAATCAAAGTGCAAGTATTTACTTACTTAACTTTGAAGGCAATTAACGATGATGGTAGAGATGCAAACCAAATGCCAACTCCACCAATTATTTCTACTGTAGTTGCATTAATTATGCAAAAACTTTTGCCCAAAAATCAAACTCTTGAAATTGTTGATCCAACAATTGGAACAGGTAATTTATTTTATGCAGTTATCAATCAATTAAAAGCTGAAAATCATTCCAAAGATAAATACAAGTTGATTGGAATTGATAATGATGAAGAAATGTTAAACTTAGCAGATGTTGCAGCTCATTTGAATAATATTGATATCGATTTATTCTGCCAAGATGCATTGATGCCTTGGATGATTTCTAGTCCTGATGCAGTAGTGAGTGATTTGCCAATTGGATATTATCCGATTGATGAAAATGCTAAGAATTTTGCTACAAAAGCAGAAAAGGGACACTCTTTTGCTCATTTGCTTTTGATTGAACAAATTATTAAGAATTTAAAACCTGCAGGTTACGCATTTTTAGTAGTTCCTAAATCAATTTTATCTGGAAAGGTTGGGGCAGATTTTATGCCATGGCTTACGAAGAAGGTTTACTTAAAAGCTATCGTCGAATTACCAGATAATATGTTCCAAAATAAATTTAATCAAAAATCTATTTTAGTTTTCCAAAATCATGGTGAAAACGCTACCAGCAGTGAGGTTTTGCTTACAAAATTAGACTCATTAAAGGGTCAAGATGCGCTTGTAAAGTTTAATGTTAAGCTAAACGAGTGGTATACTAAGACTATTCATTAGTTTGTTAAAAACAATCAACAATTTATGTGGAGGATTTTGTCTTATGGATAAAGTTTTAGCAATTAATTCAGGTAGTTCATCATTTAAATATAAAATTTTTTCACTGCCTGATGAAAAAGTACTAGCTGAAGGAATAGCTGACCGTGTAGGTCTTGATGGGTCATCATTTGAAATTAAATTAGCAAATGGTGATAAGCATATTGAAGAAGTAGCAATTCCAAATCAAGAAAAAGCTGTTAGTTTATTATTGGAAGCTTTAAAGAAATATGATGTTATTAAAAATCTTGATGAAATTGTAGGTGTAGGTCACCGTATTGTTGCAGGTGGGGAATATTTTAAAGATTCTGCAATTATCAATAAAGATAATTTACAAAAAATATTTGACTTGACTGATTATGCGCCACTTCATAATCCAGCTGAGGGTAAAGGTATTGAAGCGTTTATGAAGTTGTTACCAGGTGTTCCAGAAGTTGGTGTGTTTGATACATCATTCCACCAAACTTTAGATCCAGTTCATTATATGTATTCTGTACCTTACGAATGGTATGAAAAATATCGTACTCGTAAATATGGTGCTCATGGTACTTCTGTTCGTTATGTTTCAGAAAGAACCGCAGAATTATTAAACAAGAAACTTGAAGATTTAAATCTTATTGTTTGCCATTTGGGTTCAGGAGCTTCAATTACTGCTGTAAAAAATGGTAAATCTTATGATACTTCGATGGGTTTTAGTCCACTCGCAGGTATTACAATGAGTACACGTTCAGGAGATGTTGATCCATCACTTTTAAGGTTTGTAATGGATAAAGAAAATATTTCTATTGATGATATGATCAGCATTTTGAATAATAAATCAGGACTTCTTGGTATTTCTGGAATTTCACCTGATATGCGTGATTTAGAAAAGAATAAAGATAAGCGTGCAATTTTAGCACGTGAAATTTTTGTTAATCGTGTTGTTCGCTATATCGGTGCTTACATTACTGAAATGAATGGTGCTGATGCAATTATTTTTACTGCAGGTATTGGTGAACATGATCAGCACATCCGTAAAATGGTGATGGAACAATTGGGTATATTTGGAGTAGTACCTGATCTCGAAGAAAATGAAACTAATGGTGAAAAGACAATAACTAAACCAGATTCTAAGATTCGTGTAATGATTGTTCCAACTAATGAAGAGTTAATGATTGAACGTGATGTTGTAAGATTGGCTCATTTGGAATAAAGGAACAAAGTATTTCGCATTTAATGCAGTCTATGCTATAATAGAAAAGTCTCAAGGGGATGTTTTGGGATTCGACAGGCGTAGACTCGCATTGACTGCGATTCGTAGGTCACGTCTACGTAAAAACGTCACTTATAAATTTAACTGCAAAAAACAGTAATTCTTACGCAGTAGCTGCCTAATTAGGCGCCTGTGTTGCCTTTAGTTGGTTTACTCGTGATTAACTATTGGTATCAACATTAGCGAGTTACGTTTAACTACCTCACCTGAATAGTTAGAAAGAGTCTTAACAGGTTAGCTAATTCATATTAGCCCTGTTATATGGCGTTGTGAATTAGTGAAGTTCAAATAATATAACTATGATCGTAGAGGTCAGTGACGAGATGCGTTTGGACAGGGGTTCAATTCCCCTCATCTCCATTTTTAAGAAAGTCTTTAGTATTAAGTGCTTCTAAAGTATTGATACTAAAGGCTTTTTTGCTTCTGTGGTTGAATGTGGCTTTTTAAAATTTAGCTCAAGAAGGAGTCAATATAGAAAGTAACTATCATAATTGGATTTTAGCAATTATAACTAAAAGTTATTATTTCATATTAAGTATAAATATTAGATATTGACACATAAAGCTCCTATACTAAATATAACTGTTAGTTTAGTAAGGAGTTTTTTATGCAAAATTATGAAGATAAATTTTTTGAAGGCGAAAGAATTTTATATGGATTAAAAGATGCAAATCTTAATGAAATAACATTTGGGACTGGAGAGTCACCACTTAAAGAAGCAAAAAATATTAATATTAAAAACTCAATATTTAAATGGAAGTATCCTCTTTGGTACGATGAAAATGTAAAAGTTGAAAATACAATTTTTGAAACGATGGCACGTAGTGGCATTTGGTACACAAAAAATATTTCAATTAAAGATTCGGCTTTGCAAGCTCCAAAATTATTTAGAAGAGCTGAAAAAATCAATTTAGATAATGTACATTTTTCTAATGCTGAAGAAACAATGTGGACTTGTAAAGATATAAATATAACTAATACCCAAATTAATGGAGATTATTTTGGTAAAGATAGTGAAAATATTTATTTAGATAATGTTTCGATTATTGGTAATTATTGTTTTGATGGTGGTAAAAATATCGAAGTTCATAATTCAAATTTTGTTTCTAAAGATGCATTTTGGAATTGCGAAAATGTAACAATTTATGATTCAACTCTTGATGGTGAATATTTAGCTTGGAATACTAAGAATTTAAAATTGGTTAACTGCATTATAGAAAGTGACCAGGGGCTTAATTATATTAAGCATTTAGAAATGGAGAATTGTAAGTTAATTCATTCAGACTTAGTTTTTGAATATGTTTCTGATGTTAATGCAAAAATTACTACTAAAATTGATAGTGTGAAAAATCCAATCTCTGGAAATATTACTGCTCCCAAGATTAATAAGTTGATTATGGATCCAGATAAGATTAATCCTGAGTATACTAATATAAATTGTGATATGGTAGAAATGAAAATTGAAAAATCTGATACGAATCAAATAGCAAAGGACTAATAAAATGAAATATGATTTTGAAACAGTACCTGATAGACATAATGTTGATTCTGTTAAATGGAATGTAAAAACTGGTGAACTTCCAATGTGGATTGCCGATATGGACTTTAAAGTTGCACCAGAAATTATTGAAGCAATGGAAAAGAAAATACAAGTAGGTGCATTTGGATATGAGTGGCCAAGAGATGATTATTTTAAAGCTGTAATTGATTGGCAAAAATGTGAACATGGTAAAATTGCTAAAAAAGATTGGCTAATTTTTACAACTGGAGTAATACCTGCAATTTCATCAATTGTACGCCGAGTATCTCATATTGGTGATAATGTATTAGTTCAAGAACCTGTTTATAATATCTTTTATAATTCTATTGAAAATAATGGCCGTCATGTTTTATCTAATGACCTTATTTTTAATGGGAAAAATTATCAAATAAATTGGCAAGACTTAGAAGAAAAATTGGCAGATCCATTGACAACATTGATGATATTTTGTAATCCTCATAATCCAATTGGAAAGGTTTGGACAAAAGATGAAGTGCAAAAGATTGCACAATTATGTTATAAGCATCATGTTGTATTATTATCTGATGAAATTCATGGTGATTTGGTTAGAGAGGGTATTGACTACACACCAGCTTACAGTGTAAGCGGTGAGGCTCAAAATAATGTTGTTTCTTTGATTTCTCCAAGTAAAACTTTTAATGTGGCAGCTCTTCATGCAGCAACAGCAATCATTCCTGGTGAGAATTTACGCAATATAATTAACCGTGGATTGAATAGTGATGAAGTTGCTGAACCAAATCTTTTGGCTATTCCGGCAACAATTGCAGCATATGAAAAAGGACATGAATGGTTGATGGAGCTTAAGCTTCAATTGCAAAAAAATTTTGCATATGCAGAAGAAAAAATCAATGCTAATTTACCAGAAATAAATATTATTCCTTCTACAGCTACCTATTTGATGTGGTTAGATATCAATAAAATTACTAATAATAGTCAGGAATTAGTTCAATATCTTAAGAAAGAAACTGGACTAATAATTTCAGCTGGAAATATTTATCGTGGGAACGGTTCTAGTTTTATTAGAATAAATTTGGCTTGTCCTATGAAATTAGTTGAGGACGGTATAGCTAGATTAATTATTGGAATTAAGAAATTTCAAAAATTATCATAAATTTAAAGAAAGTGGTTTCATTTATCCGTCAAAAAAGTATATACTTTCTATGAGGTGATTTTAAATGGAACCAATTTTCTTAACGCCATATTTTAGACCAAAAATTTGGGGCGGACGTAAATTAGATACAATTTTTCATTATGATATTCCAGAGGGAAAAGTTGGTGAAGCTTGGATTATTTCAGGATATAAAGATGATGCTTCAACTGTAACTTCAGGTCCTCTTAAAGGTAAGAGCTTAAGGGAAGTTTATCATGAACATCCAGAGTTGTTTGGTAATCCTAAATCAAAAGAGTTTCCATTACTTGTAAAGTTCTTAGATGCTAATGATAATCTATCAGTTCAAGTTCACCCTGATGATGATTATGCTAATAAAGTTGAAAATGATTCAGGTAAAACTGAAAGCTGGTATGTATTGCAAGCAGATCCTGGTGCATATTTAATTTATGGTCATCATGCCAAAAGTAAAGAAGAACTTTCTGAAATGATAAAAAAGGGTCAGTGGGATAAACTGTTGCGTAAAGTTCCTATTAAAAAAGGCGACTTTTTCTATGTACCAGCCGGAACGATTCATGCTTTAACTAAGGGAAGTTTAGTTATTGAAACTCAACAATCAAGTGATGTTACTTATCGTCTTTATGATTATGATCGAGTTGACAAAAAGACTGGAAAAAAACGGGAACTTCATACTCAAAAGTCAATCGACGTAACAACAGTTCCACATAAAGATCCTAAATTAAATGTTCATACTGAGAAAGTTCAAGATGCAGAAATTAAAACTTTAGTTGAACCTCCAGTTTCCCCACATTTTTATTTGTGGCAAATTGATTTAGATGGAACTTGGAAAACGACTCTTAATGACCATCCTTATTTATTAGTTTCAGTAATTGACGGTGGCGGTGAAATTGAAGCTAATGGTCAAAAATGGAACTTAAAATTGGGAGATAATTTAATTATTCCAAATGAGATGAAGAATTTCACTTTCACTGGTAAAATGAGAATTGTTATGTCTGCTCCAGGTAAAGAGTAGAAGTAAAATTTTCAAAAAGAAAGTGGCGATTGCATGATATATATTGCATGTGGCTGTGTAATGATAGCAGTAGGAATTATTTGGATAATAAGCCCAGCAAAAAAGCCCAACCGACTTTATGGATATCTATCATATTTAGCTCAAGTAAATCAGGATAGTTTTAAATATGCTCAAAAAATAGCCAGCTATTGGCTTTTACTATTTGGAATAATTCAGGTAGTATTAGGTATGATAATTCATTTTTTAAATTGGGATCGCTACTTTCTTTTATGGCTGTTAACTTTTTATTTGTTTATTTTGTTTCCAATTATTTGGACTGAAAAAAGTTTAAAATCGTTTTTGCAAAAGCGTGATCAGCTTCCAAGAGATTATGTTGATCCTGATAAAATCAAAAAGAAGAGAACAAAAGGATTTAAGGATTGATATGAGTTTAAAAATTTTAATGGTTGAAGATGATAAGTCAGTTGCAGAAATGATGGGAATGTTTTTCAAAAAAGAAGGTTGGGAACAAATTGTTGCAGTCGATGGTGAAGAAGCTGTTAATAAATTTGAACAAGATCCAGCTAGTTATGATTTAATTACGCTGGATCTTAATTTGCCCAAAAAAGATGGTATCCAGGTTGCTAAAGAAGTTCGAGCAATTTCGCCTACAGTACCAATTATTATGCTTACAGCTCGTGGAAGTGAATCAGATCAAGTATTAGGCTTAGGAGTTGGAGCAGATGATTATGTAACTAAACCTTTTAGTCCGATTGCTTTAATTGCGCGAATCAAAGCTTTACATCGTCGGGTAATGATGGATGATTCTAAGCCTGCAGAAGAAAAAGCGGTACAAAACTATGATATTCAAACTGTTCATTTAAAAATCTCTACTGCTAGACGTGAAGTTAGCTTTGATGGACAAGCAGTTAAAAATTTAACCCCGAAAGAGTTTGATTTACTTTTTACGCTAGCACAAAAGCCTAAGCAAGTTTTTTCAAGAGAGCAGTTATTAGAGCTTGTGTGGGGATATGAATACTATGGCGAAGAGCGTACTGTTGATGCTCATATTAAAAAATTACGTCAAAAATTAGAAAAAGTAGGTCCTCAAGTTATTCAGACAGTTTGGGGAATAGGTTATAAGTTTGACGATTCAAAGGTTGAATAATGAAGTTAATTTATCAACACATGCTCGGATTTTTAATAATTATTATTACTACTATTTCGATTATTGGATATGCAGAAATTGATTATGCTAAAAATCAAGCTTATTCACAAAATTATCAGCGGATGGAAAATTATGCTAATTCCTTAGGACAACTCGCAATTAACGAAGGAGAAAATGGAACAGCTATTTTAAGTGATAAGTTTTTAGCTCAATTGCAGTTTGTTCTGCAAGGCGATGATATGCAATTTAGAATTTTTAATGATCGAAATGAACAAATTTATCCTAAAGTTCCTAATCAATTAAAGTTATCCAAAAAAGTTTTTGCGACTTTAAGTAAAGGACAAGAAATTCGTATTAAAAATAATAATGTTGGTCGCTCTTATATCGGTAAAACTAAAGATGCTTATACTGGAGTGTTGATGCCGTGGATGAATGGTAAAAAGCTAGTTGGTATTATTTGGCTTGGATCCAGAGTTAAAAATGTTGAAAGACCTATTATCATGGCTAAAAGAAATTTGATAAATGCTTTAATAGTAACTTTAGTCGTTGGGTTAGTGTTAAGCTTGATTATTTCTTATTATTCAACTGCAAAGATTAAGCGTTTATCTAGGGCTACTAAAAAAGTTGAAGCAGGAGATTTTGATGTTCATCTTGAACATAAAAATAGTGATGAGATTGATCAATTAGCTGGTAATTTTAATCAAATGGTTAAAGCTCTAAAAGAATCCAATGAAGAAATTGAAGCTCAAGAAAAAAGGCGCGACCAGTTTATGGCAGATGTTGCTCATGAAATGAGAACTCCTTTAACTACGATCAATGGTATTCTTGAAGGATTACAATATGATGCAATTCCAGAAGAATCTAAACCACAATCAATATCTTTAATGAGGCATGAAACTAGACGTTTAATTAGATTAGTTAACGAAAATCTTGATTATGAAAAAATTCGTAGTAATCAGATTACGTTGTATAAAAGCGAATTTAATGCGGCAGATGTATTGCATGATGTCCAAACTCAGTTGCAACAAAATGCTAAAAAAGCAAATGATGAAGTGATTGTAGAATGCCCTGAGAATTTACCAATTTATGCAGACAGAGATCGATTTACTCAAATTGTAGTAAACTTAACGCAAAATGCAATTCAATTTACCCATAATGGTAAAATTCAGCTTCTTGGTCGCAGAATTGATCATGGTGTTCAAATTCAAATTAAAGATAATGGAATTGGTATGAACGAAAATCAAATGAAGTATATCTTTGAACGATTTTTCAAAGCTGATCCTTCACGAGCTCGCTTAGGAACTGGTGAATCAGGATTGGGGTTAGCAATTGTTTCCTCACTTGTTAAACAACATGGTGGAAAAATTTCTGTAGAATCTCAACCAAATAAAGGTTCCATTTTTACTGTAATTATTTATGATAAAGGTTATTCAAAAAAATAAGAGGTTAGGAATAATTCCCTACCTCTTATTTTTCTTTATTCTTGGTTTCTTTTTGAGATGTTGATTTGTTAGTAAGACTGTTATTTTTGACATTGTTTGGTACTTCAGTAATTTCTTTTTGGCGACCATGTAGTTCCACTGCATCAGTTTTATAAAGATTAGTAGTAGAACCATGATGCTGAGAATAAAGTGAAGTAGACTTTTCTTTTAATTGCTGTCTTAGCTTAGTCATTTGTTCGAAATTTGTTAAATAGTCAAACTGTGTTGGATCAACTGGTTTGAAACCAATTGGAGTATAAAATCTAAGTAAATTATGGTTGTTTAATAAATCTGAATACTTAAGTGATTGTTTTGCCTTTTTTGCTAGAGCAGCAATTTCTCGCTTTTCTTGTGGAGTAAAGTTTATAATTTGTTTACCACTTTTACGGTCATAAACAATCCCTTTAATGCCTTTATTTCCAATGATGACATATTTACCACTAACAATTGTTCCATTTCTAAACACAATCCAATCCTTGTATTTAGGAGAAAGCATATCGCTGCCAAATTGGATATAATTTTGATTCTTAATGCCTAATAAGTGAAGTAAAGTAGGTAAAACGTCTATTTCACCCCCAACTTCGTCTTTAATTTCTCCTTTTAAATTAGCAGAATGAATCATGAAAGGAACGCGTTGCATTTGTACATTATTAAAACTATTCCAAGTATCAGAACTTTCACCAATGATAGGTGCTAAAGTTTCATTTTCACTGTTAGATAAGCCGTAATGATCCCCATAAATGACAATCATAGTATTTTTGTATAAATTAGAAGCTTTTAAGTAATTAAAGAATTCTTGGACTGCTTGATCTAAATAATGAGCTGTCTCAAAATAATTGTTAATAGTTTCGTCTCTAGTATTAGTTGTTTTAAACTTGGGGTCTAAGTCTTCTTTATCCATTGAAAAAGGAATATGGTTAGTAACGGTAATGTATTTAGCATAAAAAGGCTGTTGCATTTGTTCTAAATACTTAACACTTTCAGAAAAAAGTAATTTATCTTTTAAGCCGTAACCAATTTTATCATTAGTTTTGTTACTGAAATAGTTTTGGTCAAAAAAGTAGTTATAACCAAAATTTTTATAGACTTCATTACGATTCCAAAAAGTTCCTACATTTCCATGAAAAACAGCTGAAGTATAGCCATCTTGGTGCAAAATTTGAGGAGCTGCTTGAAAAGTGTTTTCAGAACCAAGAGAAGTAAAGAGCGAACCATCAGCAATTCCATAAGTACTTGTCTCAAGCATGGTTTCTGCATCACTTGTACGACCTAAACCTACTTGATGGTAGAAATTTTTAAAGCTAATGGTATGAGGATTTTTGTAAATTGAATTTAAAAAGGGAGTAACCTCTTTGCCGTTAATTTTTAAATTTATTAAAAATTGCTGGAAACTTTCAAGGTGGATAATGACAACATTTTTTCCTTTTTCTTTACCAAAGCTTGTACCTGCTAAAGCATGATGTTTTTTAGTGTATTTAATAATTTTGTTTAGGTCAGATGAATTTGCATTTTTGTTAACTTGTACTGTTTGTGCATTTTTGATTCCATCATAAACGGTATAAGTATCCAAACCAAGGTATTTAACAACGTAAGAACGGTCAAAAGTATTCCTTAATAAGCGTGGTCTTGAAGATTCAGCCAAGAACATGTTTAAAGTTAACATGAAAGCCCCAAATGATGTAATTGCAAATGGTGTTGAAAGACCATATGATTTAGAATCAATTTTAATTTTTTTCATAATCAGTAAAGTGATTATTATAATTAAATCTAACCATATAAAAATATCACTAGGATGAAGAAGACTGACCGCACTTTTACCTAAGCCAGGAGCTACCTTACTTGCGTTAGTTATAGTTTTCATTGTGATAAAATCGGAAAACTGTCGATAATATAAAATATTAGCAAATAAAAGGACAGTATTTAAAAAATCCATTATCAGCATCGCAATATATGATACTAGTGGACGAGGAAAATAGAAGCCAATGCCAATTAATAAAATTGCAGTGCCGATTGGACTTGTCCACATAATTATATGCTGGTACGGATCACTAATGCCTAAGTTGAAGTCAACATAAGCTGCAAAAATATACTTGATCCAAAATAAAACTACCAGTAATGTAAAAAATCCAGTACGGGTTTGAATGAATTTGAGTAGTGTTTTTTTCATATTTTCTCCTTATTATTGACTTCTTCATTTTAATGGTTATGAAAAAAATAGACAATCTTTTAATGAGAGTTAGTAGTTTTTTAATAATTTTTAGTCAAAAATTGAGTATAATTTAAGTTGGATTTTAAAAAATTTAAGGGATTTATTATGGTATTTTTTGGACCGCTGTATAATTTATTGGTTAAACTATACGCAACTAGAATAAATCATTTTCCATTGATTAAATTATCTCTAGTTGCGTTAGATAAGACTGTTTTTTATTTTTTGATTTTTGTTGTAATTAGGTTAATTTGGTTACTTTGCGTTCGTCGCAGACGATCGATAAAATCTGAAGCTAGTGTTTGGATTTTTGCATTTTATATTATTTTAGTTTTAATGCTGACAACTTTTAGGGATACATATTTTCCTTGGCAAATCCAACTTCATTTAAAAAGACCTTTGAGTGATATTAATTTGACTTTTATGAAGGAAACATGGAAGTTGATTTATGCACAAAGTAGAGTGGATTTTATTTATAATTCATTTGGAAACGTTTTGTGTTTTGTACCAATTGGATTTTTAGCACCTATTGTTTTTTCAAAAAGGCAAAGTTTTTGGAAAGTAACTTTGGTGGGGATGCTATTTTCAATATGTATTGAAGTTATGCAATTTTTACTAGCAACTGGAGTTAGTGATATTGATGATGTATTTTTTAATACCTGTGGTTGTATAATTGGTTACGTTTTCTTTATGATGTTCAAAAGAATTAAGCGAAATTTTTAAATTGTATTAATACTGGTATTTATTTAATAAAATTGCTAAAATAGGTCTTGTGAAATAAATATTTTATCTAGTTAGGAAGCAGATTTATGAGTTTAATTAATTTTGATAGTAGTAAATTAGCTCCATTTGTTCACGAAAACGAATTGAGCGAAATGCAAGCTATGGTAAATGCTGCTAACACTGAACTCCGCGATGGTACTGGTGCTGGTAGCGATTTCCTTGGTTGGCTTAACTTGCCAGTTGATTATGACAAAGATGAATTTGCACGCATCAAGAAGGCTGCTAAGAAGATTCAAAGCGATTCAGAAGTATTGATTTGTATCGGTATTGGTGGTTCATACCTTGGCGCACAAGCTGCAATTGAATTTTTGAACAGTAATTTTTATGGCAAAGAAAAGAGTGATTACCCAACTGTAGTATTCTGTGGTAATTCACTTTCAGGTTCATACCTTTATGACTTAATTGAATGGCTTGGTGATAAGGACTTTAGCATCAACGTTATTTCTAAGTCAGGTACTACTACTGAACCATCTGTAGCATTCCGTGTTTTCAAAGCTAAGCTTATTGAAAAGTATGGTAAGGAAGAAGCAGCTAAGCGTATTTATGCAACTACTGACCGTGAGAAGGGTGCACTTAAGACTGAAGCTGATGCAGAAGGTTACGAAGAATTTGTAGTTCCAGATGATGTTGGTGGTCGTTACAGTGTTCTTACAGCTGTTGGTTTGCTTCCAATTGCTGCAAGTGGTGCAGATATTGATGAATTGATGAAGGGTGCAGCTGACGCTCGTGCAGACTATACTGATACTGATTTATCAAAGCCTACTCCATACCAATACGCAGCAATTCGTAACATTCTTTACCGTAAGGGTTACACAACTGAAATTGTTGAAAACTATGAACCAAGTCTTAGAATGTTTGCTGAATGGTGCAAGCAATTAATGGGTGAATCAGAAGGTAAGGACCAAAAGGGTATTTATCCATCAAGTGCTAACTTTACTACTGATTTGCACTCACTTGGTCAATACATTCAAGAAGGTCTTCGTAACATTTTCGAAACTGTTATTCGTGTAGAAAACCCACGTCATGATGTTAAGATTCCAGGCGACAAGGAAAACCTTGATGGTCTTAACTTCTTGGAAGGCAAGAGCTTAAATTACGTAAATGACCGCGCTTATGAAGGTGTTGTTTTAGCTCACACTGATGGTGGTGTTCCTGTAATGACTATTAACATTCCAGATCAAACCGCTCATACTTTGGGTTACATGATTTACTTCTTCGAATTAGCAATTGCTATTTCAGGTTACTTGAATGGTATTAACCCATTCAATCAACCAGGTGTTGAAGCATACAAGCGTAACATGTTTGGTCTTCTTAACAAGCCAGGTTACGAAGATTTACACGACGATTTAACTAAGCGTCTTTAATAAAAAATCTACTTAGTATAATTAATATTTTAAACATAGATGGTTATACAGCAGAAATAAGCTACAAGTAGCTAAAGAAAGAGTAGAAGCTTTTTGCTTCTGCTCTTTTTGATTGACAAGAATAAGGTGAGTTTGTGAAAAAAGAAACGACTACTAAAAATGTATTGGCAGTATTGGCTGCGGCTTTTATGTCATTTGTTGGAATTTTAACAGAAACTAGTTTAAATGTTACTTTTCCAACAATGATGAAGCAGTTTAAGGTAAGTTTGGATACAGTTCAATGGACAACTACAGGATACTTATTAATGATTGCAATTGTGATGATTACTTCGTCATATTTAAATGAGCGTTTTACTGCCAAGGAGCAATTTTCTGTAGCTTGTATTGGTTTTATTGTTGGAAGTTTGATTAGTGCAATGGCACCCAATTTTGTAATATTGTTATTGGGTCGATTAGTTTCTGCATTAGGAGCTGGTTTAAGTACTCCATTAATGTTTAATATGATTACAGAAATAATGCCAAGGGCTAAATGGGGCGTTTATATGGGAATTGCTGGATTAGTAATTGCAATGGCGCCCACACTTGGACCAGCTTTTGGAGGAGCAATAACTTATTACATGAATTGGCGCTGGATCTTTATAATTGTGGTCATATTTGCTGCAATAGTTTTTATTATGGGATTTTTTGTAATTGAAAAATACCATGAACAACAAAAAGACAGTGGTTTTGATTGGTTAAACTTTATTATTTTATCAGCTGCCTTTATCAGTTTGACAATTGGAGTTAATCAAATTAGCCATGGATTTGCTAATTGGAAATTATGGGGGCTTTTAATATTAGCTGGATTATTATTTTATATTTTTGCTAAATTATCTAAAAAATCAAACAAGAAGTTACTAGATTTAACTGTATTTAAAGAGAAAGCTTTTATTTATGGAGCACTTGCATATTTTCTACTTCAATTTATCAATATTGGGACAAGTTTTGTTTTACCAAATTATGTTCAAATTGTTGGTCATCAAACTTCACTTGTAGGTGGTTTAATTCTGCTTCCAGGAAGTATTATTGCAGGCTTGCTTAATCCATATTTTGGAAAATTATACGATAACTTGGGGGCCAAGTTACCTCTTTATTTAGGTGGTACATTGATGACCATCAGTAGCATTTTATTTGCTATTTATGGATTAGATTTAAAAGTTATAATGATTATAATCATATATGGAGTATTGATGTTAGGACATAGAATGGCTTTTAGTAATACTTTAGCCGAATCATTAAAACTTCAAAAAGGTCATTTACGTGCAGATGCAACTGCTGTTTGTCAAACTAGTCAGCAATTAGCAGGATCTGTGGGGACGACTATTTTGGCATCTATCATTGCTATTTCTCAAAATCAAGGAGGGGCTTCATACGCAGTTTTAACAGCTAGAGGAAGTCAAATGGCATTTTGTTTTACTAGTGTATTAGGTATGATAATCTTAGGATGTTATTTAAGATTGTTTATATTAGAAAAAGCCAAGACAAAAGCAGTAAAATAGACTATAATTATAGTGAATGATTGAAAATAAGTGAGATTAAAAAAGGCGACTGAACACCAGTCGTCTTTTTCGTTATTTTGAGTTTTCCTTTAAAAAACTTTGAATAATTTTTTCTCTCATAGCTAAAAAAATTAAGTTATGACCTGTAGGATGGACACGATTAGTCAGAAGTACTAGTCCAGACTGTTTGACTCTATCTAATATAAGTAGTGTACCAGTAAAACCAGTATGTAAAATTATCGGATAATTATATTCAGGATCAAATCGTAAGTCCCATCCCCATGAACGTGGTTTAACATTTTTAGGATTTTTATTGTCAAATAATTGTTCGACTACATCTTGACTATATGGTAAGATGTTTCGATTTAAGCCCAAATAACCCTTACTAATATTAATTAAATCATCCATCGTAGAAAATAATCCAGCAGATCCACAATCACTTCCAAGCTGTCTTGCTTTAGGATCGTGAGGGGTGCCTTGAAGAACCTTTCCGTCTACTAAGGCAGTTGGTACACAGAATTGAGGATTAGGATTAAAAGAAGTATGAGAAAGATGCATAGGATTAAATACTTCTTCCATTGCAACTTCTTGAACTGATTTATTAAAAATGTTTTTAATTACTAGGCCTAGTAAAATAAAGTTGGTATCAGCATATCTCATTTTAGTTTCAAATTCATCAGTTACAGGTAAGTTTATTAATGCCTGTAAGAGTTCATCGTGATTTAATTTGTCACGATTTTCAATCCATCCGCGAATTCCACTAGTATGAGTGAGTAAGTGAAAGAGGCGAACTTTTGAGTTTTTGAATTCTGGAATAAATTTAGAAACAGGTTCATTGAAATTGAGTTTCCCTTTGTCATATAGCTTTAATAAAATATTTTCAGTAGCTAATACTTTAGTTAAACTAGCTAAATCATATTCAGCAAACGGACTGAGTTGTGTTACTTCTGGATAGATACTGGCAAAGCCAATAGTTGAAGTGAACACTTGACTCTTTTTAATAAAAGCATAGTTAACTCCTGGAACAATTCGCTTAGAAACCATCGATTCAATTAAATGTTGTGTTGTAGAATAATCAATCATAATAAATAAAGAATAATGCTTTTTTCTTAATAAAACAACTTGACTTTTTTATAATAAAAGTCAATAATATTTATTGTTGATTCGCCCGTTGGTCAAATGGTTAAGACGCCACCCTCTCAAGGTGGAGTTATGAGTTCAATTCTCGTACGGGTGATTTAGTGAGATATAGCCAAATTGGTAAGGCACAGGATTCTGGTTCCTGGATGTTTGGGTTCGAGCCCCAATATCTCAATTTTTTAGTAAGTCTTTAGCATTAAATGCTTTTAAAGTGTTGATGCTAAAGGCTTTTTTGTTTCTCTGGTTGAATGTGGCTTTTTAAAAATTGGGGCAAAAAGGAGCAAATATAGGAGATAAGAAAAACTCTTTAGCAAAGCTAGAGAGTTAAACGTATAAATCAAAGACTGCAATTTTGGGTACAACACCAAAGCGGGCATTAAGCTGAGTAGTACCAATTCCTGAATTAACGTACATTTTTTTAATATTAGAGTTTGGCAGAGAGTAAATTCCATTGACATACTTAGTTGAATGGTGGGTTCTACGAAGAATTTCATAATTTATGCCAGGAAGATTAATCTGACCACCATGACTATGCCCAGCAAGAGCAATATCATAATCAAAGCCGGTATAATTTAAAACTTGTTCAGGTTCATGACTAAGTAAAATTTTATATTTTAAGTGTGAAGTATTATCGTTTGCAGGTATATAGCTACTACCTAAAATTCCATCATCAAGTCCAGTAAATAAAATTTTAGAGCCATTTTTAGTAGATAAATAATAATTTTGATTTTGTAATAAAGTAAAACCGCTTGAATTCATGATATTTTGATATTGGGGAACGAAACTGCGGTCATGATTTCCAAGTACAGCTAATTTAACGTAATTAGCTTTGATCTTTTTAAGTTCTTCAATTACATGACTATCATCATTATATTGACCATAATGATCGTATAAATCTCCATTGCAGATAACGACGTCGGGATTTTGATCATTGATTTTTTTAATTACTTTATCTAAGTCTTGATAGGTAAAGTTAGGTTTAATATGTACATCTGAAAATTGAACAATTTTTAATGGACGATTTCCGTTATTTTGATTAAGTGAGATATGATCAACTGTTAAGCGGTGAGGTTCGATTTTTACTGCATAAAAAACGCAACCAAAAATAATTAAAATACAAGCTAAAAATATCGAAAAAAATTTATGCTTTTTCATTGATATAAGTAAAATCCTTTCTCCATTAATAGTACTAGTATAGAGGTTTATTTTGAAGTTTTAGAAATATTAATAAAGTTTAAGCAATTTTTATCGTTTAAAAAATAAAAATGGTTCAAGTGTTTGTACTTGAACCATTTTTTTTACATACCAGCTTTAATAATTTTCTTGTCTGCCATTGCCTTTCTAAGAGCAAGCATAGCAGTATAAGTTGATAAGATATAAACTTTCTTTGTAGGCAGTTTCCCAATCTCTTCAATTAAGCTGTCGTTATCAGGATTTGTAACCATCATTCCAGGATCAAATCCGGCAATTTCAAGTCTGAATCCCATATCATGCCAGCGTTGTCCACCAACTAGAATTTTCTTGATTTTGTTTTTATCTAATCCTTCAAAGTCTGCATCCCAAATCCATGAAGTATCAATTCCGTCAGCATGGTTTGCATTTAACAGGGTAACTAAAGAATAGTCATCCTGTTCTGTATTAAGCATATGAAGCACTTCATCTAGTCCGACAGGATTTTTAACTAAAATTAAATCAATATCTTTATTAGCATATTTGATTAATTCTTGACGACCAAAAATACGCTTATTTTCAGCAAAACTTTCAGCAACTTCTTCATCACTTAATCCAAATTCGCGAGCAACGGAATAAGCTGCTAAAGCATTATAGATATTGTAAGTACCACCAATACCAATTGAATAGTCTTTTTGTCCCATTTTGAATTTTAGACTATTTGGAGTTTGGTCAATAATTTTATTGACAGTGTAGGTAAGTTCTGGTCTATGATAACCACAGTTAGGACAGAAGAAATCACCTAAGTTAGCATAAATTCGTTCATGATAATGAAGAACGTTATCACATACAGGACATAAAACTCCATCAGTATTAACTGGCGCTTTAAAATCATTTTCTTCTTTGTCATTTGGTAATTTAAAGCCATAAAATACTTTTGGATTTGGTAGTTTTACAGATGAAAAAATACTGGCGTCACCATTAGCAATAACTTTAGCTTTAGGTTCTAATTTAATACCATTGACGATTTTTTCATAAGTAGTATAAATTTCACCATATCTGTCCATTTGATCTCTAAAAATATTTGTTAATACAAATGCACTTGGATGAAGCAATTTAGTAACCATCTTAACGTTAGCTTCATCGACTTCTAAGACTGCGATTTTACGACTAACTTTTTTATTTTTGTGTGCTAAAAAGGCAGTAACGATTCCTTGCTGCATATTAGAGCCTGAAGGGTTAGTTAAGATATCACCATATTTTTTCTTTAAAGCCTCAACAATTAAGGCTGTAGTCATGGTTTTACCATTGGTTCCAGTAACAATAATTGTTTCGTAATCTTTAGCTAATGTATTTAACACCTTTGGGTCGATTTTCATTGCAAGTTTTCCTGGAAAACTGGTCCCGCCCTTTAAAACATTGTGCAAGAACCAATATGAGGATTTTCCGGCAACTTTTGCAATACCTGATTTAAAACTCATTTTTGATAATCCCTCACTTTAAAACTAGTTTTAATATTACCATATTAAATACAATAAAACGATATTTTTAATGCTGACCACTGCACAAAAATAAAAATTCTTATATACTAAGAAGCGGATATTTTTACAAAGGGAGAAAATCAAATGGCGCAATTATTTTTTCGATATGGTTCAATGAGCAGCGGTAAAACAATTGAAATTTTAAAAGTAGCTCATAACTATGAAGCGCAAGGACGAAAAATTGCACTTTTAACAAGTGGCCTTGACAATCGTAGCGGCGTAGGAACAGTTGCTTCTAGAATTGGTCTTCATAGACAAGCAACTCCAGTAAGTGATGAAATGAATATCTTTGAATATGTAAAAAACAATAGTGAAAAAGATATGGCAGCTGGAAATGGTAAGATTGCTTGTGTTTTAATTGATGAGGCGCAATTTTTAAAAAAGCATCATGTCTTAGAATGCGCTAAAATTGTAGATGAGTTAAAAATTCCTGTAATGGCTTTTGGACTTAAGAATGATTTCCAAAATCATCTTTTTGAAGGCAGTGAAAACTTATTAATTTATGCTGATAAGATTGAAGAGATGAAAACAATTTGTCATTATTGCGGTCATAAGGCTACAATGAATTTGAGAATTAATAATGGTGTACCTGTTTACGAAGGTGAGCAAGTACAAATTGGCGGCGATGAAAGTTATTATCCAGTTTGCCGTTTTCATTATTTTCACCCAGGTCAAAATAGATAAGTTTAATTAATACAGAAGGGGTAATTAGATGGATAAAGTTATGGCGCAACTTGAAGGATTAGTTGCACACTATGAAGAATTACAAGAAATGATGGCTGACCCAGAAGTCATCAATGATACTAAGCGCTACATGGAAATTTCAAAAGAAGAAGCAGATTTGCGTGAAGTTGTCCAAAAATATAATAAATATAAGAGTGACAAAAAAGAAATCGAAGACAATAAAGAAATTATCTCTAGTGAAAGTGATTCTGACTTAGTTGAAATGGCTAAAGAAGAAAACTCTGAATTGGAAGATGAAGTTGTTAAATTAGAAGATGAGATTAAAATTCTAATGCTTCCAAAAGATCCTAACGATGATAAAGACATCATTATGGAAATTAGAGGAGCAGCAGGTGGGGATGAAGCTTCCTTGTTTGCTGGTGATCTTTTGAGGATGTATGAAAAATATGCTGAAACTCAAAATTGGAAAGTTTCTCTTATTGATTCAGAAGCTACTGAAGTTGGCGGATATAAGCGTGTTGCTTTAATGATTACCGGAGACAAAGTATATTCAAAATTAAAATATGAAAATGGAGCTCACCGTGTTCAACGTGTTCCAGTTACCGAGTCCCAAGGTCGTGTTCATACTTCAACTGCTACAGTAGCTGTTATGCCTGAATATGAACAAGTTGATATTGACATCGATCCAAAAGATATCCGTGTTGATGTTTATCGTTCAAGTGGTGCTGGTGGTCAGCACATTAACAAAACTTCCAGTGCTGTTCGAATGACTCACTTACCTACTGGAATTGTAGTTGCAATGCAAGACCAACGTAGTCAACAACAAAACCGTGAAAAAGCAATGCAAATTTTGAAGAGTCGTGTTTATGATTACTATGAAAGTCAAAACCGTGATCAATACGATGAAAAGCGTAAGAACGCAGTAGGTACTGGAGACCGTTCAGAACGTATTAGAACTTACAATTACCCACAAAACCGTGTGACAGATCATAGAATTGGTTTAACTATTAATAAGCTTGATCGTGTAATGAATGGTGAGCTTGGTGAAATTATTGATGCTCTTATTCTTTACAACCAAACTAAGCAATTAGAGGAGCTTGCTGATCAAAATGCCTAAAACTTTAAAAGATATTAGAACTTTAGCTGGAGAAATTGCTTCTGATGCAAGAGTAGAAGATATTGATTATCTTTTGTCAGAAAGATTAGATTTAACGCCAAGTCAATTTGAATTGAAGCAAGATATGATTTTGGATGATGAGCAAATTAAACAAGCTAAAAAAGATATTAAAAAGCTTGCTAAAGGAGTTTCTCCACAATATATTTTGGGTTACGCTTGGTTTTTAGGTTATAAAATTATGGTTCAGCGCGGGGTTTTAATTCCTCGCTTTGAGACTGAAGAATTAGTTGAATGGGCGCTTAAAACCTTAAATGATAATGATACTATCCTTGATTTAGGAACTGGCAGTGGCTGTATTACAGTTGCTTTGGCAAAAGAAGCAGAAAAAAATAATATTAAAAATCTTAATTTCTATGCTTCTGACATTACTGATAGTGCATTAAGAATTGCAGAAGAAAATTTTTTAACTTATGATGTTGATGCAACAGTGCGCAAGGCTAATGTATTAGTTGGATTAGGAAAATTTGATAAAATTATTTCTAATCCTCCATATATTAAAAAAAGTGAAACCTCTGAAATGGACAAAAATGTTCTACAAAATGAACCTAAAGAGGCTCTTTTTGGTGGAGAAGATGGACTTGAATTTTATAAACGGTTTGCTAAGCAAGTACGTGAACATTTAAATAGCCACGGTGAATTTTTCTTAGAGTATGGTTTTAGTGAAAAAGAAGAGTTAGCGGACCTTTTTGCGCATGAATTGCCAGATTTTGAGATTGAGTTTAGAAATGATATGGCCGGTAAGCCACGAATGGTACACGGAAGGTGGCAAAAATAATGGATACTAAAATTTTTACAGAAGATCAATTAGATGATGCAGTAAAATTGCTTAGTAAGGGAGAATTAGTAGCTTTTCCAACAGAAACAGTATATGGTTTAGGTGCAATTGCCACAAATGAAAAATCTGTTAAAGGAGTTTATGCTGCTAAAGGCCGTCCTAGCGACAATCCGTTAATCGTTACAGTATCTGATGAAAAAATGATTGAAAAGTATGCAAAAGAAGTCCCAGAACGTGCTAAAAAACTTATTAAGCATTTTTGGCCGGGCCCATTGACAATTTTGCTTTATGTAAAACCTAATGCGTTGCCAGATGCTGTTACTGGAGGATTAGATACAGTTGCTTTTCGTTGCCCAGATCATAAATTAACGCATGATTTAATCAAAAAGTTAGGCTATCCAATTGTCGGTCCTTCTGCTAACACTTCAACAAAGCCTAGTCCTACTACTGCTGAGCATGTATATCATGACTTAAAAGGAAAAATCGCTGGTATTATTGATGGTGGCGAAACTCGTGTAGGACTTGAATCAACAATTATTGACTTATCAGTTGATACGCCAATTGTTTTGCGTCCTGGTGAAATTACTCCTGAGGAATTGAGCGAAGTTTTAGGAGAAGAAGTATTAATTAATACCGGAAAAGTTTCTGATAAAGAAATTCCTAAAGCACCAGGTATGAAATACCGTCATTATGCTCCAAGTGCTCCAGTAGTTGTAGTAGATAATAGTGATGATTTTTCAAAAATTGATTTTGAAAAAGATATGGGCGTAATGGCACTAGATTCAATTTTAGAAAAAATAGATTTACCAGATGAAAATAAATTTAGTCTAGGTAAAAATTTGGTTGATGCAGATCACAATTTGTTTGGTGGATTGCGTTATTTTGATGATAAAAATAATATTGACCGCATTTTTGTTCAAGGGTTTAATCAAGGTCAAGAAAGCCTTGCGTATATGAATAGATTGAATAAAGCTGCGGGTGGACATCATTTTAATTAAAAAAATTAAGACAAGGGGTTTAAACCCTTGTCTTTTTTGATAAAATAAGTTGTGACATTACTTTAGTTTATACAGGAGGCAAACACAAATGGGAAAGTTTGTAGTTTTGGATCACCCATTGATTCAACACAAATTAACAATTATTCGTCGCAAAGAAACGGGTTCTAACGAATTTCGTAGAATTGTTGGTGAAATTGGTGGTTTGATGACTTATGAAATCACTCGAGATTTACCACTTCAAGATGTTGAAATTGAAACACCAGTTGGTAAGACTACTCAAAAAGAAATTGCCGGCAAAAAATTGACTATTGTGCCAATTTTACGTGCGGGTATGGGAATGGTTAATGGTGTTTTAGAAATGATTCCGTCTGCAAAAGTTGGTGTTATTGGAATGTATCGTGATGAAGAAACATTAATTCCTCATGAATATTTCTGTAAGATGCCACAAGATGTTGCAGAACGTGAATGTTTAATTGTTGACCCAATGCTTGCCACTGGTGGTAGTGCAAACATGGCAATTGATGCTCTTAAAAAGCGTGGCGTAACTGACATTAAGCTTGCTGTTTTAGTAGCTGCTCCGGAAGGAATTAAAGCAGTTCAAGAAGCACATCCAGATGTTGATATTTACGCAGCTTCAGAAGACGAAAAATTGCTCGACAATGGTTACATTTTCCCAGGTTTGGGAGATGCTGGTGACAGACTATTTGGAACTAAATAGTTACCCATTCGTAAAAAAATAATATTTTAAATGCGCTTACAATTTTCACAAAGACAAATTTTGGTGTTAAGATAATAAGCGTGTTCGAGTTTATTCAGCACGAGAAGGGAGGTCACGAAGTAATGGAGAAGTCATTTGTTATCAATTTTTTAGGCTTGAACTTTGACATGACAGGTGTTGTAGGTTCAACCTTGATGGCATTAGCAGTTTTATTTGTTTGTATTTGGCTTTCACGCAAAGTAGAACTCAAACCTAATAAAAAGCAAAATGTAATAGAATACTTGCTAGATTTCACTAATGGAATCGTTCGCGATAACGTTGAAGATGTCGATGCACAAAAGCATTTATCACTTTATGCCTTTGTTCTATTTCTCTTTATTTGGTTTATGAACCAATTAGGTATGTTTTTGGAAGTCCAAGTTGATGAATTTATGGTTGTTAAGTCACCAACTGCTGATCCGGTAGTAACAATGTCATTTGCAATGATGACTCTGCTTCTATCTTTCTCATTTGGAGTACAAAAGTTTGGAGTAGGTGGGTATTTAAAGAATTATACTGCACCAGTTGGATTCTTGCTTCCAATCAATGTGATTGAAGAGTTTACCAATTTCTTAACATTGGCACTTCGTTTATATGGGAATATTTATGCTGGTGAAGTTTTGCTAACTTTGATTGGTGGTAGATTAGCTCAAAGCTTTGGTATACCAACTATGATTTTAGCAGCTCCATTGGCTATGATTTGGCAAGGGTTCTCTGTCTTCATTGGCTCTATCCAGGCATATGTATTTGTAACTTTGTCAATGGTATACATTGGTAAAAAGGTTACCAAAGAATAATTTTTTGGAGGTTTATTTATGTCAGAAGCTTATAAATATCTCGCTGCATCAATCGCAGCTGGTTTGGCAGCCTTAGCTGCATCCTTCGGTAACGGTAAGGTTATTTCAAAGACCATCGAAAGTATGGCTCGTCAACCTGAAAGTGCCGGCAACTTGAGAGCAACTATGTTCATTGGTGTTGGTTTGATTGAAGCCGTTCCAATTTTAGCTATCGTTGTTGCCTTCTTGATTCTTTTCCTTTAATTTTAAGAATAAAGATAAATTAGGATAAAAAGAGGGAAGGGCAGTAAATGACATTTCAAACATTATTTGCAGCCTCACATCATATTTACCTAGGTAATGCTATCTGGTATCTTGTTGTTTTTGCCATCTTAATGCTCTTGGTTAAGCATTATGCTTGGGGACCTGTCTCTGAGATGATGGAAAAGCGGCGGCAAAAAGTTATTGATGACTTGGATTCTGCTGAAGCTAACCGTAAAAAGGCTGAAACTTTAGCCAATGAGCGAGAAGCTGCACTTAAGAATTCAAGACAAGAGGCAACTCAAATTCTCTCTGACGCAAAAGAAAATGCACAAAAAACTAGCAAAGAAATTGTAGCTAACGCTAATGACGATGCTGCATCTATTCGTAAAAAAGCTGAAGCTGAAGCTAAAAAGGCAAAAGCAGAAGCTTTAGATGATGCTCGTGGTCAAGTTGCAGACATTTCTGTAGCAATTGCTGAAAAAGTTATTGCTAAGAATTTATCTGCTGAAGATCAAAAAGATTTAGTCGACCAATTTATTAAGGGGCTGAATGATTAATGGCTTTAAGTAGAGAAGAAATTGCTGCACGCTATGGCGTAGCATTGTTTGGCTATGTGCAAGATATGAAGGTATTAGACTCTGCACACGAGGAACTTCAAGCTCTTAAAGAAGCAGTTGAAGAAAATCCTGCGATTATTGGAGTTTTAAGTAATCCTGTACTCAATAAAGATGATAAAAAGAAAATTTTAACAGAAATTGAAAAAGATTTTTCAAGTGAAGTTCAATCATTTCTTAATTTATTACTTGATTATAATCGGTTTAACGATTTGATTGGTATTATTGATTACTTTAATAACCTTTATGATAATGAAAAGTCGATTGCATCTGGTAAAGCAACTACTGCAGTTAAGCTAGATGCTAACCAACTTAAGCGTTTAGGTGATAGCTTTGCTAAAAAATATAACCTAAAGGCTGTGCGTCTTGAGAATCAAGTTGATCCAAGTATTTTAGGCGGCGTGATCCTTCAAGTTAAGGATCTCGTGATCGATGGTTCAGTTAAAACCAAGCTGGACAAGATCCGTGCGCAATTAGTTGATGAAAATTAAAAGAGGTGAAACCATTGAGCATTAAAGCGGAAGAAATTAGCTCTTTGATCAAGCAACAACTTGAACATTATGACGATAAGCTCAACATTGATGAAGTTGGTGTTGTAACTTACGTAGGTGATGGTATCGCCCGTGCTCACGGATTAGACAATGCGCTTTCTAACGAATTGTTAGAGTTCGATAATGGCTCTTACGGTATCGCCCAAAACCTAGAATCTAATGATGTAGGTATCATTATTTTGGGTACTTTTGACGATATTCGAGAAGGCGACCGTGTTAAAAGAACTGGTCGAATCATGGAAGTACCAGTCGGTGACGCACTAATCGGTAGAGTTGTTAACCCGTTAGGTCAACCTGTTGATGGTTTAGGTGAAATTAAAACCGATAAGACTCGTCCAATTGAAACAAAGGCTCCGGGTGTTATGGATCGTCAATCTGTTGATCAACCACTTCAAACTGGTATCAAAGCAATTGATGCTTTAGTTCCAATTGGTAAAGGTCAGCGTGAATTGATTATCGGTGACCGTAAAACTGGTAAAACTAGTTTAGCAATTGATACCATTTTGAACCAAAAGGGTAAAGACGTAATTTGTATTTACGTTTCTATTGGTCAAAAAGAATCAACCGTTAGAACTCAAGTTGAAACTTTAAAGCGCTTCGGTGCAATGGATTACACTATTGTAGTTGAAGCCGGCCCAAGTGAACCAGCACCAATGCTTTATATTGCACCATATGCTGGTACTGCAATGGGTGAAGAATTTATGTACAATGGCAGGGATGTGTTAATTGTATTTGACGACCTATCTAAGCAGGCCGTTGCTTATCGTGAACTTTCCTTGCTTCTCCGTCGTCCGCCTGGTCGTGAAGCTTATCCAGGTGACGTATTCTACTTGCACTCACGTTTACTTGAACGTAGTGCTAAGCTTAGCGACAAGTTGGGCGGTGGATCAATGACTGCATTGCCATTTATCCAAACTGAAGCTGGAGATATTTCTGCATATATTCCAACCAACGTTATTTCAATTACTGACGGACAGATTTTCTTACAAAGTGATTTGTTCTTTGCAGGAACTCGTCCAGCTATTGATGCGGGTAACTCTGTTTCTCGTGTTGGTGGTAGTGCACAAATTAAGGCCATGAAGAAAGTAGCAGGTACTTTACGTACTGACCTTGCTGCATACCGTGAACTTGAAAGTTTTGCACAATTTGGTAGTGATTTGGATCAAGCTACTCAAGCTAAATTGAACCGTGGTCGTAGAACTGTTGAAGTTTTGAAGCAACCACTTCATGATCCAATTCCAGTTGAAAAGCAAGTGTTGATTCTTTATGCATTAACTCACGGCTATCTTGATTCAATTCCAGTCGAAGATATTGCTCGTTATGAACAAGAAATCTACGACAATTTTGATAGTAGTCATGCAGACTTGCTTAAGCATATTCGTGAAACTGGTGAATTACCAGACGAAAAGAAGTTGCAAGCTGCTATTGAAGAATTTAATGATAGTTTTTCACCAAGTAAGAATTAGGAGGTAATTATATGCCTGCATCTCTACTTGAGTTGAAGAAAAAGATTGCTTCTGTTAATCAAACTGGTAAAATTACCGAGGCCATGAGAATGGTTTCTGCATCTAAATTGAACCAAACTGAAAAACATGATAAAGGCTATTCAGTTTACAATGATCATATTCGTCAAACATTATCGCGTATCGTAAGTTCTCAAGTAGTTGATCACTTACGTGAAGAAAATGCGACTGTTGATGAAAAAAATATTGCTAAACTTGATTATGCTAATGTTTTTGGATTAGGCATTACATCTGACTTAATTCAAAATCGTAAGAATATCAAATCAACGGGTTATTTAGTAATTACTGGTAATCGTGGATTAGTAGGTTCTTATAATAGTTCAGTAATTAAAAATATGATGGGACTATTTGAAGATGCAAAAGCTGAAAATAAAGATGTTAAAATTTTAGCTGTAGGTTCAGTTGGAGCACAATTCTTTAAGAAGAATAATTTAAATGTTGTTTATGAAAATGACAACATTACTGATGTTCCAACTTTTGCAGAAGTTTTACCAATTGTTTCAACTGCTATTAAGATGTATATGAACGGTGTATATGATGAATTATATGTTTGTTATACTCATCACGTTAACTCACTTTCATCTGCATTTAGAGTTGAAAAGATGCTTCCAATCGTTGATTTAGATATTGGCGTAAAAGAAGCTGAAGCACATCAAGAACTAGAATATGATATTAAACCAGATATCAATACTGTATTGACGTCACTTTTACCACAATATGCACGCTCTACTATTTATGGTGCTATTTTGGATGCTAAGACTGCTGAACATGCTAGTTCAATGACAGCTATGCAAAGTGCTACTGATAATGCAAAAGATTTGGTATCAAATTTAACTACTAAATTAAACCGTGCAAGACAGGCACAAATCACTACTGAAATTACTGAAATTATCGGTGGTGCAAATGCCTTAGAATAGATAGAAAAAGGAGGTAGATGTTTTGAGTGTAGGTGAAATCGTTCAAGTAGTCGGCCCAGTTGTCGATGTAAAATTTCCATTAAACAAGGAACTACCTGACATTAATAATGCATTAAACGTTATTAAGTCAAAAGATGAATCAATTACACTTGAAGTTACACTTGAACTTGGTGATGGTGTACTTAGAACCATCTCAATGGAATCTACCGATGGTCTTCGACGCGGAATGAAAGTCGAAGATACTGGTGGTCCAATTTCTGTCCCAGTTGGTGAAGATACTTTAGGACGTGTATTTAACGTTTTAGGTCAACCAATTGATAATGGACCAGAATTTCCAAAGGATCATCCACGTGAAGGTATCCATAAACAAGCACCAAAATATGATGAATTGACTACTAGTCGTGAAATTCTCGAAACAGGTATTAAGGTTATTGATTTACTTGAACCTTATGTACGTGGTGGTAAGGTTGGTTTGTTTGGTGGTGCCGGTGTTGGTAAGACTACCATAATCCAAGAGTTGATTCACAACATTGCCCAAGAACACGGTGGTATTTCTGTATTTACCGGTGTTGGGGAAAGAACTCGTGAAGGTAACGACCTTTACTTTGAAATGAAAGCTTCAGGCGTTTTAAGTAAAACTGCCATGGTATTTGGTCAGATGAACGAGCCGCCTGGTGCCAGAATGCGTGTAGCTTTAACTGGTTTGACTCTTGCTGAATACTTTAGAGATGTTGAAGGTCAAGATGTGTTACTCTTCATCGACAATATTTTCCGTTTCACTCAGGCCGGTTCAGAAGTTTCAGCTTTGCTTGGTCGTATGCCTAGTGCCGTTGGTTATCAACCAACTTTAGCAACAGAAATGGGTCAATTGCAAGAAAGAATTACTTCAACTAAGAAGGGTTCAATTACTTCAATTCAAGCCGTTTATGTTCCAGCCGATGACTATACTGACCCAGCTCCAGCTACTACTTTTGCTCACCTTGATGCGACTACTAACTTGGAACGTAGTTTAGTTGAGCAAGGTATTTATCCAGCCGTTGACCCACTTGAATCTAGTTCAAGTGCGCTTGACCCTGAAGTAGTTGGAAAAGATCACTATGAAACTGCTACTCGTGTACAACATGTTTTGCAACGTTATCATGAATTGCAAGATATTATTTCTGTTTTAGGTATGGATGAATTATCTGATGAAGAAAAACTTATCGTAGCTCGTGCTCGTAAAGTACAATTCTTCTTATCACAGAACTTCTTTGTTGCTGAACAATTTACTGGTGTTCCAGGTTCATATGTTCCAATTAAGGACACTATTGCAGGCTTTAAGCTTATTTTAGATGGTCATCTTGATGATCTTCCAGAAGATGCCTTTCGTGGTGTAGGACCAATTACTGATGTTTTGAAGAAAGCACAAGAGATGGGTGTTACACCAAATGATCCAGAAGCTAAAGCATTGCTAGAAAAGTAGGGTGATGTCATATGGCAGATCCAGAAAAACTTTTTACAGTAAATGTTGTAACTCCTGACGGCTTAATTTATTCTCATCGTACAAGTATTATTGATATGCGTGCGATTGATGGTCAACGATCAATTATGTATGGTCACGTGCCTATTTTAACACCGCTTGCAATTGGTGATGTTAAGGTTAAGCGTAGCCGTGAGATGAGCAATAGAGTTGATCACATTGCTGTCAATGGTGGTTATATGGAATTTTCTAATAATACCGCTACAATTATTGCTGACAGTGCAGAACGTGCTAGAAACATTGATGTTTCTCGTGCTCAAGCAGCCAAAGAACGTGCTGAAAAGCACCTTAAAGAAGCTCGTGAAAAGCATGATGAACGTTCACTTGAAAGAGCTCAGGTTGCGCTTAGAAGGGCTACTAACAGAATTAATGTTTATAATTCTAAATAATATAAGCCTATATTTAGACGGACGCACTATAGTGCGTCCGTTTTTTTAAGGAGAAATATATGGTTCAGTTAGGTATTCATGCAGTAATTAGTATTATGGTTTATTTAATTACTATAGGCCTATCATTTCAAGCTATGAAAGCTTTAAGAATTGAAAAATTTGTTCGCAAGGGACATACTTTTGAAGCGCAGATTTTAATATTATTTATAGCAATCGGATTAGGATTTTTAGTAGGACAATTTATTATTACTTTAATCGATACTTCCTTACAATTGAGTAATTTCTTTTAAAACTTGTTAAAGTATATAATACTAAAGGAATATTTTTGTCATTTATGGTAAAATGGACGATGAAATATACATGGAGGGTTATTGTGGCACGAAATATAGGAATAGATTTAGGGACAGCAAATGTGCTTATCAATGTCTCTGGAAAAGGTATTGTATTAAATGAACCTTCTGTCGTAGCCGTCAATACAACTACTAATAAAGTGGTTGCGGTTGGATCAGAAGCTTATGAAATGGTAGGAAGAACTCCTGGCAATATTAGGGTTATTCGTCCATTAAAAAATGGTGTTATTGCTGATTTTGATATTACGGAAGCAATGCTTTCATATTTTATTCAAAAATTAAATGTCAAAGGGTTTATGTCAAAGCCAAATATTTTAATTTGTGCGCCAACTGGCATTACATCAATTGAACAAAAAGCAATTATTCAGGCAGCTGAAAAATCTGGTGGTGGCAAGGTTTATCTTGACTTTGAACCTAAAGTTGCAGCTGTAGGTGCTGGGCTAGATATTTTTAAACCTCAAGGAAATATGGTTATTGATATTGGTGGTGGTACAACTGATGTTGCAATTTTGTCAATGGGTGAAATTGTAACTAGCAAATCCTTGCGTTATGCAGGTGATAGGATGAATCAAGCAGTTATTTCTTATATTAAAAATAAGCATAACTTATTAATTGGTTCACGAACTGCTGAACAAATTAAAATTGAAATCGGAAGTGCTTTTGAGCCGGATGAAGATGCCTCAATTACTGTTAGAGGTCGAGATGTCGTTGATGGCTTGCCAAAGCAAACTACAGTTACTGCACCAGAAATTCAACACGCTTTAGAAAGTGGTTTGAAGAGTATTGTTGCAGCAGCCAAAGAAGTTCTTGAAACAACTCCACCAGAATTATCAGCTGATATTATTGATCGTGGTATCATGTTAACAGGTGGTGGTGCAATGCTCAAGAATATAGATAAGCTCATTTCATATAATTTACAAGTTCCAGTTTTAGCAGCTGATCATCCTTTAGAGGCAGTTGCCCTTGGGACTGGGACTTTGCTTAAAAATATAGAAAAACACGAGCGTCATTAGGGGAGAATTTACTTGCGTAAGATTTTGATTTTTTTAGTTAAAGTTTATCAAACTTTTATTTCACCAGTATTGCCAGATAGTTGCCGATATTATCCCACTTGTTCAACATATATGATTGACGCTTTAAAAAAGCATGGTCCAATTTTGGGATTAATTATGGGGCTATTTCGCATTTTACGGTGCAATCCGTTTGTACGTGGTGGAGTAGATCCAGTTCCTGATAAATTTACTATTTTTCGAAATCCACATCCTGAGCGTTATGAAGATCCCATAATTGCGGAGAAATTTCACTCGGAAAGCAAGTAGGAGGAATTATGTCAAAAAAATTAGTTAATATCGATGTTGAAGTAAATGAACTTAAGGGTAAGAGCATTCCAACCTGGGAAGTTGTTATTCCTAATAAGAAGTCAATTGGTTTAATTGAAAAAGTAGAAGGTCGCTATCGCGCAACAACTACTAAGACTAGCAATGTATTATTTGCTAAAAGCTTAGAAAGCTCTATTAATGACTTACTTTCATACTTTACTTTACACGAAAAGTAAATAATAAAGCAGTGATTATTTAATGGTAGAAGTACAAAATAAAACAAGTCTAATTGATAGAATAGCTTGGAATATCGTTTTTCCAGTTATTGCTCTTGCACTTATTGGTTTGTATGCAATTTATGTAGCAGCAACTAATGATACTAGTCATATTGGTACTCCAACTAGGGCTGTTATCATGCAGGGATTATGGTATTTAATCTCAATTGCAATTGTTATTTTTGTAATGCAGTTCGATGCAGAACAGCTTTTTCGGATAGCACCATATATTTATGGAATAGGAATCGTTTTATTAATAGCGGTTTTGTTCTTTTATAACCGAAGCGTAGCAGCAGATACTGGTGCTAAAAGTTGGTTTAAATTAGGACCATTAACTTTTCAGCCATCTGAAATTATGAAGCCAGCTTTTATTTTAATGTTGGCTAGAGTAGTTAAAGATCATAACGAAAAGTATGGTCATACTATTAAATCTGACTGGTTACTTATTGGTAAAGTTATAGCATGGCTGGCACCGGTAGCAGTTTTATTAAAATTACAAAATGACTTCGGTACTATGTTGGTATTCTTTGCCATAGTTGGTGGAGTTATTTTAGTATCTGGAATAAGTTGGAAGATTATTATTCCTTTGTATGGAACAGTTATCGTGCTAGGTGCTTTAGTTATTACGATGGTTGTTACTGCTGGTGGTAGAGCATTTTTAAGTCACTTTTTCCAAGCTTATCAATTTGCACGAATTGATTCGTGGTTGAGTCCGGCGACTGATACTGGTTCCAGTGCTTATCAATTATGGCAGAGCATGCAGGCAATTGGATCGGGACAAATTTTTGGTAATGGTTTTGGCAAAATTAGTGTTTATGTTCCAGTTCGTGGTTCTGATATGGTGTATTCCGTAATTGGTGAAACTTTTGGTTTTGTCGGAAGTGTAGCTGTAATTTTGATTTATTTATATTTGATTATTCAAATGGTAAAAATAGCATTTGATACACGAAATGCGTTTTACTCATATATTTCAACTGGAGTAATTATGATGATTTTATTCCATGTATTTGAAAATATTGGTATGAGTATCGATCTTTTACCACTTACTGGTATTCCATTACCTTTTATTTCTCAAGGTGGATCTGCCTTGATTGGAAATATGATTGGTATTGGTATGATTCTTTCAATGAAGTTTCATAATAAAGATTATATGTTTAGTACAGCTGGCGATTTTTAACAATAAAAAACCTTCAAGTCTTATAAAGTATAAGACCTGAAGGTTTTTTGTATGGTTGTTATTCGCTAAGAGCGTCTTGAATTTCTTTGCTACGACAAACTAGTACATCACATCTAGCAGTACGAGTTACGTATTCTGTAACACTACCAATTAGTAAACGTTCGACTGCATTAAGTCCAGTTGCACCTACAATGATTAAATCAATGTCATGCTTCTTAGGGAAGTCCATAGCAATGATAGTTTTAGGTGAACCAAATTCAATATGATAGTTTACATTTTTGATTCCTGCTTTGATTGCACGACTCTTGTAGTCTTCCATTCTTTTCTTAGCATCGTCAGATACTTGTTCTACCATTGCTGAATCAAAGCTTGAAACGTTTTGGAAAGAACGAGTATCAATAACGTGTAAAATTTCAAGTGTAGCTTTATTACGCTTAGCAATTGCGGCTGCTTTGCTAAAAGCTAAATCAGATTCTTTAGATCCATCTACTGAAACTTGAATGTGTTGATATTGTGTAAGCATTTTCTGCACCTCTTTCTAGTGTTTATTTTACCAAATTTATGGCAAAAATATTAATCCTTTTGATTAATTGATAAACTAAAAATCAAAATAGTTAGAGAACCAAGTAATAAAGTGACTAGGTTCATGTATTTATTTGCTAAAAATAAGATAAATACTCCTAAAATAGCTTCAAGCATCAAAGCTATAGAAGTCCATTTTAGAATAGCACCTAAGCGAGGATTGCCACCTACATCATAAATGATAAAGTGACCATTTCTTCGATGCCACATATACCAAGAAGTAAGAGCAAGAACCACAATAAAGATTCCCATTACAATCTTAATAGCCATTAATTTTTAACTCCAAACATAAAAAGAACGACCTCGATAAGATCGTTCTCGCTAAAATTCAAAAGAAATCCGAGTTGACCAAACATAGCATAATGACGCTTGTTGAACCCGCAATGTTCAAAATTTGAGTTAATGTCGCAGCGAATATGGATCCTGGGCAAAATCGCCAGTATTCCGATTCGGTAGTTATTCACTAACTCCCACGTCTTATAGTTTGATCGGTCAACTTTATACATTTAAGCTTGTCGATCAACTCAGATCACTTATTATAATACGCAAACTTCTCTTAATTGTCAATCATTGAGCTTTTCAAATTGCATTTTTCGTAGAACTTCATATTGCTTTTTTAGTGCTTTTTCAATTTTAGAGTTACCTTTAGGTGAAAAGTATTGTTTTCCCTTTAAATTGTTGGGCAAGTATTGTTGTGCAACCCAATCCCCAGGATAATCATGTGGATAAATATAATCAATACCACGACCTAATTTTTTAGCCCCAGAATAATGTGCATCTTTTAAATTAGAAGGAATTTCGCCTAATTTTTTGTTATGAATATCACTTAAAGCTGAATCAATGGCAGTCATTGCACTATTACTTTTTGGAGATAGACATAATTCAATTACAGCATTTGCTAAAGGAATTCTAGCTTCTGGAAAACCCAAAGTTTGTGCAGCTTGAATAGCAATGAAGGCGTGTTGTGCAGCAGCAGGATTAGCTAAACCAATATCTTCATAAGCAATGACAGTGAGTCTGCGACAAATTGATATTAAATCACCTGATTCAATTAATCTAGCTAAATAGTGGAGGGCAGCATCAGTATCAGAGCCACGAATAGATTTTTGAAAAGCAGAGACTAAATCATAATGTCCATCTCCACTAGCATCGAAGTTTTGGCTTTTCATTTGAATTGAATCTGTCATCTCTTGTTGAGTAATAGTAAAATGAGAATAATCCTTGTTTTTGTTAACTAATTCTTGTTTGGTAGAGAGAACTGCAAGCTCTAAACTATTCAAAGTAGAACGTAAATCACCATTTCCTTTTTCAATTAAAAGTTGTTTGGCGTCATTAGTAATTGAAGCGTGGTATTTTCCTAAACCGTTTTCTTCATCTGTTAATGCACGATCAATTGCTAAAGACGCATCTTTAGTAGAGAGTGATTTAAGTTCAAAGATTTGACAACGTGAACGAATAGCAGGGGAGATTGAAATATATGGATTTTCTGTAGTAGCACCGATTAAAATAATTTGACCAGATTCTAAAAGTGGCAAAAGAAAATCTTGCTTGGTTTTATCCAAGCGATGGATTTCATCAAGCAATAAAATTACGGTTCCACTCATTTTTCCTTCTTCAGCAACCTGTTGAAGCTGTTTTTTGCCATCAGTAGCTGCATTGAGCTTTCTAAAAGCATATTTAGTGGAACCAGCAATTGCACTAGCGATACTAGTTTTTCCAATGCCAGGAGGTCCATATAAAATCATAGAAGAAAGCAGTCTTGCTTCTACCATACGTCTGATTATTTTGCCTGGTCCGATTAAATGTTCTTGTCCAACAACTTGGTTTAAATTTTGAGGACGCATTCTATATGCTAAAGGTTGCATTTAATCATCTCCGTGAAATAAATGATGAAAAAAACCATGCTTTTTTTCTGGGGCTGTTAATTCTGTTTTAGGCATTTCAGGTGGATAAACTTGGCCAATTTCGATACGCATTTTATTGATGGCATTTTTAGCAACTACTAAAATAGCTGTATCTTCTGGTCCTGTTTTTGCTGTTTCATTATTTACTAAAGTGAATGGAATATTATTTTTGCTACAAGCTGCTTCTACTTTCCCTAAAAAAGCATCGTCGTCAATATTGCCATTAATCAAAACTGTGTAACCTTTATAATCGTCAATGTGTTTTAAAAATAATTCATTAAGTTTTGGGTCGTGAATTTCTGTATTATTCATTCTAACAAAGACCCGTTCTCTTAATGATCCTAAAAAGCGTCGTCTTTCATCAGGCTTGGTTTGTGGACTACCGCCTAAGGAAGATTGTTTAAGTCTGTCATTTAAGTCTTCTGTCATAGATAAAACCTTACTTTCTATAATAAAAAAACCTTTCCCAAACACGGGAAAGGTTTTTGAAATGAAACAAGAAATTAAAGTAACTTGTTGTACCATTCAACAACGAGTGCTTCGTTGATTTCTGGGTTCATTTCGTCACGTTCTGGTAAACGTACAAGAGTACCTTCCATCTTGTTATCGTCGAAAGATACGTATGCTGGACGAGCAGTAACTGCTTCCAAAGCATCCTTAACTTCTTGTAAGTTCTTTGACTTTTCCTTCAAACCAATAACTTGGCCTACTGAAACTTCGTATGAAGGAATGTCAACACGCTTACCATCAACAGTGATGTGACCGTGGTTTACCAATTGACGAGCTTGGCGACGAGTAGTGGCCAAACCTAAACGGTAAACGATGTTGTCCAAACGACGTTCAAGTAAAATCATGAAGTTAGTACCGTGTTCGCCTTCACGAATCTTACCAGCACGAGCAAACATAGTTCTAAATTGACGTTCGTTTAAACCGTACATCCAACGAAGCTTTTGCTTTTCGTGTAATTGTTCACCATATTCTGACAAACGACCACGTTGGTTAGGACCGTGTTGACCTGGAGCGTAGTTACGACGAGCAAGTTCCTTACCAGTACCTGAAAGTGAGATACCTAATCTTCTTGAACGCTTCCAACTTGGACCTGTATATCTTGACATAAAAAATATCCTCCAATAAAATCTAAATAATAATTTTTGGAGTAAAATATTACAAATAAGTTCAACATTCGTGCATCTTAATTTTCATTTTCACCCGTTGCAGCGTGGGTTACTCATTCACTGGAAAAAACGTATCAAGATGTTGACGTTCTTGTCACTTATTGCTGCAAATATTTTACACGAATTCAATTATATAAAGCTTAGAAGAATAAATCAAGAAAAAGCGCGTCTTTTATCCCCGTTTTTTATGTTGATTTGGTATAATTGATTTAGTTTTGGAGGAAAAGCATGTCATCAGTTGAAACTCTAATTATTATTTCAGTTATTATTTTAATTATCGTTGTTGTTGCCTTCATGTTGATTATGAATCGAAAACAGCTGCATCAAATTGAATTACTTGATAAAGTAATCGAAAAAATTAAAAAGATGCACTTAGAACGCGACATTGATCGGTTAGACAAGATGGATTTGGCCGGTGAAAGCTTAACTACGCTAAATACTTGGCGCAAAAGTTATCAGGAAAATTCAACTATTAAACTTCCTGAAGCGTGTCATTTAGTAGAAGAAGCTGCGGATCAAAACACCAGCTACCGTTTATTTAAAGCGCGTAAAAACATTAAAAAGGCACATGAAATTATTAAGCAGGTCTATGAAGATGCCAAAAATACAAGGGAAGTCTTTACAGAGTTACTTGAATCTAATCGTGAAAATCAAGCACAATATGATGCACTTATTAAAAATTATCGCGAACTTAGAAAAATGGTTTTGGCAGATTCCTTTGATTATGGTGTTTCGCTTGAAGAGATTGAGAATGAGCTTTCCAGTATGGATAGTGATTTTGATCAAGCTAAAAATTTATCTTCTCAAGGAGACCATGTTGAAGCTAAAAGGGTACTTTCAAAAATTCGCAATGACTTAAAAAATTTGCAAGATGAATTGCCAAAATTGCGTGAAGGTCATCATCAAATTGAATCTGTCTTTCAAGATCAGCTTCGTGAATTATCTAATACTTATAAAAATATGATTTCGGAAAAATATTATATTACGGAAATAAATATTTTAGATGAAATCAAAAAAATTCACGTAGAAATTGATAAGGCTCGCAATTTGCTGGCAGAGTTAAAGATTGAAGATTTAATTAAGAAAAATGAAGAAATCTCTAAGCAAATTGATGGATTATATACAGTTCTTGAAAGAGAATATAAAGCTCGACCATTTGTTGAAGAAAATCGTGATAAGATGCTATCACTTATTACTCGTCAGCAAATAGCTTCTAAGAAATTAGTTGAAAAGCTTAAGCATATTGATGAAAGTTATGAATTAACTCATGGTGAATTAGAAGAGAGCAAGAATCTTGAAAAAGAAGTTAATGATATGAGCCGTCAATATACTGTAGAAATTCAAAAAATCACTGACGGTAAAGGTGTTTATTCAGAAATTCAAGATTCATGGTTGGCAATGCTTGATAGATTGCGTGAAATCGACACTGAACAAAAGAGAATGTCACAAGATGTCGATGGACTTTATGATTCTGAAAATGTTGCTAACGATTCAATTAATCAATTTAAACAAGAAGTTTCATTAGTATATCGTAGACTTGAGAGACGTAACTTACCTGGAAATCCAGAATCATTTGTTCAGATGTATACTCTTGTAGTCAATGAAATCGGTCATGTAAGTGAAGAGCTTAGTCGCGTAAGAATTAATATGGAGCGAATTTCAGATGAGCTAATACAGATTTCAGATGATGTTGAGCGTTTAAAGCGAGAAGCAGATGATATTATTAATTCTGCTAATTTAGTTGAACTTACTATGCAATATTCGAATAAATATGCAAAGCAGGAGTCAATTAAGCGAGCTCAAGAAAAGGCTCTTAGATTCTATCAGCAAGATTATGATTATAAGGGTGCTTTAGATATTATTGCAACTGCTATTGAAAAAATAGAGCCTGGATCATATCAAAGACTTGAAAATTCATATTATTCTGAAAAAAACCATAAGGAAAATGAAGCTTAAAATATTGAAATTAGAATGATTTCTAGTTACAATTAGTAAGTATTGTTAAACGGTCTATATTGACCGTTTTTTTAAAGGGGTTAGTATATTGTGATATATTTTGATAATAGTGCTACAACACAGATTAATCCGGAAGTTTTAGCGACTTATAATAAAGTTGCAACTGATATTTGGGGTAATCCATCTAGTTTGCATAAGTTAGGTGATCGTTCTCACCAATTGCTTGAAGCTTCTCGTAAGCAGATTGCAGATTTACTTGGAGTAAAGCAACATGAGATTTTCTTTACTTCTGGAGGTACTGAATCTAATAATGCAGCTATCAAAGGAACTGCTATTCAAAAAAGAGAATTTGGTAAGCATATCATCACCTCTAGTGTTGAACATGCTTCAGTTGCCAATTCTTTTACAGCTTTAGAAAACTTAGGTTATCGAGTAACTCGGCTTCCAGTAGATAAAGAGGGACGAGTTAATGTTAATGATTTGCGCAATGCAATCGATTCAGATACTACTCTGGTTTCGATTATGGGTGTTAATAATGAAATTGGTACAATTCAACCAATTGAAGAAATCAGTGATTTATTAGAAAATTATCCAACTATTCAATTCCACGTTGATAATGTTCAAGCACTTGGTAAAAATATTTGGAAGCAAGTTTTTACACCGCGAGTAGATTTATCTAGTCTTTCAGCTCATAAATTCCATGCACCACGTGGAATTGGTATTCTGTACAAAAAAGAAGGCAAAATGTTAACGCCACTTCATGATGGGGGAGGACAAGAAAAAGGCCTTCGTTCAGGAACTGAAAACCTACCAGCAATCGCAGGTATGGCTAAAGCTGTAAGACTTCTTTTAGAAGATGAACCTGAAAAGGCAAATCGGGAGCTTGCAATTAAGCAAAAGATTACTGATTATCTAAAAGATAAGCCTGGAATTCATATCTTTTCTCCAATGGACGGCTTTGTACCACATATTTTGTGCTTTGCTTTAGAAGGAATTCGCGGTGAAACCTTGGTTCACACTTTGGAAGAACAAGATATTTATGTATCAACAACTTCTGCTTGTGCTTCTAAAACTGCCGATGAAGCAAGTACTTTAGTTGCTATGAAAGTTGATGATAAGATTGCTACTAGCGCAATTCGACTTAGCTTTGATGAAAGTAATACTATAGAAGAAGCAGATAAATTTATTGAAGTGTTTGATAAAATTTATAAGCACTTTGCTAAAATTAATCACTTAGGAGAAAATTAATGGTTAAATATACAGAAGTTATGATTCGCTATGGAGAATTATCAACTAAAGGCAAAAACCGTAAAGACTTTATAGGACGTTTAGCAGGAAACGTCACTAAAGTTTTAAAGGACTTTCCAGAAGTTGAAATTCATCCACGTCATGATAGAATGCACATTGTTCTTAATGGTGCTCCATTTGAAGAGATTGATAAGCGTTTAAAGAAGGTTTTTGGTATTCAAACTTACTCACCTGCAATTAAAGTGCCAAAAACATTAGAAGATATTGAAAAAACATCTTTGGAATTGATGCAAGATACTTTCAAAGATGGAATGACTTTCAAAGTTAATACTAAGCGTAGTGATCATAAGTTTGAATATGATACTAACCAATTAAATAGAATGGTTGGGGACTACTTATTTGATAATATGGAAAATTTGGAAGCTGAAATGAAGCATCCTGACCTAGTATTAAGAATTGAAGTTCGCCAAGATGCTGTTTACATTTCTAATGAATTGTTACATGGCGTAGGCGGAATGCCAGTTGGTACTGCTGGAAAAGCTGTAATGATGCTTAGTGGAGGTATTGATTCACCAGTTGCTTCATACTTAGCTTTAAAACGTGGTGTAGATATTGAAATGGTCCACTTCTTTAGTCCTCCTTACACTAGTGACAAGGCTTTGGCTAAGGCAAAGGAATTAACAGGAATCTTAGCAAATTATTCTGGTAAGATTAACTTTATTGCCGTTCCATTTGCTGAAATTCAAGAAACTATTAAAGAAAAACTACCAGAAGGCTATTTGATGACTATTCAACGTCGCTTTATGCTTCGTTTAGCTGATCTTATTCGTCAAAAGCGTGGTGGACTAGCAATCTTTAATGGTGAGTCAGTTGGTCAAGTTGCGTCCCAAACTTTGGAATCTATGGTTGCAATTAACGATGTAACTACTACTCCAGTTCTTCGTCCTGTTGCTACAATGGACAAGACTGAAATTATTGAACGTGCTCAAGAAATTGGTACTTTTGATCTTTCAATTGAACCATTTGAAGATTGCTGTACAATTTTTGCGCCACCTCGTCCAAAGACTAAACCAAAGCTTGATAAGGCACGCGAATATGAAGCCCGTCTTGATGTTGATGGTCTTATTCAAAGAGCTCTTGATGGTATTGAAGTGATGCCAATTTATCCAAATCAAAAGTTTTTAGATGATAAGGCTCAAGAAGACGCAGATTTATTGTAGAATAAAAACGCTAGGAAAAACCTAGCGCTTTTTTCTTAGATTAGAATAGGATTTAATCATGAGAATTGATAAATATTTAGCTAACATGAATGTAGGATCTAGAAAAGATGTCCATAAATTAATTAAACAAGGAATTGTAATGATTAATGGTGAGGCTGTTAAAACTCCTAAACAAAAAGTTGTAGATACAGATGAAGTGATGGTAGGTGATAAAAAAATTACTTATCAAAAATACCATTATTTTTTACTTAATAAGCCTAAAGGAGTCTTGTCTGCAACAGAAGATCGAAGTCAGCGAACTGTTATTAACTTATTAAAATCAGAAGATCGCTATCAAAATTTAGCTCCAGTAGGTCGACTTGATAAAGATACGACAGGACTACTTTTATTAACTAATAATGGTCAACTTAATCATGAGCTCTTGGCTCCTAATAAGCATGTCGATAAAATTTATCGTGCAAAAATTGCTGGAGTAGCTAATGAAGAAACCATAAAAACTTTTGCAAAAGGGATGATATTAGGGGATGGTACACAACTTAAACCCGCTGAATTAAAAATATTGAACCAAAATAAAGATGAAGATAGTTCAGAAATTGAAATTAAGATTCAAGAAGGAAAATATCATCAAATTAAGCGGATGTTTGGAGCTTGTGGAATGAAAGTTGTTGAACTTCATAGGCTTTCAATGGGCAACTTAACTCTTGGCAATTTACCTATAGGCAATTATCGTGAATTAAGTGAAGAAGAAATAAAAACAATAAAATAATTTGGATAAGAAGATAAAAAATAATATAATATTCTTAGAAAAATAAGTGAGAGGAGCTGTTTGAAAATGAAGAAAAATATCAAATTTGGAGCAATTGCAGTTGCACTTTTAGCAGTAGCCCCTGTATTTTCAAGCGTAAGTACTGTTAAGGCTGATACTCAAGAAGCAGTTGCTGAACAAAGTGTAGTAACTAAGCAAAATACTGGCGATATAGTAAACGTTACTATGAAGCATGGCGGATTCATTTATGACCAAAATGGTGACTTTGCAGTTAACAATCAACGTTACATTTTCTTTAAAAAAGGAAAAATTTTAGGTGCTTGGAATAATGGTAAAGTTGTAACTATTAATGGTGAAAAGTTCTACCAAGTTGGTGAAAATGAATTTGTTAAATTAAGTTGCATTAAAACCAAAAATAGTAAAAATAGTCAAAAGAAGCATCTAAAGAAAGCTAATAAAAAGGCTATTAAAAAGAATAAAAATAAAAGAATCAACAAGAAGCTTGCTAAGAAGTTAGCAAAGAAAGTTATCGTTGTTGAATAAAAAAATTGAGGATGTAAGTCCTCATTTTTTATTTGTATATCTATTGTATGTTATAATAACATACAAAGGAGCTGATAAAAATGAGTACTACAACTATTCGATTAGATGATAATCTAAAAAAACAACTAAGTAAGCAATTAAAAGCTACCGGTTTAAGCATTAATGCATATTTTACTTTAGCTGCCAAGCAACTTGTTATTCAAAAAAAGGTTCCGTTTGAAATATTGACGGAACCAGATATTCCTAATGAAACTACTAGAAAGGCTATGTTAGAAGCTGAGGCAAAAGCAGAAGGTTTAATTCTGGATAATTCTCCTCGCTTTGATAATGTAGATGATTTAATTGAATCATTAGATAAAGAAGATTAATGTATATTTTAACTTATGACTCACAATTTAAAATTGACTATAAAAAATTTAAAAAAGAACATCCAGAATTAAAACCTGACTTAAAAAATGTCTTAGAACAATTACGTAATAAAGGAACCGTAGAAGCCAGTTATCATCCACACATTTTGAACAATTGGGGTGGAAATTATAACGGTCATTATGAATTGCATTTAAGTGATGGTAAAGTAGATGTGCTAGTACTTTATTTGCCTCATAAGACTAATCCAACTATTAGGTTAGTAAGATTAGGATCTCATGGGGAACTTTTTCAAGGTCCTACTAAGTAGTTATACAAAGAATTGAGTTATATAAAAAATTGAGGATGTAAGTCCTCATTTTTTGTTAGGGATAGAATAATGAAAATAATTAAAAAAATGTCTTTTATATTAGTATTACCATTTTTGTTTGGTTTTACTAATATTGCCCACCGCGGTGATAATGAATTAGGATGCTATACTGAACATAGCTTTCAAGCGTATGATCATGCAGTTATTAATGGAGCGGATTATTTGGAGCTTGATTTGCAAAAAACGCGTGACAATGTTTTGGTAGTTAGTCATGATAATAATTTGGGACGTGTTTTTGGAGTAGATCAAGATATTGAAAAAAATAATTTCCAAGATTTACGAAATGTAAAAAATCGTGCAGGAGAGCCAATCCATTCTTTGCAGGAAGTTTTTGATCGATATAAGCCAGACAAAACTAAGTTCATGGTTGAAACTAAAGATGGCCAAGCTGGAATGGAGCAAATTTTAGTTAAGCAAATTAAGCAAAACGGCTTAGAAAATAGAATTTTATTTGAATCATTTTCAATAGATTCTCTTAAAAAACTTGCTAAACTTGCTCCAAATATTCCTCGAACTCAACTTGGAGGTGACTATCACGATATTGGTAGTAATCAATATTTTTCAGATGGTTATTATGATAAAAACGCTGCAGAATATTTGAAAAAGCATGATAAAGGTTATATCTTGTGGGGAGTTAACGAGCCACGTAAAATGCGAAAGATGATGGCTAATGGTGTGAATGGATTAATTACGGATTTTCCTGAACGATTGAAAAATGTTATGTGGCAAAAAACAGTATTACCAGTGCATGCAATTGATGCTGTAATGAAAGTTGAGACACCTTTTGCAATTGTGAAAGATAGTTATCAAATTTTGCCAAAAGGATGTTTAGTAAAAGTAGATAAGCTAACTTTGCAAAATGGTAAACTAAAGTATGGCTTTAATAATGGATGGCTTAGTGAAGTTGATGTTACAGCTGTAAATAGGAATGCGCCATATAGTGAACAAGGGCAGATATTTTTAACACGTTCTGCACCGTTGTGGCGTGATCCATTGGGAGATAAGAATTTAGATAGAAGTTTACGAACAAATAGCAAGTGGAATTATTATGCAGTAAGCACAGTGAGCGGGCATAAATTTTACAATCTTGGTAGTAATCAATGGATTGATGGTAGGGATGTTAGTAAAGTGAGAAATTAGAAAAGTTTTTTACAGGTTTATGTATATTTAATATAGTAGTTTACTGATGTAAGCTGCTTTTTTTATTGGATTTAAAAAAATAAATTTTCGAATACGAAATTTCGTGGACTCTTAACTCTTTTCTTCATAAAATCAAGTTGACATTTGGAAAGGTGAGAGAAAGCGAATGACAATAGGAGAAGCTTTAAAATCAATAAGACTTGAACATGGATTAACACAAAAAGAAATGGTGGCCGGATTTACTACTGAATCATTTTATTCAAAAGTTGAACACAATATTCATAAGATAGATGCAGAAGTATTGCTTAATATTTTGGTCGCAAACCATATTGATTTGGAAGATTTTTTTGATAAAATTTTAAGTCAGGATTCTAAGAAAAATCCATATTTTGAATTAGAAAGTCAATTGAAATTTGTTCAAAATATAAAAGATATTACAAAATTAGATAAGCTTGCAGAAAATCTTAAAAATAAAAATAATATTCCAGAAGTCTTTAAAGTAAGGTTAGAGGAATCATATGCTTGGATTTTTCATTCAAATGCACATGCTTCAATACAGTTAAAGAAAAAAGTTCGAAGACAATTAACTAAATGTGAGTGGAATAAGTTTTCGTATACATTTTTGAGTCATGCAATAATATTGCTTGACATTGATGATGCATATAAACTAGTTGATTCTGCCTTTAAAGCTTATGAACGTGATCCGCAGACTGATGTTTATACACTTCAAGCTATTAGTCAAATTTGTATAAATTTTTTGAATTGTTGTTATCACCAAAAAGCAAAAAGAAAATATATTTATAGAGCATCAATTATGCTTAAATCTTTACCAGCTAATTTAGCAATTGGATTAGAAAAAATTATTGGTGAGTATTATACAGCCTTATTAAAAAATAATAAACAACAGCAAAAAGAAATTGTTAAATTATTAAAGTTAGTTGGATATTATCAACTTATTGAGGATACAGTGGAGGAATAATGAAGAAAAAAATTGTTTTTTTGATGAGCGTGTTAGTAGTTTTAGGAATGGGACTTAGTTTAAGTAGGCAAACAGCTAATGCAAGTTTTGCAAGTAAGTATCATCTTAAAGCATATATAATGCCTAAGAAATATCGTGGAACTTGGCATCATGGAAGAAATAAATTAAAAATCTCTAGTCGTAGAGTTAATGGACACTTATTATATAAGTTTCCACAACACTCTGTAATTCCATATAACTCTAAAGTTTACTTGGTACAAAAAGATGGAACTGGTATTACTTTAGCAGCTCCACAAGTGGATGGCTTTGGTTTGAAAAGAAGTGGTAAATTTTTAATTTGGCAGGCTTTTGGTTCTAGAATTAAATATCATCGTTAAAATAATTATTATGTCTAATACAAAAAAAGATAGAAATTAAACGTAGGATTTCTATCTTTTTTGCTATAATAATTGCTTGGAGAAGTGAAATAATTTCAAAATACAAAATACTTATGGTAGGGATGAGAAAATGAATAAAACAAAGTTATTTATGGGTACAACTATGCTTTCAGTAGTAGCAATGACACTTGCTGCATGTGGTAAAAGCAATAAGAGTACTGAAACTAAAACCATAAAACCAACTGAGATTTCTGCACTTAAAACTTCTGTTCCAACTGCAGCTGTTAAAAATGGTGGTGTAGTAAAAACAGCTCTTATTTCGGATAGTCCATTTACTGGAATTTTTATTACAGAATTGCAAACTACAACTGTAGATACTGCTGTATCACAATACGGTATTGAAGACCTTTTTGGTATGAATGACCATTATGTATTTAACAATAATGGTCCTGCAACATTAAAGCTTGATCAAAAAGCTAAGACTGCAACTATTAATATTAAAAAAGGTGTTAAGTGGTCAGATGGCAAGCAAGTGACAGCACGTGACTATGTGTATGCTTATGAAGTTTTAGCCAATCCTGAAGCACAAAATCCTAAGTATAATGGTAGTTTAACTAATATTATTGGTATGGAAGATTACCATAGTGGCAAAAGTAAGAAAATATCTGGAATTAAGATGCCAAATGGCGCTGATGGACGCAAGATTGTGATTCATTTTAAAGAAATGAAGCCAGGAATGAAGCAATCTGGTAATGGTTATATTCATGAAGTTGCTCTTCCGTACCATTATTTGAAAGATGTTCCATTTAATAAACTTATTTCAAGTGATAAAATCCGCAAAAAGCCACTATTTTATGGTCCATATCAAGTAAAAGATATTGTTCGCGGAGAAAGTGTGACTTGGGTACCTAATAAGTATTACTGGCGTGGAACACCAAAATTGTCTAAGATTGTAACTTCAGTAATTTCTTCAACTTCAGCAACTCAAGCTCTTAAAGCACATAAATTTGACGTAATTCAAGTTCAAGGTTCTAAGTGGAATGATATAAAGAAGACGAAGGGCTTCAACTTTGTTAAAGGAATAGTTCCACAATATACTTATCTTGGCTTTAAAGTTGGTAAGTGGGAAAACAACAAGAACGTGATGGATAAGAATTCTAAGATGAATAATAAGTCTCTTCGTCAAGCCATTGCTTACGGAATGAACATTGAAGGAACTTATGGCAAGATGAGTAATGGAGCTGCATTTAGAATTCCAACTTTAATTCCAACTCAATTTGGTGATTACTCTGATAAAAATATCAAGGGATATACTTTTAATATTAAAAAAGCCAATCAGCTTCTTGATAAAGCTGGATATAAAAAGAAGGGTACTTATCGTATTCAGCCAAATGGCAAGAAATTAACTATTCGCTTGGCTGCAATGGGAAGCGGAGATGCTGCCAAGAATCCAGTAATTCAAACTTTTATTCAAGATTGGAAGAAGATGGGTTTGAATGTTAAGTTAACTGATAATCGCTTACTTGATCAAAATGTCTTCTTAGATAAACTTCAACACGATGACTCAAACATTGATATGTTTATAAATGCTTGGAATTTAGCAACTGAACCTTCTCCAGCTATGGTGTATGGTGAAAAGACTCCAATGAACTATGGTCGTTTTGTAACTAAGAAGAATAATCAACTAATTAAAGAAATTGATTCTCAAAAAGCATTCAATCATTCTTACCGTGTAGATAAATTCCATGAATGGCAAAAGTACATGAATGATGAAGCTTATGTTGTGCCAATGTATAATACTTATCAAGTTACTGCAGTTAATAGTAAGTTAACAGGGTATTCAACATCTCCAAGTAAGTCAATGGGTAATAAGTTGCCTAACTGGTATTATGTAGGATATAAGAAATAATAATTTAAGAATAAGGCTGTTTAAAGTAGCCTTATTTTTTATTGAAAATAAAATTTTCGAATACGAAGATTTGTGGATTTTTAGAAATTAAAGGCATATTGTTATTCTTGTATTTTGTATTTTGGAAAAGTTAATAAAAACTAGAGGAAGTAATACAGACATGAATAAAAAGGTTAAAATTACAAGTTTAGCTACTGCAGCTCTTGCAACAGTTGTATTGGCTAGTGCAAATTTGAATGATGAAGTTAAAGCAGATTCTCAAGTATCAGGAACTATTGCTAAGGCTAACTCTGCAGTTGATAATGCTAAGGCTAATGTTGATAGCGCTCAAAAAGCAGTAAATGATGCTCAAGTTAAGGTTAATGATGCCAAAAGTTCACTTGATTCTGCTAATAGTAATGCAGCTGGTCCTGACAATGCATATTCAACTCAAGATGGTGTTGTTTCAAAAGACCGAGTAGATGTTAAAACTAAGAGCGATGCGGTTGATAATGCAACAAAAGAACAAGAAAAGCGCCAAGACTTAGTTAATGAAGCTAAAAAGCCAAATGCCATTGATAATGCTAAGAAGGCAGTTAGTGATAAGAATGATGATATCGCTAAGAAGCAAGATGCTGTAAAGACTGCTCAAAGTAAAACCCCTGCAGCTGAAAAAGCAGTAAATGATGCTAAGAGTAATTTAACTGATAAGCAAAATGTTTTAAATGATAAAAAGACTGCTAAGTCAGATGCTGATAAAGCTGTCAAGAATGCTCAAGATGCTTTAAATGGTACAGGCATTAATGAGGCAAAGCAAGCAGTTGATACATACAAAAGTAATATTGATAATCTCAATAAATCAATTCCAGCAAATGAGGAAACATTGAAGCATAATCAAGATGTTCTTAAGCACAATCAAGAGGGATTGAAAAAAACACAAACCGATTTGAATACTGCTAAAACTGCACAAGCTTCTGCTAAGTCAGAATTTGATAAAGCAAGTTCTGAGCTGCAAGCGGCTAAGAACAAATTAGCTCAAGATCAACAAATTGCTAATAGTGCTGCTGGATTCTTTAAGAGCTTAGCCGAAGATAAAAGCTTGACTGATGGACAACGTAAAGATGCACAAATGGCGTACAGCGTTGTTATGAATGAAGGTAAATTTCAAAATACTAAGTTATCATGGTATAACACTAAGGAACAATTAGGTAAAGAAAATGATGCTACTTCATTAGAAAATATGAAAGCTGCTTTAAATGACTTTAATGAGCTTATTGCTATAAGACGTGAATATAATTTGAATTTGCCAAAAGTTTCATTGACAGCAGTAGCAATTGCTATGATGAGTTCGGACTTTGAAGGTAAATCTGAAGTCGCAGATCACCCTATAAATTTAACAACTAAATATGGTCCATTTTTCTATACAGAAGAAGATATCGGATATGGTACAAATTATCCACAATATAGCCAAGTTAAGGGATATATGAGTGAATTAAATAATATTGAAAATGTTATTGCTCAACATCCAGAATATGCTAAATATCGTTTTCCAAAGAATGGCATGAATTATGAAACTTATAAGCAGTATAGTGATTTTTGGTTAGATCCACAAAAGGGTGGACTAATAGAAAGTGGAGCTGCCGATAAACAAATTGGGCACTTATTAAGTATGTTAAATCCAGTGCAGAATTCTATAGGTATGGCTAAATATACTGGAGAAACGGGTTCAGGCTATGATGGTGCTTCTAGTACGGATTTGCTTAACAATGAACTTACAGACGAGGAAGGCACATATAAAGAAATAAGTGATAAGGATTACTTTAATCAACATAACAAGTCTGATAAAAAAGTATACACTCAAATTGGTAAAACTGATGTAGTTAAAAATTCAGATGGTTCAATAACTTATACTTTCCATTCATTTGTATCACAGTATCCAAGTTTTACCATCGACCAATATAAAGACTTAGTAAATAATTACAATCCAAATGCAGCCTCATTTGTTGTAGCTAATCAAAATGATGTTAATGCTAAGCAAAAGGTTGCTGATGAAGCTAAGAACAACTTAGATAAAGCAAATAATAATGTTTCATCACTTACTGAGTCAGTTAATAATTTCAATACTGCAATTACTAAAACTAACGAAGCAATTACAAATACTCAAAATACAATTAATAGTCAAAAGACAGATTTAATTACTCAGCAAAAGAACTTATCAGATGCTCAAGCTCGTCTTGCTGCATTAACTGCTTCAAATGAAGAAAAGGCAAAGAATTTGCAAACAGCTACAGCTAACCAAGCTAAGGCAGAAGAAGCAGTTAAGACCGCTCAAGAAGCTGTTAACCAAGCTCAAAGTAAGCTTGAAAATGCGCAAAGCGCCCAGTCTGACTTAAACAAGGACATTGCTGCCAAGCAAGAAGCAGTTAAGAATGCTCAAGCTGAACTCAAGACTTTAGAGCAACATGTATCAGATCTTGAAAATGCTCCAGCAAACTTAGATAAGGCTAACAAGGAATTAACAACTGCTAAAGAAAACCTCAAGACTGCTCAAGATACTTTAACTAAGGATGAAGCTAAGCTTAAGGACTTACAAGCTGCTAAGGATTCTGCAGATAATGCTGTTGCAACTGCCCAAGCTAGTTATGATCAAGCACAAAATGAACTTAAGACTGCTCAAGACAAGCTTACCCAAGCACAAAATGAGTTGAAAACTATTCAAGATAAGGAAGCTTCAAAGAGCAATATCAAGACTCCTTCAACTACCAAGAAGTCAACTAAGAATGAAACTAAATCAACAGCTAAGCAGATTTTAAGTCAAAAAGCTCGTGTCTACGATAAGAATGGTAAAGCTATTAAGAAGAATGGCAAGTTTGTAACCTACAAGAAGGGTGCCAAGATTAATGGCAAGCTTGTTACTATTAAGGGTAAAAAATATTACCAAATTGGTAAGAATAAATTTATCAAGGCTGGCAATGTGAAAGTTAATAAGACCATTAAGAAATCAGCTGTTAAATCAATTAAGCTTACTCATACTGCATTTGTTTATGACAAAAACGGTAAAATTGTAAGAAAAGGTTTTAAGATTAACTACATTAAGCGTGGTAAAACAGTTAAGGCTTTGAAGACTGTTACTATCAAAGGTAAGAAGTATTACCAAGTTGGTAAGAATCAATTTGTTAAGGTATCGAATGCTAAATTAACAACTGATGCTGTTCACTTAACTGCAACCATCAAAGCTAAGAAGGACAGTAAGGTTAAGACTTATGCACGCAGTGGTAAACTTAACAAGCATTACGTACTTGGCAAGAAGAGTTACAAATTTAATGAAAAGCTTACAATTAATGGTAAGACTTATTACAAGATTGCTGGTAAGAATGATTGGATTCCTGCAAGTAAGCTTAACTTGAAGAAATAATCTTTTTCCTCTTTGAAAAAATAGATAACAAAGTATAATTCAAAAAACAATTTCTACCCTCAAAAGAAGTCACGAAAGTGGCTTCTTTTTGTATTAATAATGTAAAACATGGTATCATTTAAGTATCAAATAGATACCAGAAAGGATGAATATTATGACTACAACAGCTTCTACAATTAGATTAGACTCTGACCTTCGTAAAGAATTAAATAAAAAATTAGATGAGGTTGGTTTAACCTTGAATGGTTATTTTACTTTGGCTGCTAAGCAATTTTTAATTCAAGGGAAAGTTCCATTTGAAATAAAATCAGAGCCTGATATTGAAAATATAACTCTTAATGAGAAGACTCGTAAGGCAATTATTAGAGCATATGCTGAAGAAGAAGGTGTAATTCCAAATACTGCTAGAGAGTTTGATAATGCTCAGGATATAATGGAGGACTTATTCGGTGACAAGTAAAGAATGGAAAATTCATTATGATCGAGAATTTAAAGCTGATGTTAAAAGATGGAAAAAACAAATTCCTGAACTTCAAGAGGAAATGAGAGCTATTGTAAATTTTATTTTAGAATTTGGCTATATTCCAGATGATTATAATCCGCATTCTTTAAATGATCCTACATTGCCTTATTATGGGAATATGGATTTTCATCTTTTTGATGGGAGGCTTGATTTAGTAGTTATTTATACTGAATTTAATAAAAAGAAAGTTTTCAGATTTATTCGTTTAGGTTCTCATAAAGAATTGTTTAGTAAAAAATGAAATATAAAAAGAAGTCACGAAAGTGGCTTCTTTTATTTATAAAAATAAAATTTTCGAATTAGAAAGTTTGTAGATTATTAATTTATAAAAGCATAAAATTATTTAGTATTACAAAAAGTGGAGGGAAAAGTTTGAAAATAAAAAAAGTAAAGTGGGATAAAGTTGGTTTAAGTGTATTACCTTATCTTGTTATTTTGCTTACAACCTATGTTATGTTGCGTTACCAAATTAGAGCACATGCGACTTTTATTACGAGTGATCGTTTTTTGCATTTTTCAAGATTTTATGATGCTAGTATGCAAATTAAAACTGGTAATTTTTCGTATTTTCAGATGAATTATGGCTTTAATGAGTGTGGAAGAATTTTTAATGCTTTATATGGTCCATTATTTGCTTACTTAAATGGTATTGCTTTAATACTTTGTCGTAATTGGTATAATTATTCGCTATTAACTAATGTAGCTGTATGTTTAGTTGGCGGAATTGGAATGTATCAATTAGGCTTAAAAGGAAAAGTTAATAGAACTATTTCTTTATTATTAGCAATTTTATATTTGCAGTTTGGAATCATTATTGGAATGATGCGTGCTAATAATTTTATGGCATGGGGAGCAGCGCTTGCGCCATATGTTTTGATTCAAGCTGTCAATATGATGCAGGATAAAGAGCGTCCAATTCATTGGCTAACTTTAGGAATTGTTATGGCTGTAGTTGCTCAAGTACATTTGTTGTCGACTGTAATCTTAGCTGTAACTTTGATTCCATTTGCAATATACAGTTTTGTTGAAAGTGATAATAAAAAGCAGATAGTTATTGATATTATAAAGGCTATAGGAGTTGCAGTTGTTTTAACAGCAAATATTTGGGGTGCATTTATATATGTTTATGCTTCAAATAAAATTGCAACACCAAATATCTATTCATTAAGAATTCATGCGATTCACACCAGTTTAATGGGCCGCTTTTATCAACATGGACATATTGGTTTTGGATTTTTCTTAATGATGGTATTCCAATTCATATATGTTTTGCGCTATTTTAAAAAGTCTCATCTTAGTACATTGGCAACTATTTGGAGCTTAATGATTTTTATAGTATCTTCAAAATTAATGCCATGGGATGCAATTCAGGCTAAATATGCAAATTTAGGATCAAGTCTTCAATTTCCATATAGATTAGTTGTTGGTGCAATTCCATTAATGCTGATGGCATTTGGAATTAGTGCAACTCAAGTTTGGGAGCAAAAAAATTATCGTGAAGTAAAGAGAAACTTTATCCTTTTTGCAATTTTAATTGTAATTTTTGAAGGTTTAGGTAGTAGTGTTGCTATGAATTATAGCTATGCAAATACATATGCTAATTCCAAGCGTGTGGTTAGCATGGATAGTTATTATACTATTTCTAAAAACCGCAAAAAATTTAGACGTCTTACTCGCAAGACTAATAATGGTGAATTGTTTAGAAACCTAAGTCATGCAGAACCAGATTATTTGCCAAAACCAGTATCTAATGACTTTTATGGAAATTATGTTATTAAAGCACGTAAAAAGTTTAAACATAGTGTTAAAGGTAGTAAGTTAACTATTACGTGGAAGAGCAAAAAAGCTAAAAAGATGATATTACCGTTAATAATGTATAAACAATCTCAATTAGTATTGAATGGTAAAAAAGTTTCTCCAAAACTAATTAAAAATGGTCAACCACAAATATTAGCTCGAAAAGGACAAAATAGTGCTACTTTAAGCTTTAAGGTTGCAACTTGGTTCTGGATTTTACTTGTTATTACAATTCTTGGTTGGATTGGATTAGTAGTATATTGGATTATACTTCTAAGTAGAAAAATAAAATAATAAAAAAGTCTCAAAAGAGGCTTTTTTATTTGGACTTTAAAATTTTGTTATAATGTCTTTTGGAGAAATGAATTAGTATTTTGAGGGGAGATTTTATGACAATTGGTGAGGCTCTGAAATCTTTAAGACTAGAAAATGGATTAACTCAAAAAGAAATGACAGGTGGTTTAGTTTCAGAATCATTTTATTCTAAAGTAGAAAATGGAATTCATAAAATTGATGCAGATTTATTGATAGATATTTTATCTTTACATAATTTTGATATAGTAGATTTCTTTGCTAAACTTGCTCATCAAAAAAGAGAAAGTAAGCCAAGTTTTGAATTACTTAGTAGGATTATTTTTGCTCAAAATAAAAAAGATATTAAAGAACTGGATAGAATTTCAGAAAAAATTAAAAATGGGGGGGTAATCAGCCCGACTATTCCACTGTAAAGAGAAAGTTAGAGATAGCTTATGCTTGGGTATTACACTCTAATAGTAGAGTATCAGCCCAGTTAAAGCGGAAAGTAAAGACTGTATTAGGTAAAAATAGATGGAATAAAGTATCTTATACATATTTAAGTCAGGTAGTAATTTTGCTTGATATTGATAGTTCATATATATTCTTTAAAAAAGCTTTTCAGTCGTTTAAAAATCATCCTTCCAACGATACATTTACTTTACAAGCATTGGGATATTTAGGAGTTAATTTTTTAATGTGTTGCTACTACTATAATGCGCCAAAAGAATATTATCAAACTGCAATTGAAGCGGTACATTCATTGCCTATTGAGCCTGCAATTGGAATAGAGAAATTACTTACTAATTATTTTGAAGCGTTAGTTAATCATGATAAAACAAGAAAAGCTAGAATAGTACAAGATTTAAAAGAGACCGGATATTATTCAATTATTAGAGATATTGATAATCAAGAAAAGGGATGCTAAAGGGCGTCCTATTTTTTATACAAAAAATTAATTTCGAATACGAAGATTTGTGGATTTAGCATTTTATTTGGAATATTATCATCTACGTAAATTGATTTTTTGGAAAAGTGAGGATATAGATTTATGAAAAAATCTTTGAAATATAGTGGAGCTATTGTTGCTGCACTTTTAGCAGTTGCACCAGTTGTTGTAAATAATAGTGCAGTAGTTAATGCCGACAGTACTACTCAAGTTGCTAAGAAGGGTCAACCAGGTGATAGTAAGGATAATCCAATAAAGTTAACCTTGCGCTATGATGTTTCAAACATTAAAGCTGGTGATCTTATGGATATTAACCATGAAAATAATGTAGATGTAGTTGAAAATAGCGCTCATCTTTATGCTGATGGTCAATTGTTAACTAAGGGAACTAATGGTCGTCAAAATTGTATTGATGGTGGAGATTCAATCAGTCCAAAAGATAAAAAAGATATTGATGATTATATTTTCCGTGAGGGTCATACTTACACTATTGAAGGTGGAAATATTTCACAATTAAAACCAAATACTTGGTACACTTGGACTGATAATTATAGAGGAAAAACACATACCCAACAAACTGATAGTGATGGTTACATGGTTGCTCATGACGAATTAGGAAACGTTAAAGATTTTAAAAATTATGAAAACTATGGCATAAGTAGTGATCCTGTAACTTTTATAGTTGGTAAAAATGGCAGTAAAGTAATTAACGAAGATCAATATAAAGATAATAGCACTAACTCATCAACTTCAAAAGATGATCACAAGTCAGATAGCACAACTAACACTTCCCCTTCAACTCCTGCTACTGATGCAAGCTCATCTTCAAAGAGTGACAGTTCAAAAGACACTTCATCAACCAGCACTTCCACAACAACCCCTGCAACTTCTCATTCTACTGTAGATAGTAATTCTGAAATTTCTAGTTCAACTCCAATTTCTAATCCATCAATTGATAAAAAGAATGAAGTTACTTCAAGCAAGTCAGATAATGAACCTGCAGCAGAAGTTTTAAATTCAAAGACCCCAACTTCTATTAAGACCTCATCAACTAAGCGAGTTTTATCACATAATGCTTATGTTTACACTAATAAGGGTAAGCTTGCTAAGAAGAATAAGAAGCACATCTTACTTAAGAAAGGTGCTACAGTTGATACTTTTGGCAAACAAGTAACTATTAAAGGCAAGAAGTTCTACAAGATTGCTAAGAATCAATATGTGAAAGTTGCTAACTTTGTAACTGGTTCAAAGGCTATTAAAGTTAAGGTTACAGCTACTGTTAAAGGCAAGAAGAATGCAAAAGTTTCTACTTATACTTCAACTGGTAAATTAACTAAGAAGCATGTTTATGGTAAGAAGACTTACAAGTTTAACCAAAAGAAAACTATTAAGGGTAAGACTTATTACAAATTAACTGCTAAGAATCAATGGGTATTGGCAAACAAGTTGGCTTTGAAGAAATAATTATTTGGAGAAAAAAGTTTTGAATAAAAAGAGATATTTTGCAGTAGCTGCAGCAGCACTTTTAGCAGTAGCACCGATTGCTACAACAAGTTTCGTTTCAAGTCCAATGATTGTTAAGGCGGATTCAGTAGCATCTATGGATCAAATTAATAATACATTTTATCAAGATGCACGTAAGGAATATTCCGATTCAGACTATTCTTTTATTAAATTAACTAAAAAGACGCCTTATATTGTTGGTTATAATAATCAAACTGTTAAAAGTTTTGCTGATCAAAGAGTTACTGATGTAACTTCTAACATTGGAAGAGTTAATAAATTAGTTAAGATTTATGTATTTCCAGCTATGGATAATGGTATGCCAGACTTTGGAAATGTTTTACATCAAAGTGATAAATTAAAATTTGGTAAAAATTATGTTGCATTATTATCATGTAATGTTTCGTTTAGTAATGATGATGGCAAAGTAATTATGCCGATTGGTACTAATAATTATCATACCAATGAAGCACCTCAAGCAGATTGGAATTATATTAACTCCAATGATATTGGATTATTTGTTCCAATTAAGGTTTCTAATAAAAAGATACCCTCATCAACTACTAAAGTAAACGCACGTGGCTATGTAACTGCACGCAAGGGTCATAAAGTACGTACTTACACTTCAACTGGTAAGTTCAGTAAGCACTATGTTTATGGTCACAAGACTTACAAGTTGAATCAAAAGAAGATCATTAAAGGACATGGAACTTGCTATAAGATTTATGGCAAGAACCAATGGATTCCAAGTAAGTATTTGAAATTTTGATTTATATGAGATTTTAAAATGAACAAAAAACGGTTTAACTTAATTTTATTAACAATTGTTTCAATCTTTTTTGGATTATCAATTAATACCAATAAAGTTTCTGCAGCAAAATATGGTGCAAGACTTTATACTACACCTAAAGCAATGCGTGGAACTTGGCATTTAAAAAATACTAAAACTATGCCAAATACTGGTGTAAAGTCAGATGTATTGCACCCATACAGCAAAATAAAAATTGGTACACATACAATTATATTTACTAAAAAGCGTGGTAAGCGTGGATTAAGTGGTAAATATACTTTGTATAAAACTCCTAAGAACGTTGCAAAGTTTTCAATTAAGAAGATAAATGCTGCTGAAAAATATGCCTCAAAGCATAAATGGCTTGCACCTGATAACATTAATTCTAGAGGATTTGAATTTAGAAAAGAAACTTGGCTTCGCTCATATAGCTCAACTTCTAATGGTGCGCTTTCTGTTAAAGGACGTACATTAATTTTTGAAAATATTTTCATGAAAGATACATTTAGAAAATAAGATTAATACTCAACTTTAAGGGATTAGAGTTGAGTATTTTTTATTTTGTCAAAGAAATAATTTCGAATACGAAAATTTGTGGATTTAGTATTTTATTAGGAATATTATCGTTAAGTAAATTATTTTTGGAAAAGTGAGGAAACAAACATGAATAAAAAGGTGTTAATTAGCTTAGCAGGAGCTGCGTTGATTTCAACAGGTTTGGCAACAATTGCAGTTGAAGGTGGCAACACTGTTGATGCTGCGAAAACTAGCTTAGTAAAGGGAAAGACTAAGAAGCTTGCACGCAATGCTTATGTTTACAACTCAAAAGGTAAGCGTGTTAAGAAGCGTAGTTTGAAAAAAGGTAAGAAGATTAAGATTCTTGGTTTCAAGACAATCAAGGGTAAGAAGTATATTCAAATTGGTAAGAACGAATACGTTGTAGCTGCTAATTTTACTCCAAAGAAAGCAAAGAGTAAGCCAAAGAAGAACACTAAGAAAAATACTTCAAAAAAGGTAGCTCAATCAACTAAAAATGAAGATGATTCATATCAAGAAAAAGCCCCATCATATGCAAATGAACCTGAATACAAGAAGTATATGGAGTGGGTAAAAAAATATAATGATGGTAAGGGCGATATTGTTGCTATTAAAGGCACTACTGCTAGAGCAATCCAAGATCCAGGAAATGAAAATGAAGATGGTTTTGGTAAAGATCCTAAAGAACTTTGGGATATGTCTGCTGATTTTGCTCATCCAATAGAAAAAGATGAGAGTGTAAATTCATTGGTTGCTGGAGAAGAAGTGAGTGATTTCGGCGAGGTTGATTTGGAGTTAGCTCGTGTACTTAAAAGCTCTGACGGTACATATTATCTCCAAGGTTTTCCTGATATAGGCTTAGGATATTATTATTTCCCAGCTGCTGATTTTAAATTTGTTGAGAAGAATATGAAAAGATAAAAAGTGAGGATATAGATAGATGAATAAAAAAGTATTAATTAGCTTAGCAGGAGCTGCGTTGATTTCAACAGGTTTGGCAACAATTGCAGTTGAAGGTGGCAACACTGTTAACGCTGCGAAAACTACTGCAACAAAAGGTAAAAAGAAAAAGGGATTAAATATCCATCCTAAGACTTTGCATGAATATGATAAATTATATAGTCATGTAAAGTATATTACTCCGCTTAAGGATTTGAAGATTTACTTTGGCAAGAATAATGAAAACAATAGAACCTTTAAAAAAGGAATATTGTACAATATTGATGATGAAGCATTTGTAGAAAAAATAAAAGGTCAATATTATTTAACTTTTAGTTATAAGAGACAAATTGATGAAGATATTTATACTAAAAGTGCAAGAATTAATATAAAGGATATAAAACCTTTAGTAAGAGATTCAAAATATAATAAATATCATAATTTATTTAAGAAAAAATCTTTTCCAGTTAATTATGATGTAAATCCTAAGGCAAATATTAATAAACATTTAGCTATTAAATTTAAGAAAAAGACAACTTTATACTTCCCAAAAGATGATTCACAATATGAATCATTTTCACAAATGAATCCATTTATGAAGGGAACTAAAAAAATGTCTGTTACCCCAAATAGAGTAATTGCTATTCAACCAGAAGCTAATGATCCATATGTAGTAGGATTAGTAGATGCTTTCCCATATAAGGGAACTTATTACTATAACTTTGAAGGAACTAAACTTAAGAAAGATAAAGATGGAATTGTGCAATCATTACCTCAACAATTTTATGTTAAGGCAGATGATGTGACATTTACTACTATTAGTAGTAATAATGCTAAAAAAATGAAATATAATTTCCGTTAATGTTTTAATATAGTAAGGATATATATAAATGAATAAAAAAGTATTAATTAGCTTAGCAGGAGTTGTTTTAATTTCAACAAGTTTGGCAACAATTGCAGTTGAAGGTGGTAACACTGTTGATGCTGCGAAGACTAGTTTAGTAAAAGGAAAGACTAAAAAGCTTGTCCGTAATGCTTATGTTTATAGCTCAAAAGGTAAGCATGTTAAAAAGCATAGCTTAAAAAAGGGTAAGAAGATTAAGATTCTTGGTTTCAAGACTATTAAGGGTAAGAAGTACGTTCAAATTGGTAAGAACGAATACGTTGTAGCTGCTAACTTTACTCCAAAGAAAGCAATGAGTAAGCCGAAGAAGAATACTAAGAAAAATATTTCAAGTGCAATTGATCCAGCATCATATAAAAATGAAGCTGAATATAAGAAATATATGAATTGGATTGAAAGTAATGGTTATATTGTAGCTAAAAAAGCTACGGATACGATAATACCTTTTAATTCATATAAAGGTGATATAGATAGAATTCCTGAAAATGATTATGAAATTGGAGAAATATATAAAGGAACAAGATTGGTAGATCCAGAGGGAGTATTTAAAGGCTCAAAAGGTAATTATTATATAAAATCTTGTGATTCCGTGGATCCAACTCTTACAGGATATTTTCTTGCTAAAGACTTTGAATTTAAGCCAGCAAACTATGAATCATCTACAAGTAAAGTAGATTTAAGAAATGATTTACAATTAAAAAAATATAATGACGAATTAATTAAACGAGGTAAAGAGGATGATACTAATCTTTACATTGTGGTAAACCAAAGAACTTCAATTTATAAAAATACTTTAGATCCAGAGAAAACTCCTGATATAAAGCTAAGCGAAATTGATAATGTAGATAAAGATACTTGGATTGATGGTACGACCCAAGTTGATGGAGACGATTATACTAAAGTGATTAAGTATAATGGAGAATACTATTATGATTTTAGTTCAGGATATATTAAAGTTTCAGATACTACATTACTTCCTGAAAACAAGTTAAATGAAAGATATCCTGATGATATGCCTAACTCGTACTTGGTTGAATATGATGATTAATTAAAACTAGTCTATTAAAGAAATTGGTCCAAATACGCCAATTTCTTTTTTTATAAAAAATAAAACTTTCGAATTCGCAGATTTGTAGATTTTGTAAAATAGGTGGACTACAATGTGATTTGCTGTGATTATTTAAGCAAATCTTAAACATTTTGCTTAATTGATTAAATTTAAAGTGATATAGAAGGAGTAGAAAGTACAATGGTTGAATCAAACATCACTGCAAATGAAAACGATAAGTTTTCAGTAAGTTTATTAGCATTTTGGGTAAAGGGAGTATTAAAGGTTGATAATCGTTTTGTACATATTGATCTTCCTAATACTGTATTATGGGGATTAATTCCAGCAGGAAAAAATATGCAGAACGTTCCATTAACTGGTATTACAAATGTAGCAGTTTCAAATTCATATAAGTTAGGTGCTATGTTCTTAGGTATAGTTCTTGCGTTTTTGGGATTCGGAATGTTCAGTTCATCATTTTTAGGTGGATTAATTATTTTATTAATTGGAGTACTTTGTTTCCTATCTGGGATTAAAACCAGTCTAACTTTTGAAAAATCAGGCATTATGCAAACTATTGCTGTACCTTTTTTTGAAAGTACTAAAATTAGAGATTTTGCAAATCAAATTAATAACAGTATTGCACAACGTCAGGATGATACTAATGTAAGAATGAATACTGATCGTCAAATTAATGCAACTCAAATGAGTTCACAAGCAATTACTAATGCGATTAGAAGTCAAAATACTACTGCACCTGTTACTAACTCAGTGGCTAATAATGTCCAACCAGGAAATACTAAGTTCTGCTCAAACTGTGGTAATAAGGTAACTGCTGATTCAAAATTTTGTACTAACTGTGGTGCTAAACTTAATTAAGTGATATAGAAAGTGGGATAATGTGAAAAAGTTCTGTCCAAATTGTGGTACACCTTTAAAAGATGGCGCTACTTTTTGTCCAAATTGTGGAGCAAAAATTACTCAAAATTCTGCTCCGAAAACGCCTCAATCTGCACCCCAGCAAGTGCCAACTAGAAGCGTGCAACGCAAGCCTGTGCAACATAAGCCAATGAGTAAGAAAAACAAAATCATTTGGTCAATTATTGCTACTTTTGCGGTAATCTTTATTGGATTATATATTTTTGGTAATCAGTATTATAGTAGAGACCGTCAAATTGCTCGAATCGTAAATGCTGTCAAATCTTCAAAGGGCGATTTATCCAAGTATGTACTTGCAGATGATTCAAATGTTAAGGTAACAGCAGATTCTGTTGAGCCTTATAAGAAGTTGTTAGCTACAGAAAAATCAGATAAATTGCAATCAAATTTAACTGATGAAAGTTCAGTTACTAATGGCGAATTAGTTGAAAATGGTAAGTATTTCTTATTGTTTCCAAAATATCAACTTAAAGTGCAAACTTATCAACCTAAAGTAACAACTAATCATGCTGATTCTGTGCTTTATATTAATGGAGATAAGTCTGGTAAGTTTTCTAATGATAGTGATAATAATTACTACAATAAAGAAAACAGACTTTTAGCGGGTAAGTATACTTTTTTGGTTAAGTCAAAGATCTCTGGTCGTAACTTGCAAGCTTCTTCAACTGTTGATGTCTCAAAAGGAGATATCGACATGGGGATTGAAACACAAACTTTCATGGTTAAGAGTATTCCAGGGGCTAATATTTTTATTAATGATAAGAAAATTGGCACAGTAGGACAAGATGGTAAGGTAACTTTTGAAAATTATCCAATCACTAAGAATATGGATTTCTATGTAACTACTAAAGTAGGAAAGAAAGATTTACCATCGACTACTATTCATGATTTTGGTGAAGCTGTTTCAGATAATTACAATGGTTCATCGGATCAAGTTGATACTTCAGATGATGATGTGATTGTAACTCCAGAATGGCCTGGAATGATTAGTGATGATGATGCTAAGAGTTTGTTCCAAGGTACTTTTGATGATCCTGATTCCGATGATTTTGTAAATGGTTCAAGTAATACTACTTACAAGGATATTACGAAGATGGAAAAGGGATTTGATGATAATGATGATATTTCAAATGTAGATTATGAAGTTGAAGTTGAATCAATTACTCCAGCAGCAGATGAAACAAGTAAGGTAGATTATAAAGTTACTTATAAGTTTGACCATGATGACTATACTAATACTCAAGTAATGGAATATAAAGGTGCCACTGTTAAAAAAGATGGTGACAACTACAAGATTGATTACTTAGGTAATGGTAAGCTAATTAGTTCAAAAAAGACAGACAATGATGATTAATTGGAGGAATAAGAATGAAAACATGTCCAAATTGTGGCTCTAAAATGGAAGCCGATGTAAACTTTTGTACGGTATGTGGAACTAATATTAAAGATGTACCACTTGATGGGACACAGCCAGTAGAGCAACTTGCTCCTCAAGCTCCAGTAAATCCACAACCTCAACCACAACAGATTCAATCACAAGTACAGCCTTCACAACAACCTCAATCGACTGATTCAAATACAATTCAATCTGAACAAGCTGCTAGTCAACCTCAAAGTTCACAACCTCAATCTAATCAGCAACCACAACAAATTAACGATACTTTTTCAAAAGTTTCTTCACAAATTACAACTGCAGTTAAAAATTTTGATAAAGAAAGTCTTTGGAAATGGTTCGTTACTTCTTGGAAGACTCCAAGTGCGCAGCAACAAGGTGAAAAGTGGTATGGGATTGCTACTTTACTTGTAGAAATGATTTTGTTCTCATTTGCTGGGATGTCTGCAATTAAAAAGATAACTTATGAAAAAGTTTCTGATCAAGTTGCAACCTCAGATTATTCTGGTGTATCTCAATACATTCAAAATAAAATTACACAATTAGTTCATGGTCTTGGATTTGATTTATTCTTATTCGTATTTATTTCTGTAATTGGTTTAATTGCAGCTTCATATTTTATAAATAAATTTGTACATGGTAAAACTGTTTCGGTTTTTGACTATATTAATAAAATAGTTCAATTAAGTAATATTTCAGTCTTTTTAGTAATTGCTATATCGCTTGTATTATTTATGAATCCAATGAACTATAAATTAGCCTTTTTTGGATTGTTAACATTAATTAACTGGTTATTTATATTTGCATGTGCATTTTGCATTAAAGATGGTCCAGAAACTAATAGAGATTATTTTTATGGAGTTATTCTTTATATTATTGTTATGGTAGTTATAGTCTTTATTGCATGGGAAATTGTTAAGGGACAAATGGTTAGTCAATTTCAAAGCATTTTAAATGTGGATATTAGCCCATATTTAGATTTGATGAAGATGTTAGGATTACAATAATTTTAGATGATGTTAAGCTGAGTGAAAGCTCAGCTTTTATAATACAAAGGAGAAGAAAATGAAAAACTTTTGTCCAAAATGTGGGAATTCATTGAAGCCAAATGCTAAATTCTGTCCCAAATGTGGGACTAAGATTGAATCAAAAGTTAGTCCACGTCAAAATATAACAGAACAAGTTGTACAACAAGTGCCTAAAAAGCCAAAGAAGTTTAAAAATTATAAAGCTTTCATTATTGCGATGGCAGTAATTATTGTGGCGATTGCTGGAGGATTTGGTTTTGTAATTTATCAAAAAAATAGCCAAGCTTCAAAAGCTACATCTGTATTAACTCATAAAAGTAATAAAGCAGCTACTAAGAAAACAAACAATGCTGCTCAAAGTGCTGCACAAAGCGATAATCAATCAGCAAGTCAAAATGATTCAAATTATTCAATTGATGAATGGATGCTTATGGGTTACATGGCTTATGCACATGATAATTATGTTGAAAGTCGTCATATTAGTGGAACTTCAGATTTGGTAGAAGATGTTGGCGAAGATATTGCTAATAGTGATTTAAAAGTAGATAAAAATTCAGACACTTCATACACGTTAACCAATAAGTTTGGTAGTGTTGATGTTGATGTCGATTCTAATGATGTTAAAGTCAAAGCCGATAATGGAGATGAAGTAACTACTGATAAGGATAAGCTAGAGGATACCTTTTCTTCTTATAAAGGTCAAATTCAGAAAATGACTAGCTATATTAAGAGTGGGAATTCTGATTCGAAAGAAGATAATAACGAAAACACAGCTAGTGAATCGAAATCTTCAATTCCTGGAGATGAAGGTATGTTTACTGTACCTACTGCTATGCAAGGAACTTGGTATGGATATAGTATGAGTTTACAAGTAAAAGACTCAAATGCCAGCGTAGAGGAAACTTTTGGTAAACATACTGTAAGTTCAGGAAAAACTACTACTGAGCTTCGATTACAATCTGCTAAATATTCACGAGATACAGTTACTAGAGATTATGTGGACAGTCAAGAGGGTAAACAAGTAGGAAAAGAAACCGAAAACATAGGCGCTACTTATCCTATAAGTAGTGGTGGTATTAAAGGTTTTAGTATAAAGGGATGGTTACAGATTGATGGAGGTCATCAATATTACGCTCCATATACTTTAAAGGGCCAGCCAGTTGTTTTAAGTGGCCAGGTACAAAATTATCCTGAAATTCGAGAGGTCTTATGGAAGTCGCCAGAACTTGCTAAGGAATATAAAAATACAAAGTTCCCAGAAATTGATGAATTAAATAAGAAATTCGCAGAAAATTAAGAATAATTATGGTGATGATTAATGAATAAATTCTGTCCAAATTGTGGGAAGCTAGTTCCCAAAGATATCCGATTTTGTCCAAATTGTGGGTATGATTTTGGAGAAAAAGTAACTTCCAAACCAGTTTCACAACCAACTAACAAGCATAACTCCTTTTCGCAACCACAAAAAACAAAAAAGCATTTTAATAAAAAAGGTCTAATGTGGACATTTATTGGGCTTGTAATTATAATAATTGTAGCTATCGGCGGAATTTTCATTTATGATTTTCATCAAGATCAAGAAGCCGCAGTTGCAATCAATCACATGTCTAAGAAAAAACTAGCAGGGATGACTCTTGCTTATGCGCATTTTAAATATCCTAAGGATAATGCTTGGAATGAGGTCTATGATGAAGCACTTAATTCCGGAATAAGAGTAACTAAACACAAATCATATAATCTGAATGGTTATACAGTGAAGGCAGCAAGAGGAAACAATATCTATATTATTAATGATAAAGTAGCTTTCACAATTAGTAATGAACAAGAGCCTGCCAAAGCCGCATTGGAACTGGCTGATGGTAAGAAAAATCTTGGTACAGTTAACGCTGTTAAAGCTTATAGGACCGTGATGAAGGATAATAATTCTGCTTCTGCAATGAAAAAAATTAATAGCAAATCTGGTGTGAGTTTGACTAACACACAATTAGCTATTTTGGTTGGTTTTGCTCATAGTGGAGACCGTGATTTTACTGAAGAAATTCAGATGAATAAAAGAACTAATAATCCAGATTATTATGAAGAAAGTGAAGATGGCTTTCATCAATTGCAGATGGGTGCAGATGGTCCGTCAGCTATTTTCTTTAAACAAGTAGGACAAAAAGTTATTGTCAAGTTCCAAGATGTAACTAATGCAAAAGATGCAGCTGATGCGCCTGAAAAGACAGTTGAATACTCTATTTCGGACTTAATCAACAAGTATTATTCAACTACAGATCAACAACGAAAAGTTGATAATTTAGCTGAGCAATTAATTGTAAGAAAATCAGATGAAGATGATATTGATGATGAAGATGAAGCATCAAGTTCTTCTAGTGAGAAGGATGAGGATAGTGAAAGTTCATCAACTAAGAAATCAAATTTAGCTGGTAAGTACAACAATCTTCCATTAGTAAAAATTCCATCTGCAATGCAAGGAACTTGGTATGCAGCAGGGCTACTATCATCAAAATTAGATGGAAAAGTTAATTTGGGGACGAGTACTATTGACAACAAAAAACTTTATTACTTGGCAAAGTCTCCTAGTGATTCACAATCGCTAAAGGAACTTAAAGAAGAGCATAAAAATGATTATATTATGTTGGAAAAGCCACGTGGAACTCATATTTCGTATACTTTGGCTGGTACACAAACTGATGCTACAGGATATGAGCTGATTAATTTAGAGGGAATACCATGTCTCGTTAATGTTAGTGGTGTACCCTCTGGAATCTATTTTAAGAGTTCCGAAATAGCTAAAAAGTTTACAAATAAGTACAAAAATGATAAAAATCTTACTGAAGAAATAATGGATAAGTTAGAATAATAATTTGACTAAATTATTCTAATTCTATTAAAAGAATAGTTGAAGGCTGATTTGAGATAATTTTATTAATCTACTTTATTCTTAAAGGTCATCATGCTAAAATAGTAGACAAAGCAATTAGTCAAGAGTAGTCGCTTCGTTATTTAACAGAGAAGGTTCAAGCGCTGAGAAGAGCCCAATAGAAGCAGACTTGTAGCTTGATTAGCTGACTTGTTGAACCAAAGTAAGCAAGTCCGGACACTTCAGACGCCGTTATCGTCTTATTAAGAGAGATGTTTTTTGCATCTAATTAATTAGGTGGTACCGCGGTTAGTAAATCGTCCTAGACAATAAGTCTAGGGCTTTTTTTATGGAGGAATTTTAATGACAGATTTAGCACCTAAATACAACCCTACAGAGGTTGAAAAAGGTAGATATAAAACTTGGCTTGATGAAGATTTATTCAAGCCATCAGGTGATAAGAAGGCTCACCCATATTCAATTGTTATTCCACCACCAAATGTAACAGGTAAGTTGCACTTGGGTCACGCATGGGATACAGCAATTCAAGATACTTTGATTCGTTTAAAGCGTATGCAAGGTTATGATACGCTTTATCTTCCAGGTATGGACCATGCCGGTATTGCAACTCAAGCAAAAGTTGAAGCAAAATTGCGCAAGCAAGGTAAGGATCGTCATGAAATGGGTCGTGAAGCTTTTGTTAAACAAGTTTGGGACTGGAAAGATGAATATGCAAATATCATCAAGAGCCAATGGTCTAAGCTTGGTCTTTCACTTGATTATTCACGTGAACGCTTTACCTTAGATAAGGGTCTTTCAAAGGCGGTTAAGAAAGTCTTTGTACAATTATATAATGAAGGTCTTATTTATCGTGGCGAATACATTATTAACTGGGATCCAAAGCTTGAAACTGCACTTAGTGACATTGAAGTTATTCACAAGGATGATAAGGGTGCATTTTACCATATTAAGTATCCATTAGCAGATGGTAGTGGATTTGTAGAAATTGCAACTACTCGTCCAGAAACTATGTTTGGTGATACTGCAGTAGCCGTTGCTCCTGGAGATGAACGTTATAAGCGTTTTGTAGGTAAAGAACTTATTTTGCCAATTGTTGGTCGTCATATTCCAATTATTGAAGATCAACATGTTGATCCAGAATTTGGTACTGGACTGGTTAAGATTACCCCAGCACATGACCCTAATGACTTCCAAGTAGGTAATCGTCATAATCTTGAAAGAATCAATGTTATGAACGATGACGGTACTATGAACGAAGAAGCTGGTAAATATGCTGGTATGGATCGTTTTGAAGCACGTGATGCTTTAGTTGAAGCTCTTAAGAAGGAAGGCTACCTTATTAAGGTTGAACCAATTGTTCACTCAGTTGGTCACTCTGAACGTTCAGGTGTTCAAGTTGAACCTCGTCTTTCTAAGCAATGGTTTGTTAAGATGAAGCCACTTGCTGAAAAAGTTCTTGAAAATCAAAAGGGCGAAGATAAAGTTAACTTTGTTCCAGAACGTTTTGAACAAACTCTTAACCATTGGATGGAAGATGTTCATGACTGGGTAATTTCTCGTCAATTATGGTGGGGCCACCGCATTCCTGCTTGGTACAACAAAAAAACTGGTGAAACTTATGTAGGTGTTGAAGCTCCTAAGGATATTGAAAACTGGGAACAAGATCCAGATGTATTAGATACTTGGTTCTCAAGTGCGCTTTGGCCATTTTCAACTATGGGTTGGCCAGATACTGATAATCCAGACTTTAAGCGTTACTTCCCAACTAATGCATTGGTTACTGGTTATGATATTATCTTCTTCTGGGTTTCTAGAATGATTTTCCAAAGTCTTCACTTTACTAAGGAACGTCCATTTAAAGATGTTGTTTTGCATGGTCTTATTCGTGATGAACAAGGACGTAAGATGAGTAAGTCTTTGGGTAATGGTATTGACCCAATGGATGTTATCGACAAATACGGTGCGGATGCTCTTAGATGGTTCTTATTAAATGGTACTGCTCCTGGTCAAGATACTCGTTTTAGCTATACTAAGATGGATTCAGCTTGGAACTTTATTAACAAGATTTGGAATGCAAGTCGTTTTGTAATTATGAACTTGCCAAGTGATGCTAAGCCTGCTCATATGCCAGATACTTCTAAGTTTGACTTAGCTGATAAGTGGATTTTTGACCGTCTTAACCATACTGTTAAGGAAGTTAACCGTTTATTTGATGAATATCAATTTGGTGAAGCTGGACGTATTCTTTACAACTTTATTTGGAATGATTTCTGTGATTGGTACATTGAAATTTCTAAGGTTGCGTTAAATGGTGATGATGAAGAGTTAAAGGCAAGAAAACAAGAAAACTTGATTTGGATTCTTGATCAAATTTTACGTTTAATGCACCCAATTATGCCATTTGTTACTGAAAAACTTTGGCTTTCAATGCCTCATGATGGCGAAAGTATTATGACTGCTTCATATCCTGTAGAACATAAGGAATTTGAAAATACTGCAGCAGATGAAGATATGGACTTCTTAATTGAAGTTATTAAAGCTGTTCGTAATATTCGTATGGAAGTTAATGCACCAATGTCTAGTCAAATTGACATTATGATTAAGCTTGATGATGAAAAGAACAAACACATTTTGGATGAAAATGTTGACTACGTTGAAAACTTCTTACATCCTAAAGATTTGACAGTTTCAAGTGATATCGAAGCACCAAAGCTTGCTAAAACTGCAGTAATTACTGGCGCTCAAATTTTTGTTCCATTGACTGAACTTGTGAACGTTGATGAAGAACTTGCTAAGATGAAGAAAGAAGAAGAGCGACTAGTTGGTGAAGTTGAACGCGCTGAAAAGAAGCTCTCAAATCAAGGTTTTGTTGCTCATGCTCCAGAAGCTGTTGTTAACAAAGAAAAAGAAAAGAAGGCTGATTACGAAAACCAACTTGCTGGTGTTCGTGAACGCATTCAAGAATTGAAGGAAAGCAAATAGATTTGAAGTTTACTAATGCAAAAGAAGTAATTTCACATCTTTATTCATTGCCTAATCTTCATGCCAAAAATGATTTATCGTATATCAAAAAGATTTTGGCTGTTTTGGATAATCCGCAAGATAAGGTGAAATCAATTCATATCACCGGAACTAACGGTAAAGGTTCTACTTCTTATTATCTAAGTAATCTTCTCAGGAAGGCCGGTCAAAAGACTGGTCTTTTTGTCTCACCATATATTTATGAATTTAATGAACGAATTCAAATTAATGGTAAAAATATTCCAGATGTTGACTTAGTACAAATGGCTAATGAAGTTGAAAAAGCCATTACCACAATTAGAAAGCAAGATCCAGATTTTGCTTTAGTGACCTTTGAATATGAGGCAGTTATGGCCTTTATATATTTTGCTTGGCAAAAATGTGATTACATGGTGATTGAAGTTGGAATTGGTGGCCAACATGACAAAACCAACGTCATTATTCCAGAAGTATCAATCATCACTACTGTGGGACTTGATCATGAAAAGATTATCGGTCCTACTATCCAAGATATTGCTCAAGAAAAATCAGGCATTATAAAAAAAGGTCGTCCAGTTGTGGTAGGTAATGTTCCTAAAGAAGTTTTACCAATTATTGAAAAAAAAGCTCATAATGAACAAGCGCCTTTATATTTATTGTGGCGTGATTTTACTGTGACCGATGATCAGCATATTACTTATGCTTGTGGAAATTATCAATTAAGCTTTAAAGTGCGTCCAAGAGTAGAAAGTTATGATATTGCTATGGCAATTTGTGCTTTTCAATTACTTGATTTACAGCTTTCTTCGGATAAAATAAGAAGTGCAATTGATAATACTTTGATTCCGGGGCGTTATCATTTGCTAAAAAGTGAGCCACTAATTATTCTTGATGGAGCGCATAATATTCAAGCTATGAAGAATCTTCTTGAATTTATGCATGCGCAAAGAGAAAAGCGCAAAGGAATCATCCGTGTGTTGATTACAATGATGAAGGATAAGGATTTAGAAGAAGTATTTTCATTATTTGATAATGAAGATCAAGTAGTACTAACTACTATTCCATATCCTCGAGCTGCAAGACTAGAGGATTTTCCGCTTGATATTCAAAAGCGTTATCCATATGAAAGTAATTGGCAAAAAGCTTTTATAAGGTTAAAAGAAGAAAGTGAAAAAGATGATATTTTATTAGTAACTGGATCTTTTTATCTTGTTGGAGCTGCCCTTAATATGGAGGAAAAGTAATGCAGGTTCAAGGTATAAATGAAGAAATCAAGGGTGTCATTTTTGACATGGATGGACTCCTTGTCAATTCTGAAAAGCTTTATTGGGAAGCAAATATTCAAGCTGCCAAAGAATATCATTTAAATCTTCCAAAAGATACTTATCTTAAACTAGCAGGTACAAGTGCTAAAGATATGGAAGAATTTTATCATCAACATTTCAAGTCACTTAAAGAGCGTGATGATTTTATCAAGCGTACTGATGATTTGGTATGGCAATGGACTGATGAAGGAAAATTAAAATTAAAACCAGGTGTTCAAGCAGCACTAGATAAATTTCAAGAATTGAGTTTGCCAATGGCAATTGCTTCAAGTAATTATGAAGAGGTTGTTGAACATATTATATGGAATACAGGAATTAGAAATTATTTCAAGTTTCACTTGAGCTATATTGATGTTCAAAAGGGGAATATTAAACCTAAACCTGCTCCTGATATCTATTTGTTAGCTAAAGAAAAACTAAACATAGATAAGAAGAATTTATTGATTTTTGAAGATTCACCTACTGGTGTTGAAGCTGCAAAAAACGCTGGTATTAATTGTGTTATGATTCCCGACATTATTAAACCAACAAACAAAGAAAAGCAGGATGCAACAATGATTTGCACTGATTTCTTTGATTTTCTGAAAAAAGTATAGTTTGTTTTTACGTATATAAGTAATGAAAGGAGCGATTTTTTTGAAAATTGCAAAAGATAATCATTACTTAGTAAATACAGACCAAGAGGTATTATTGCATTTGTTTAAAAAGCTTGAAGAATATGGTGTTATAACTTTAAGTAATTTAATACAAAAAATGCAAAAACTTGATATAACAAGTTTTAATGAGTTATTAACGTATGCTTCCGGCCCAGATTGTGATAGCGAACTTGCTATTGTAATTGAAGAAGTAATTGAACGCTTACGATTAGCGAATGTGAATCGAGATGCAATCTTTACTTCAAGTAAGGAAGTAGGAACTTATCTTGCTGATAAGTTAGCAGGAAGAAAGCAAGAAGAATTTTGGGCCCTATATCTTGATAATAGCAATCGTATTATTGCTGAAAAGAAACTGTTTCAAGGAACTTTGGACAGAAGTGTAGCACATCCAAGAGAAATTTTTCGTTGGGCTGTGATATATGGATGCTCAGGAATTTTTGTGGTTCATAATCATCCAAGCGGTAAACTTTTACCGTCAAATAGTGATTTTAAATTGACCCGCGAATTAAAACAGGCGTCTGATTTAATGAAAATTGATTTTTTAGATCATTTTATTGTGGGAAAAGGGCATTATTTGAGTATGAAAGAGAATGAATTGTTTTAATTTTTTTAAAGTTCAACTGAAAATCGGTTTTATGTTCAGTTTATGCTATAATTATTCAAGATTTAGATACTGCAACAATTAAGGAGAGATTTTCGTGTTTGGATTAGGTACAAAAAATATTGGTATCGACTTAGGTACAGCCAATACACTTGTTTTTATGGAAGGCAAGGGTATTGTCTTAAGAGAACCATCAGTAGTAGCAAAGAATACTCAGACTGGGGATGTTATTGCGGTTGGTTCAGAAGCTAAAGAAATGATTGGTAGAACTCCAGGTACTATCGTAGCAATTCGCCCAATGAAAGATGGTGTAATTGCAGATTATGATACTACTGCATCAATGCTTAAGTACTTTATGGAAAAGACCGTTGGTAATTCTAAACCATCAGTAATGATTTGTGTGCCAAGTGGTGTTACTGAAGTTGAAAAACGTGCAGTTATTGATGCTGCACGTGTTGCTGGTGCTCGTGAAGCTTTTGTAATTGAAGAACCATTTGCAGCAGCTATTGGGGCAGGACTTCCAGTGATGGATCCTACTGGTTCAATGGTTGTTGATATTGGTGGTGGTACTACTGATGTAGCTACTATTTCGCTTGGTGGTATTGTATCTTCATCATCAATTCGCCAAGCAGGGGACAAGTTTAATAATTCAATTATTAATTATGTTCACTCAAAGTTTAATTTGCTTATTGGTGAAAGAACAGCTGAAGATATTAAAATTCAAATTGGTTCAGCATCAGTTGAAAAGGCAAAGGAAATTGAATCAATTAGTATTCGTGGACGTGATTTAGTAACTGGTCTTCCTAAGTCTGTTGATGTTGAAGCAGTAGATGTTGCTGAAGCTATTCAAGATGTGGTTCAAGATATTATTGTTGCAATTAAGGAAACTTTAGAACAAACTTCTCCAGAAATTGCAGCAGATGTTATTGACCATGGAATTGTGTTAACTGGTGGTGGAGCTCTTCTTAAGAACTTACCAGAAGTTATTTCTGAAGCAACCAAGGTTCCAGTATTTATTGCACAAGATCCACTCGACTGTGTTGCAATTGGTACTGGTGAATCACTTAAAAACATTGAAGTAATGCGTAGAAGTCGCAAATAACAAAAAAGCCGGCTAATGCCGGTTTTTATTTAGGTAAATTTACGAATGAAAAAGTTTCTAGAAAATAAAAAACTATTATCAGCATTTATTATTGTAATCGTGATTCTGGCTGTACTTGGTGGAAGTGTTAGTTTAAGAAATAAACGTAAGGCTCCGCTTCTTGTGCAGAGTTTTGGAAATGATGTTGTTGCAATCGGTTCTAGAATCGTTGATATTCCATTAGGATTAGTATCAGGGGGCCTTAACAATGTTAACCAAATTTTAAATGCTCAAAGTGAAAATGATCATTTAAAGAGTCAGGTCACAAATTTAGGTCAAACTAAAGCTCGCAACTCTACACTTGAAGCAGAAAATAAACAATTAAGATCAGCTTTAAAGTTAAAAGATACTTTGAGTGGCTATAGCTTAGTAGATGCATCAGTAATTTCACGCTCTTCTGATACTTGGTCTGATCTTTTAGTTATTGATAAGGGTTCTACATCAGGTATTAAGAAAAATATGGCGGTAATGTGTGGCGGTGGTGTTATTGGACGTATTATCGAAGTTAGTGCTGCTTCTTCAAAAGTAGAACTAATTACCACAAGTGATACTTCTGCAAATCGTTTTTCAGTTCAAGCAACTGCCTCTAATGGTAAAAGTGTTCATGGAATTATAACCGTTACTTCAAGTGGCGGCTTAGCATTTACTCAAGTAGTTGACAGTAGAAAATTGAAGCAAGGCACACGTGTTTATACCAGTGGTATGGGAGGTAATTCTCCTAAAGGACTTTTAATTGGAACTGTTGCCGAAACTACCCGTGATAGCTTTGGCTTATCTGATTTAATTAAAATTAATCCAGCAGGTGAAATAAATGATCCTTCTGTAGTAACTGTTGTTAGGAGAAAGGTGGCAGACTAATGCGCATATTTCGACAATGGATTTTGGCGATTGCGTTGTTTGTGGCATTGGTTTTAGATGGGTCACTTGCGCTATATTTGCATCAGTTTATGAATTATGGAGATTACGGCTCTGCTACTTGGCTTATGCCGATTGGGGTAATGTTAATTGGATTATTTGATGATATAAATTCAAAAGAGCTCTGGTTAGCATTTGGCGCTGGAATTGTGGCAGATATTTATTCATTAGGAATAATAGGCGTATATACTGTATTTTTGCCTGTTGCTTGTTGGGCTTGTCAAAAAATAGCAAGATTTTTACCAGAAATCTTTTGGGTACGATTGCTAGTCATTTTACTAGGCGTAACAGTACTAGATATCTATAGTTGGTTAATTTTAAATATGGTAGGCTTGATTAATGTCTCACTTCATGTATTGCTCATTAGTTTAGCATTTAATTTAGTATGGACTTTGGTATTTACTGCTCTTACATATTGGATATGGGGCAATTTAGCACAAGATTATCCATTTTTAGTAGATATGCAAGCATATCGTCAATAAAGAAAAAAGAACGCGATTTTTCGCGTTCTTTTTATTATTCTCTGAAAAGTACTGGAATAAGTATACCTGCTAATGTAATAAGAGCCATTAAAATAGCCATTACAATTGTTAATTTTTGAAATCCTGATTTCTTTTTCTTTCTACGAGCCATCAAATATCCTCCTGTTCTTGATGAATATTTTATGCTTATTAGCGGTTTTTTTCAATTACAAAAAATAGTAAAATTATACTTTGAGATGGAGGACATTTTTATGGTATGGATTTTTGTATTACCAATTATTGGCTTAATAATTGCAATATTGCTTAATAAAATATTTCCTAAAGCGCAATTTAGTGGCAGAGATGTATTGCCTTTTTTCTTAATTGCAGCATGTAGTTTAATAACTCTTAATAAAAATTTGCCGTCTTTTTTACCGTATGGTTTTTTATTGTATTTTGTTTTAGCAATTGGTGTTTCTCTTAAGGCTGCAATAATTAATAAAAATATTTCACTTGGAAAGACTATTAGAGAGCTATGGGATTATTTAGACCTTTGTAGCATTTTTTGGTATTTTGGTTTATTAATTTTTATGGTTATCTATTAATTAATTTTTGCCTCTAAGCTATATGTTTAGAGGTTTTTTATTTGTATTTTTTGAGAAAAAATGTAAGAAAAAATAAAAATACAAGCTTTTTTTATTGATAGTATGGTAGGAAATGGGGATTTGTGGTAAATTAATTTACGGAAGGGAGGGCTAGACCATGTTCATGGGTGAATATCACCGCAATCTCGATGACAAAGGTCGCCTAATTATACCGGCTGACTTTCGTAAGCAGATTGGAGATAAGATGATATTCACAAAAGGTATGGATGGCTGCATTTTTGGCTATACCCAAGAGGCATGGCGAAAGATACAGGCTAAATTAGCACACCTTCCATTGACTAAGAGAAATGCGCGTAAATTTACGCGATTATTTTACTCTGGTGCGATGGAAAGCGAGTTCGACAAGCAAGGGCGTGTTAATCTGACCACGACATTAAAACAGCATGCCGAGCTTAAGAAAGAATGTGTCATTGTAGGTGTAAGTGACCGGATAGAAATTTGGTCACTTAAAAATTGGGAGAGCTTTGAAGAAGAGGCAAATTCAAACTACGATGACATCGCAGAAAATTTGGACGACATTGAACTATAAAAAATTATGACATTCAAACACACCAGTGTACTCTTACACGAAACAATAGATAATTTAAAACCGAAAAACGATGGTCTTTATGTAGATGCAACGTTTGGTGGAGGTGGACACGCTAAATATTTACTAAGTAAAATTAACTCCGGAACGTTGATTGGTTTTGACCAAGATGAATATGCAATAAAGTCTGCAGAGTTGAACTTTGCTGATTTATTAAAACAAGATGCTGATCCTAAATTGGTCTTAGTACATGATAACTTTAGTCACTTAGAAGAGAATCTAGTTAAGCTGGGTTATACTGAGGGGATTGATGGAATATACTACGATTTAGGTGTATCTTCGCCTCAGTTTGATCAGGCAGATCGCGGTTTTTCTTACCGTTTTGATGCTCGATTAGATATGAGAATGGATCAAAGTCAAGAACTTGATGCTTACCAATTAGTTAATACGCTTAGTCAAAAAGAATTAGCGAATATTTTATATAAATATGGAGATGAAAGATTCTCTCGTCAAATCGCCCGTCAAATTGTTGAAAAACGGAAAAAAAAGCCGATTGAGACTACGTTTGAATTAGTAGACGTGATCAAAGAAGCAATTCCCGCATTTGCACGACGAACTGGGGGACATCCAGCTAAGAAGACTTTTCAAGCTCTTAGAGTGGCTGTCAATCATGAACTTGATGTCTTAGAAGAATCCCTAAAAGAGGCCATCAAGATTCTTCGACCTGGCGGTCGAATCAGCGTGATTACTTTCCAGTCTCATGAAGATAAAATCGTCAAAAAGATTTTTAAGCAATACTCGGAAGTTGAAGTTCCACGCGGAATGCCTATGATCCCTGATAATCTAAAGCCGACACTTCGCTTGGTTAATCGAAAACCAATTGTGGCTTCTTCTTCTGAATTAGAGAACAACAACCGCTCACACAGTGCAAAATTAAGGGTTGCAGAGAAGATATAAAGAGGAAAGTGAAATGGCTGATAGTTCAGCAAGAAGAGTAGAATTTGAACCAAATAAAAAAATAAAGTCTGAACAGAGACAACGAATTGTTGTAGATCCTCGAAAGGTTCCTTGGACCGGTTTAGAGAAAACTTTACTTGTGCTAGGAAGTATCATTACACTTTGTATGATGATATTCCTAGTGTCTTCTAGTATTTCTGCAACCTCGGCTCAAAACGAACTATCGGATATTCAACAATCAACTACTAAAAATCAAAATCAAATAACTGATTTGCGTCAGGAAATTGGTGAGTTAACTTCAAGTACACGTCTTAATAAAGTAGCACGTCAAAAAGGGTTAACATTGATTGAAAAAAATATTAGGACAATTCGTTAATGAAAAAGAAAAGTAATTTAAAATTACAAAAAACCAGAGCCCACGGCTACCGCTTTACGGTGGGGAGAATTCTCCAGCTTGCCGTGGCTTTGGTTTTTCTTGTATTTATAGCTAGATTTATATATATTGGAGTTTCTAAAAAGGTTAGTGGACAGGATTTATCAGCTAGAACACATCAGCTGTATAAGCGAAATCAAGTCTTGAAAGCTAATCGCGGAACTATTTTCGATCGAGATGGCTTAGCTATTGCAGAAGATTCACATTTATATACGATATATGCAATTTTAGATAAGTCATCAATTAATTATAAGAATAAGCCAGAATATGTAGTAAACAAAGAAAAAACTGCTAAAAAACTAGCCACAGTTTTACCACTTTCGAAAAAGCAGATTTTAAAATATTTAAATCCAAAGCAAAAGGCCTTTCAGGTGCAATTTGGAAGTGGTGGTAGTGGTCTTACTAAAGCCCAGAAGCAGAAAATAGAAAAGATGAAGTTACCAGGAATTAAATTCTTAGAAACACCATCTAGACTTTATCCTAATGGTGATTTTGCTTCTCATATAGTAGGTTTGGCACAGCCGGAATATGATAAAAACGGCAACCAAAACTTAGTAGGAACTATGGGACTTGAAGCATGGCTTAATAATACTTTAAAGGGTAAAGATGGTTATAGAATTTCATCAGTTGATGCTTCAGAAACTCAAATGCCTAATGGTAGTCAAACCTATAAAGCTGCTCAAAATGGTAAAGATGTTTATTTAACTATTGATTCTCAGCTTCAAACTTATCTTGAAAGTCGCTTGGACTATGTCCAAGATAAATATGATCCAGTTCATATGACTGCAGTTGTAGAAGATATGAAGACAGGAAAAATTTTAGCAGCTTCACAAAGGCCAACATTTAATCCCCAAACTAAAAAAGGATTAACAAATTCATATCGTAATATTTTAGTTCAAGATACTTATGAACCAGGGTCTGTATTTAAGATTTTAACTTTGGCAGCAGCTGCTGATAGTGGAAATTATCACCCTAATGAATATTATAGATCTGGATCTGTAACTATTGGAGGAGCAACGATTCATGATTGGTTAACATCTGGATGGGGAACAATTCCTTTATCTGATGCCTTTGCTCATTCAAGTAATACTGGTTTTGTGAAAATTGAACGTGAAATGGGTGGCAAAACTTGGCTCAAATACCTTAAGCGTTTTAGAATTGGCCAAAAAACTGGAGTAACTTTACCAGGTGAGCAAGCGGGAATTTTATCATTTAATGGTCCTGTTGATCAAGCTGTAACATCATTTGGTCAGGGCGTGAATGTTAATGTAATGCAGATGATGCAAGCCTTTAGTTCCTTAGGTAATAATGGTCAGATGGTTAAGCCGCAATTTATTGATAAAATTACTGATTCTGATGGTAAAACTATTGAAGGCTATCAAATTAAAAAAGTTGGTAGGCCTGTTTATTCAGCTGCAGCTCGTAAAGTTGTAACAGATAATATGAAAAAAGTCTTGAATAAACAAATTGGTACCGGATCTGCTTATAAAATTCCAGGGGAAAGCATTGCTATAAAGACTGGTACAGCACAAATTGCAAATCCTAAAGGTGGTGGATATCTTAAAGGTGACTCTAACTACATTTTTTCAGTAGTTGGTGTAACTCCAGCAGATAATCCTCGATACTGTGTTTATATAACAATGAAGCAGCCACGTCGAATGAGTGATTCAGCTGAAAAAATTCTTGCTTCAATTTTTAAGCCTGTTATGAGTAGAGTGATTTTAATGTCAAAAAATGCTAAGTCAGCTTCGACTAAAGTTGAAACACCTGATTTAAAGGGGATGACTTATGAAAAGGCTAAAGAAAAGACTAAAAGTATTGGCTTAAATATTGTTAAAATAGGTGACGGTGAAAAAATTACCAATCAGTTATATTCTAAAGGTCAAAAACAAGAGTCTGGTTCAAAAGTTTTTGTTTTGACTTCGGGTAAAATTCTTTATCCTAATATGACGGGCTGGAGCAAAGAAGATGTTCATCAATTTGCCAACCTTGCCCGTATTAAAGTAAGTGTACAAGGAAGCGGCAGCGTAACTAGCCAAAGTATTGAGGCTGGTAGCGTATTAAAAGCCGGAGATACAATAAAAATCAGTTTAAAGGAGTAACTATTATATGGTTATTGGTATTATTGCATTAGTAAGCTCGCTTGTTTTGACAGCGATTTTTTTACCATGGTTGATTATCTTTATGCATTCACACCATGAAGGTCAGGAGATTCGTGATGAGGGTCCTAAATGGCACCAAAAGAAGTCAGGTACTCCAACAATGGGGGGAACAATTTTTGTTTTAGCTTCTGTTATCTCCACTCTTTGGGTGACTCTTTGGCATCATGATTTAGATAAAACGATTTGGATTTTACTTGTCAGTTTATTGGGATATGGAATTATTGGATTTCTTGATGATGGGCTTAAGCTTTACTTTAAGCGAAACTTAGGTCTTCGCGCTTGGCAAAAGCTATCTCTTCAAATTGTAATTGCAGCGATTATTGTTTTGATTGCAGCAAGTGACCACTTTAAGTTTAATTTATTTATTCCATTTGTTGGTAATATTAATAGTGTTGTTTTATTTACAATTTTTATTGTTTTCTGGCTTGTTGGTTTTTCAAACGCAGTCAACCTTTCAGATGGATTAGATGGATTAGCAACTGGACTTTCAATTGTAGCTTATGGTACTTATGCTTATATTGCATATCAACAAAATAATATTCCAATTTTTGTATTTTGTATGAGTGTAATTGGTGGTTTAGCTGCATTTCTTGTGTTTAATCATAAACCAGCGAAAATTTTTATGGGAGATGCTGGTAGTTTAGCACTTGGGGGAGGACTTGCCGCAGTAAGTATTTTCTTGAATCGCCCATGGTCACTTCTCTTAATTGGAATTGTTTTTGTGTGTGAAACAGCTAGTGTAATTTTGCAAGTTATTTCATTCCAAACAACTGGTAAGAGAATCTTTAAAATGACTCCTATTCATCACCATTTTGAAATGCTTGGCTGGTCTGAATGGAAAGTTGACATTGTCTTTTGGCTTGTTGGTTTAATTGGTAGTATTTTGTATTTAGTAATCTGGGGTTAAAGATAAAAAATGAAACAGATTGACACATATAAAAATAAAAATGTTTTAGTATTAGGTCTTGGTAAAAGTGGTTTTGCGGTAAGTGAACTTTTGTTAAAGTTAGGAGCAAAACTTACTTTAAATGATAAGGCTGATTTAGATAAAAATTCTAAAGCTCAGGAATTAAAAGAAAAGGGTGTTCGAGTAATTGGTGGTCATCACCCAACTGAGATTTTAGAAGAAGAACATTTTGATTATTTGGTTAAGAACCCTGGTATCCCTTATGAAAATCCAATGGTTGCAAAGGCCGAAGAATTAAAAATTCCCATTATTACTGAACCAGAAGTTGCACTTAGTGTAAGTGATGCACCATATGTTTGTGTAACTGGATCAAATGGTAAAACTACCACAGTTATGCTTACACAAAGAATTTTAGATCATCATTTATCTAAAAATGGGCATCATGCTTATGCGGTAGGAAACATTGGGGTTCCGATTTCTGAAGTTGTAACTAAAGCAACTAAAGATGATATTTTGGTAGTGGAAATTTCTAGTTTTCAATTGATGGGTGTAACTGACATTGATCCTAAGGTAGCTGCAATTGTTGATATTTACAATAATGTTCACCTTGATTATCATAAGACTTTTGAAAACTATGTTCAGGCTAAGCTTAACGTGACGCGTTTTCAAAATGAAAATGATTATTTTATTGCTAATTTTGATCAAAAAGATATTTTTGAAAAAGAGACGGATTTAACAAAAGCTCAAATTCAAACTTTTTCTGAAATGGATGATAGTGCTGATTACTTTATTAAAGATGGATATCTTCAAAGTCAAAGCGAAAAATTGATGAAAACCAGCGATATGAAATTACCTGGTATTCATAATCAACAAAATGCTCTTGTGGCGATTGCAATTTCTAAAATTATGGGTGTAGATAACGAAGATATCCAAGCAGTTCTAGAAACATTTACAGGTGCAAAACACCGTTTACAATATGTAATGACCTTAGATGGACGTAAGATTTATAATGATTCTAAGTCAACTAACATTGAAGCTGCAAGTGTTGCAATTCCATCTTTTGATGAACCAGAAGTACTTATTGCTGGTGGGCTTGACCGTGGATTTACCTTTGATGAGTTAATTCCATATTTTAAAAAGCATGTTAAAGCAATTGTTTTATATGGTGAAACAAAATATTTATTAGCCGACAGCGCAAGAAAAGCAGGTATTAAAAATATTGTAATTGAAAATACTCTGCAAGAAGCAGTTCCAAAAGCTTATGAGTTAACTGAACCTGGTGATGTATTGCTATTTTCTCCAGCATGTGCATCTTGGGATCAATTTAAGACTTTTGAAGCACGTGGCGATTATTTTGTAAAATTTGTAAAGGATTTAAAGACTAAATAAAATGAGAGTTATATTTACAGGCGGTGGCACAGGTGGTCACATTTATCCAATTATGGCAGTTATTGAACGATTGAAAGAACGCAAGATTAGTACCGATGATGAAATTTTATTTGTTGGTACACAAAAGGGACTTGAATCCAAAATCGTTCCTGCTGCTGGTGTCAATTTTAAAACGATTAAAATTCAAGGATTCAATCGTAAACATCCTTTGAAGAATTTTGAAACAATTGAATTGTTTATTAAAGCAACTAAGAGAGCTAAAGAAATTTTGCGTGATTTTAAGCCAGATATTGTAGTTGGTACTGGTGGATATGTAAGTGGAGCTATGGTTTATGAAGCTGCTAAAATGCATATTCCAACTATGATTCATGAATCCAATTCAGTTGTAGGTTTAGCAAATAAATTCTTGGGCCATTATGTTGATAAGATTTGTTATACATTTGATGATGCTGCAAAGCAATTTCCAGAAAAAAAGAAACTAGTACGCACAGGAAATCCTCGTTCACAACAAGTTTTGGGATTAAATAAAACTCCAATTGATTTAAAACAATGGGGATTAAATCCACAAATGCCTACTGTATTAGTATTCGGTGGTTCACGAGGCGCATTGGCAATCAACAGGATTATGCTTAAGAGTATTATGCAACTCAAAGAAAAGCCATACCAAATTATTTGGGCAACAGGTACTCTTTATTATGATTCAGTTGAAGAAAAACTTAAAAATGTTGATTTAGGTAATAATATTAAGGTTTTACCTTATATTAAAGATATGCCAGCGTTGCTCCCTGAAATGACTTGTGTAGTATCTAGATCTGGTGCAACAAGTATTGCTGAATTTACTGCATTAGGAGTTCCTGCAATTCTTATTCCAAGTCCTAATGTTACTCATAATCATCAAATGAAGAATGCTCTTGATCTTGAAAAGTCAGGTGCAGCATTAGTAATTCCAGAAGATGATTTAAATCCTAATAATTTTGTTTCTTCAATCGATCATATTTTGCTTGATGAAAAATATGCTAATGATATGAGCAAAGCATCGAAGGAATTAGGAGTTCCTGATGCATCTGACCAAGTTATTAAAGTGATGGAAGAAATCACACGTTAGTAAGGAGGTGAGGCAGATGCCAAGAAAACGAGTTACTAAGATTGACCCACGAAAAGAATTATCACCATATATCAATCATCAAACAAATCAATCTAAAAAGCGTAAAAGGCGTAAAAACAAAAAGGCTAAAGTTTCTGCCTCACTGTCTGGTTTACATAAAGAACGGCGAAAGTCATTATTTAAACGTTTAGGTTTAATTGTTCTTGTTTCATTAATTGCAATTATCTGTCTGGGCTATTATATATCGCCATATGCAAATATTAGTGGAGTGAGTGTAAAGGGAGCAACTGGTATTTCAAGTAAAGAAATAGTTAAGAACTCTGGTATTAAAGCTAGAGATAAGGTTTTTGATTATATTTTTAATAAAAAGAATCTTGATCAAAGATTAACTAAGCGCTATCCAGAAATTAAAAGCGTTAATGTTAAGATTTCTAATGTTAATCAATTAGTATTAGAGATTCATGAATATGGAACACTTGGTTATATTAAATCCGGATCAAAATATAAAAGAATTTTATCAAATGGCAAAATCGGAACACAATTATTAACTTGGAATGAAATCCAGCAAGATAAACCTTTATTCATAGGCTATAAACATAATTCTGGTTTAAAAGATGAGTTAAAATTATTTAATGATTTTCCACAATATTTTAAAGATGAAGTTAAAGTATTGAGTGGTAATACTCGTCGACCTTCGCAAATTGTATTAGTAATGAAAGATGGTAATGTTGTTATTGGCAATATTACTACTCTAAAAAATAAAATTAAGTATTATAATGCAATTAAACAAAAAGCAGACAAGCATAGTCTAATTGACTTAGAGGTTGGGGCATTTAGCAGACCTCTTACTACTAATGAAATGAAGACATATGGCATATCATAGGCTGAATTTAACGCTTTTTTATGTTAAAATTTTTTCATGGCGGATAATAATGGGGGCTAAATTTTGGATAATTTAAATCTTTTAGTGGGACTTGATATCGGTACCACAACTATAAAAGCCGTAGTTTCTGATTCTGGAAAAGTAATTGGAGCAGTTACTACCCCAAATACAGGGATGCGGCATGGTAAAATTGTAGATATTGATCAAACTGCTGCCGCAATTAGGCGAGCATTAAAAGAAGTTGCAGAAAAAACTAATGCGACAATTTATAGTGTTGTTACAGGGATTCCAGTTGGAATGCTTCAACTTGAGACTGCTACTGGACTTACTAATGTAGGTGAAGGCGGTCAAGAAGTTGGCGATGAAGATGTTAAAAGGGTATTGCAAGCAGCTGTTAAGTCGGCTGTTAAAGACGGGCGAGAACCTATCTCATTTTTGCCAAGTAGATTTATGATTGATGGTAAAACTGACGTAGATGATCCGCGCAAGATGATTGCACATTCGCTTTCCGTACATGGTATATTATTGACGGCACCATCGGGTTCTCTTCATAATATTAAAAAAGCTATTGAAAGAGCTGGTTATAGCAATAGCTTCTTTATTCCAACCCCACTTGCAATTGCGAGTGTAGCTTTAGATGAAGGGGAGCGCACATTTGGTTCAATTATTTTGGACTTAGGTGGTGGAGATACTACTGCTACTGTTATTCATGAAGGACAAATTAAATATGCAAATATTGATTTAGAAGGTGGCAGTGATATTACTAATGATATTTCTGTAGTTTTAAGCACTTCTAAAAAAGACGCTGAACAAATTAAGCTAGATTATGGTTTTGCTGATCCGAGTTTAGCTTCTGAACAAGATAAATTTGCTGTGAATAGTGTTGGTTCTAATGGACAACAAATGGTCAGCGAAGTTTACCTGAGTGAGATTATTAATGCGCGTTTAGTTCAAACAATAAACCGCGTGGGTAAAGGTTTAGCTAAAAACGAAGCTTTGAAATTACCCGGTGGTATTGTTATAACTGGTGGAAGCAGTCTTTTGCAAGGAATTGATGGTTTAGTTGCAAATAAACTAGGCTTGAAAGCACGCATCTATCAACCAGACCAAATGGGAATGCGTAATCCGATTTATGCAGCTGCATACGGAATTGTTAATTATGCTGATAAGATGTCAGACATCGATTATTTGGTTGTAAATGCAATTTATGGCAATGATGTTGCTGTCAAGCGTGAAGAGATTGCACAAGAAAAGCCAAAGATTTCAAAAACTAAGCCTTCTACTAGTGAAACTAAGGCAAAAGAAGATTATAATAGACATAATATGTCTGAAAGCGATGAAGCTTCAGAAGATAAAAAAGAAAGCAATAATCAAAATAATACAAAGGGCATCAAGAGTTTCTTTAAGAAATTCTTTGATTAAAGGTGGTTAATTACATGGATTTTACGTTCGATTCAGATGACAATAAAAATGCTGTCATTAAAGTTATTGGTGTAGGTGGCGCCGGCGGCAATGCTGTCAATCGAATGATTGACGATGGTGTACAAGGCGTTTCATTTATTGCGGCAAATACCGATGTACAGGCATTGAATAGCAATAAAGCTGAAAATAAGATTCAACTTGGACCAAAGTTAACTCGTGGTCTTGGCGCCGGTTCACATCCTGAAGTCGGTCAAAAAGCTGCCGAAGAAAGTGAACAAACTATCGAAGATGCACTAAAAGGTGCAGATATGATTTTTATTACTGCTGGTATGGGTGGTGGTACTGGAACTGGTGCTGCTCCAGTAGTAGCAAAAATTGCTCGTGAAACCGGTGCTTTAACTGTTGGAGTAGTTACACGTCCTTTCAGTTTTGAAGGTCCTAAGCGTTCAAAGAATGCTGCAGAAGGTATTACTCAATTAAAGCAATATGTTGATACATTAGTTATTATTGCAAATAATCGTTTGCTTGAAATGGTAGATAAGAAGACTCCAATGATGGATGCTTTCAAGGAAGCAGACAATGTCTTGAAACAAGGTGTGCAAGGTATTTCTGACTTGATTACTTCTACTGACTATGTAAACTTGGACTTTGCTGATGTTAAGACTGTTATGGAAAATCAAGGCGCTGCTTTAATGGGTATTGGCCGTGCAAGCGGTGAAAATAGAACTGTGGAGGCAACTAAGCTTGCTATCTCATCCCCACTTCTTGAAGTTTCAATTGATGGTGCAAAACAAGTTCTGTTGAATATTACAGGTGGACCTGATTTAACTTTATTTGAAGCACAAGATGCTTCAGAAATTGTTTCAAAAGCTGCAGGTGATGATGTCAATATTATCTTTGGTACATCAATTAATCCTAATTTAGGAGATGAAGTAGTAGTTACTGTAATTGCAACAGGTATTGATTCTGCTGCTGAAGAAGCTGCTTCAAAACAACTTCCTGGAAGAAGTCATCAAGTTAAGGCTCAACCAGCTAGACCAGAAGTTAAAAAGCCAGAAACTCATCCAGTTGTAGGTGCAGATAGTGTAAATCCAACTTCTTCACAAAAAGATTCAGATTCACAACCTTCACATAAGCAAGAAACAATGGTTGATCCAACTAGTGTTTGGGGTTTAAACAATACTGATCAATCTCAAAGAAGACAGGCACAACCAGATTCACAACAAAAAGATGATAATTTTGATTCATACAATGATGATGAACAAAATAGCATTTCACAAATTGAAACTAGTGCTCAAAGCGATGATGATACAGAAGATATACCATTCTTTAAGCATCGTGGTGAGAACTAGTAGGAGGTAAGGAACATGGCTTTTGATAAACTTGGTAGATTCTTCGGAATTTCAGATGATGAAAGTGACATACTGGACGAAGAATATACTGATAATCGTGAAGCAGAAGAACATAATGAAATTCCGCTCAATACAATCAATCGCGACAACATTGTTTCTATAAAATCAGGAATCAAGGCAGCTAAAAGCAAAATTGTTTTATATGAACCACGTGTCTTTTCGGATGCTAAGGAAGTAGCACAAAACTTGCTTAATAATAAAGCTGTTATCATCAATTTTAGTAGAATGGAAGATAGTTCCGCTAAAAGAATTGTTGATTTCATTACAGGAACTGTTTATGCCTTAAATGGAGAGATTCAACGTATTGGTGATAAGATATTTTTGGCAACTCCACCAAAATTTGCTACAGATGGTAAAATAAGTGATTTAGTAGATAAGAAAGATAATTTAAGTTAATGATAAGCATACTACTTAGTTTATATAAGATTATCCAATGGATTTTTTGGTTATATAGCTTATTCATTGTAATTAATGCTATTCTTAGCTGGGTACCAATACTGAATAATTCGGTAGTTGGGGAATGGCTAAATAAAATTGTTAATCCATATTTGGATTTATTTAGAAAAGGACCGCTTGCACGTTTAGCATATTCAACCGGGATTGACTTTTCTCCAATTATTGCTTTATTGGTCCTTTATATTGTCCAAGATTATGTTTTAAAATGGATTTTCAATATTTTATTTAGATTGTTTGCCTAATGGAGCGTAGACAGGCAAGTAGCTTTTATCCACATTTTGAACAAGAAGAAAGGCCAACAATTGATAAATTTGTTGGTCTTTTTAATCAGTTAATTTTCAAGCAAGAAGCAATTTTAACGGATTTTTTAGACCCAGGCAAGCGGGAAATTCTTAAGACAATTGTGGGTAATGATGCATTAGTTCAAGAATATGGCGGCTATAAAAACGCAGAAAAAAAGAGAGTATATTTGAGTTTAGATTGGGAAAATTTACGTCCTAATGATTATCAAATAACTCCTATAAAAATTGAATATCCAATGAAATTTGCTAAATTAAGGCATGGCTCAATTTTAGGGGCACTTGCTAATTCAGGCGTGGAAACAGATACTTTTGGTGATATTATCACTGATGGCAAAGGAAATTGGCAATTTTTCGTAAAAAATGAACTAGAAAGTTTCTTTTTGGAACAAATTGACCGAATAGGGAGAGTTCAAGTAAAGTTACGTGAAATTCCTTTTAAAGAAGTCTTAATTCCTGAAGATACTTCAATACAAAAAACAGAAATTGTTGCTTCTTTGAGAATTGATAGTGTTTTAGCAGGTATTAGTAGGCAAAGTCGAACTCAAGTCAAAAAGTTAATTGAGAATAAACAAGCTAAATTAAATTGGCATGATATTCAAGATTCTAATATAATTATAAAAGTAAGAGATATTTTGAGTTTGCGGCATTTTGGTAGAGTCGAAATTACAGATATCTCGTCTACAAGAAAAGGCAAATATAAGGTGGTGCTTAAACTTTGGCGGACAAAAAATTAACTCCAATAGAGATTAATAAAAAGGAGTTTACTAGACGTGGACGTCGTGGATATGATCGTTATGAAGTTGATTCGTTTTTAGATCAAATTGTAGAAGACTACGGCAATGCTTTAGACAAAAATGCAGATTTGAATAATGAGTTAACTATTACGAAAGAAAGATTGAAAGATTATAAAGCAAAAGCTGAAGAATATGATCGAAAAAAATCAGATCTTAATCAGTCAATCATTTCTGCACAAGAAGCTGCTCAAAAAATAAAAGCAGATGCTCAAAAAGAAGCAAGTGAATTATTAAATAATGCACAAGATCAAGCGAATGTTGATACAAAATATGAAAAACAGCAACAAGAAGTTTTAAATAGTGATTATCAGCGTTTGAAACAGCAAGTTGGTGAATTTCGTAATCATATTCAAGATTTGTTGCAAAAACAAATTGATAGCTTGAATGATGAAAATTGGCAACATGAATTAGATAAATATTTTGGAACAGATCGTTTTTATCCTGTTGATGGGTCAGAACCTATTCCAGTAACTGATTCTGAGGCTGAACTTGATGAAGATGATGAAGATTTTGATGATGTTCAGGTTGACAATTTACCCATTCATGACGTAAACTCATACCAAGACCCTCAAGATGATGAAAATACTCCTCATCCAATGGTAGGGGATAGTCCAAATCAAGAGACAGTTAATGTTGAAAAGCCAAAGCCTAAAAAGCATACTGGTACAACTATAGTCTTTCCGGACAATCATAAAAAATTATAATTTTTAGACTGACAGTAAAACTAAAGGACGACTCAGCGAGCTAGTGTTGGTGAAAGATTAGCAAAAATGTTCAATAGTTGATCAGCTGTTAATATTTGTCTAAGCGTTTGACTACATGATACGCAGTCATAAGTGGAGTTTTTAACTCAATTTAGGTGGTACCACGGTTAGCCTCGTCCTAATACAGGACGAGGTTTTTTATATTGAGAAAGGAAATTATTGAATGAAAATCAAAGATACTTTGAATTTAGGTAAAACTAAATTTAAAATGCGTGGGAATCTTCCAGTTCGTGAAGCTGAATGGCAAAAGCAATGGGAAGATAACAATTTATATGAACAAAGATTAAAATTAAACGAAGGTAAGCCTCGTTTTGATTTACATGATGGTCCTCCATTTGCTAATGGTAATATCCATATGGGACACTCTCTTAACAAAATCTCTAAGGATATTATTGTTCGTTTTAAAAATATGGATGGCTACTATGCACCATATGTTCCTGGTTGGGATACACACGGACTTCCTGTAGAACAAGCTTTAGCTAAAAAGGGAATTGACCGTAAAACAATGGACAGAGCTAAGTATCGCGAACTTTGTCGTCAATTTGCTCAAGAACAAGTTGAAAAGCAAATGGCTGATTTCAAGCGTCTAGGTATTATGGCAGACTGGGATCATCCTTACATTACTCTTCAACCAGAATTTGAAGCTGAAGAAATTCGTGTATTTGGTGATATGTTCAAGAAAGGTTATATCTATAAGGGTAAAAAACCTGTTTACTGGTCATGGTCAAGTGAATCAACCCTTGCCGAAGCTGAAGTTGAATATCATGATGTAAAATCTCCTTCAATCTACATTGCTTTCCCAGTTAAGGACGGTAAAGGAATTTTAGATGAAAAAGATACCTACTTTGTAATTTGGACAACTACTCCTTGGACTATCCCTTCAAACCAAGGTATTACTGTAAATCCACAATTTGATTACTCAGTAGTTGAAGTAAATGGTAAGCGTTATGTTGTTGGAACTACTCGTTTAGATGCGGTTGCTGAAGCTTTGGGTTGGGAAGACTATAAAGTCGTACAACACCTTAAGGGTAGTGATATGGACCGTATGGTTGCTAAACATCCACTTTACGATCAAGATAGTTTAGTAATGAATGCTATGCACGTTACTGCAGATGATGGTACTGGATTAGTTCATACTGCTAGTGGATTTGGTGAAGATGACTATAATGTAGCACAACGCTATAACTTGCCAGTATTTAGTCCAATGAATGCACAAGGACGCTTTACTGAAGAAATTCCTGATCCAGATTTAGTGGGAATGTTTTATGATGATGCTAACAAAGTAGTTAGTGAAAAACTTGAAAAATCTGGCGCATTATTAAAACTTAGTTTCTTTACTCACTCATACCCACATGACTGGCGTACTAAGAAGCCAGTAATTTACCGTGCAACTACTCAATGGTTTGCATCTATTGCTAAATTCCGCGATCAAATTTTAGATCAAATTGAACAAGCTAACTTCATTCCATCATGGGGTAAGACACGTCTTTACAATATGATTAAAGATCGTGGTGATTGGGTAATTTCTCGTCAACGTGCTTGGGGTGTTCCACTTCCAATTTTCTATGCAGAAGATGATACTCCAATTGTTACTCCAGAAACTATTGAACACGTTGCACAAATCTTTGAAAAAGAAGGTTCTAATGCTTGGTACACTCACAGTGCTAAAGAATTACTTCCAGAAGGCTTTACTTCAGAGCACTCACCACATGGTGAATTTAAGAAGGAAACTGACATTTTAGATGTTTGGTTTGACTCAGGAACATCATGGGCAGGTGTAATGAAGAAGCGTAATGGTCTTAACTTCCCAGCTGACCTTTACTTAGAAGGTAGTGACCAATATCGTGGTTGGTTCAACTCAAGTTTGATTACTTCTGTTGCTACTACTGGTTTAGCACCTTATAAGCAAGTTTTATCACAAGGATTTGTACTTGATGATAAGGGTCACAAGATGAGTAAGTCACTTGGAAATGTCATTTCACCAAATGATGTTATCAAGAAGATGGGTGCTGAAATTATTCGTCTTTGGGTTGCACAAGCTGATGCGACATCAGATGTAGCAGTTTCATACGACATTTTGCGTCAAGCTTCTGAAAGTTACCGTAAGATTAGAAATACTTTCCGTTACATGCTTGCAAACACTAGTGACTTTGATCCTAAAGAAAATCGTGTAGCTTATGATGATTTAAGATCAGTTGATCAATATATGGAAGTTAAGCTTAATGATGTTATTAAGGAAAGTTTAGCTGCATATAATGAATACGACTTTAACACAGTTTATAAGAATATCTTTAAGTTCATTTCAAATGACTTATCAGCATTTTACTTAGACTTTGCTAAAGATGTATTATACATTGAATCAAAAGATAGTCATGCTCGTCGTTCAATGCAAACTGTAATCTATGATGCAGCTGTAAAACTTGCTAAGATTTTAACACCAATTTTGCCACATACAATGGAAGAAATCTGGGGCTTCTTAAAAGAAGATGAAGAATACGTTCAACTTACTAATATGCCAGAAGTTGAAACTCACTTAAATCGTGAAGAACTTCTTGAAAACTGGGCAAAATTCATGAACTTGCGTGATGATGTTTTAAAGGCATTAGAAGATGCTAGAAACAATAAACTTATTGGTAAGTCATTTGAAGCAGCTGTAACTATTTATCCGGATAAAGAAACTAAGAAGATGCTTGAAGATCTTAATGCAGACTTTAGACAGATTTTAATTGTTTCTAAATTAACAATTGCTGATGGGGATGCTCCAGAAAATGCTGAAAAATTCAATAATGCTTCAATTGTTGTTGAAAGAGCAGAAGGCGAAGTATGTCCACGTTGTCGCATGATTAAAACAGATATCGGTGCTGATCCAAAGCTTCCAGAACTTTGTGCACGTTGTGCAGAAATTGTGGAAAAGGATTATCCAGAAGCAGTTCAAGAAGGATTTGAGAACTAATGCGTTTAGGTACTGTAAAACAGTTCGATGGCAGTTATGGTTTTATTGATGATGATTTAAATCATAAATCATATTTTGTATTTTATACTGCTATAAAAGAAGATGGTTATAAAAACCTTGAAGTTGGTCAAAGAGTTAAGTACCAACTTGCACAGGGGAAAAATGGCCTACAATGTGTGAATGTCTATTTGGCGTAATCACAAGAAAGGATCTAAATGGATTTAAAAGAAACTGAAATTTCTTCGAAGCAGATATTTAAGGGCAGAATTGTTGATTTATCTGTTAGAACTATCAAGTTGCCTAATGGTGAAACTGCAACTCGTGAAGTAGTGAAGCATCAACCAGCAGCTGCTGTAATTGCTATTAATCATGAAAATAAAATGCTTCTTGTTAAACAATGGCGTGAACCAATTAAGCAATTAACTTTAGAAATTCCAGCGGGATTGATTGATTCAACTGATGCAAGCCCCTTAGATGCCATGAAGCGAGAGCTGAATGAAGAAGGTGGATATCGAGCAGAGTATTGGGAGAAAATTATAGAATTTTATTCTACCCCTGGCTTTACCGATGAAAAAATGTATCTATTCTATTGTGATACTTTAACTAAGTTAGAAGATAAAAGAGAATTGGATTCTGATGAATTTTTAACTTCTAGTTGGTATAGTTTAGAAGAATTAAAAAAATTAACTGCTGAAGGTAAGATAGTAGACGCTAAAACCCTGTATGCAATATCAGTTTGGGAAAATATGCTTCTTACTGGTAGTACAAAGGAAAATAATGACTGAAAAAAGATCTGATTATCGAAAAAAACAGCGACAATCTCGTGCAAGTATTTTTGATAGAATTAAAAGTGCTTTTATTGATGATCCAGACTCTGATTTTAATCTTAATGATAATGCTAATAAAAAAGAAGAATCGGCAACACCGAAACGTCGAAGTTTAGAAGGTAATGGTAAGGCTGACGAGCCAACTACTAACTTTACTTTTGATAAAAAACAAATTCAAAATGAAAAAGGACTAAAACTCAAAAAAAGATTAAATCAGACGATTGTAGTATTAATTGTTTTAATTATTTTAGTTCTATTAGCATTATTTCATTTATAAAAGAATTGAGGGAAATTATGAAAATTGCAATTATTGTCCCAATGGAAATTGAGGCAGCATATTATCGTGATAATTTCCACTCTGAAACCAAGGAAATGTTCGGCTCAACTGAGTTTGAACATTTTTCTGTTAATGGTAATGATATTTACCTAGGTTTGAGTGGAATTGGAAAAGTTCAAGCTGCAATGAACTTATCTAGTTTGTTAAGTAATGTAGATATTGATTTAATCTTTATGACAGGTTCTGCTGGATCAATGGATAAGAATATTCATAAGGAAGATTTGATTTTACCAACAAGTTTTACTTACCATGATGCTCATAATACTGCAGCTGGAAACTATGTTGAAGGTCAAATTCCACAAGAGCCAGCTGAGTTTAAATTAGATAGTGATGCTCGTGATAAATTCAAGACTTATTTAAAGCAAAAAGGAATTGACTATAAAGAAGGCTTAATAGTCACTGGAGACTCATTTATCGCTTCAGAAAAGCAAAAAGAAGAAATCAAAAAGAACTTTGCAAATGCACTTGGAGTTGAAATGGAAGGAGCTGCTTTTGCGCAAGTTGCTTATCATTTCAATAAACCGTTAATTGCGATGCGCGCAATTAGTGATAATGGTGATGAGAATGCAGATGAAGATTTCGATACTTTTGTAAAAAAAGTTGGAGCAAAAGCTGCTAAATTAATTAGTGAGTATGTTGAAGAAATCAATTAAGTAATTTAAAACAAAAGGGTTGCTTTCAAAAAGAAAGTGGCTTATTATTAGTAAGCGAGGAATACTATGGCAAACAAAGTTGTGATTAATGGTGATAACCGTAAATTTACTTTAAATCCTGATATTAAACTTTATGCTTTGATTGATGCAGGCTTTGTGAAAACTAATAAGGGAAACTATAATTATGAACATCCCTTGTATAACGATTCTCCTTACAATGCACCAACCAAACTTAAAATGACTATTAATAAGGATTTAAATCGTTTAACAATGGTTATTACTGATCGGAATGGTTTGCAAAAGGTAAATATATTTAAGAACAAGCAATTGGCGCCAACTGTTGAGCTTTTAGATTATATTTTAAAAGATCTTGAGGAGCGTAATATTTTGCTTGCAGTAAAGGATTGATTAAATGGTAGACAATAGTAAAATCAGAGTTGTTGTTGGAATGAGTGGCGGAGTTGACTCTAGTGTGTCAGCATTGTTACTTAAACAACAAGGCTATGATGTTGTCGGAGTTTTTATGAAGAATTGGGATGATACCGATGATTCTGGTGTTTGTACCGCCACTGAAGACTACGATGATGTAAAAAAGGTCGCTGATAAAATTGGTATTCCATATTATTCAATTAATTTTGAAAAGGAATACTGGCATCGTGTTTTTGAGTATTTCTTGGATGAATACAAAAAAGGAAGAACTCCAAATCCTGATGTAATGTGCAATAGTGAAATTAAATTCAAGTCTTTCCTTGAATTTGCAATGAATCTTGATGCTGATTATATTGCTATGGGTCACTATGCTAAGACAGTAAAAGATGCTAATGGTGTAACTCACATGATGCGTCCAAAAGATGGTAATAAGGATCAAACTTACTTCTTGAGCCAATTAGATCAAGACCAAATTGATAAAGTAATTTTTCCACTTGCTAATTTAACTAAGCCACAAGTTCGTGAAATTGCAAAGGCAGCTGGACTTGCTACAGCTACTAAGAAGGATTCAACTGGAATTTGCTTTATTGGTGAAAGAAACTTTAAGAAATTCTTGAGTGAGTTTTTACCAGCAAAGTCTGGTAAGATGATAACCCCTACTGGCAAAGTTGTAGGTGAACATGCTGGACTTATGTACTACACTATCGGTCAAAGACAAGGATTAGGACTTGGTTCAACTAAGGAATCAACTGACCCATGGTTTGTAGTAGGTAAGGACTTAAATAAGAATGAATTAATAGTTGAGCAAGGCTATGATAGCAAGCTTTTGTATGCAACTGAATTAAAAGCAAGCGGTATGTCATTCTTTACAGGAGCTCCTGACCATGACGTGGAATTTCATTGCACAGCTAAGTTCCGCTATCGTCAAGCAGATGTTGGTGTAACTGTAAAGTATCATGCTGCTGATAATACCGCTGATGTTTTCTTTGATGAGCCTGCACGTGCAGTTACACCAGGACAAGCCTTAGTTCTTTACAATGGTGAAGAATGCTTAGGCGGAGGAAACATTGATGCAGCTTTCCAAGGCGAAAAGCAATTACAATTAGTTTAACTTATACTGATAAAAAAGAGTTGATTTTTCAACTCTTTTTTCTTTTGCGTTGAAAATGATACACTAAGTGTAATAACTTTTTATATTGTTAACTTAGGGGGTTAAAAAATGCAAATATATTTTGTTCGTCATGGAAAAACTGAATGGAACTTAGAGAGTCGTTTTCAAGGTGGTCATGGTGATTCACCACTTTTAAAACAAAGTTTAGAAGATATAAAAAAGTTGGGAAAACACCTTAAAGGAACACAATTTCGCGGGATTTTTGCTAGTCCTTTGAATCGAGCATTTAATACGGCTCAAGGAATTGATACTGCAATGAACGCTAATTTACCTGTGGTAATTGATGAAAGGTTGAGAGAATTTAATTTGGGAGATATGGAAGGGATGAAGTTCTCAGAAGTTGAAGAAAAGTTCCCTGAACAAATTAATAATTTTTGGCATCATCCAGACTTATATGATCCAACTGAATTGCATGGAGAAGATTATCCCCATGTAATGGCAAGAGGAAAAGATTTTGCTCAAGAAATGGCAAAGAGATTTCCAAATGAAGATGATAAAGTGCTTGCAGTTAGTCATGGCGCAGCCCTTTCTGCAATTATGGGTGGTTTATTGGGATATCCTTTAGCACAAGTGCGTAAGCGTGGAGGCTTAAGTAATACTAGCTTAACTATCTTAGAAACTTTAGATGGAGGCAAAACATTTAAACCAATTGTATGGAATGAAACTGACTTTTTAGGTAGAAAATTATCAGAAACGGACTCATTATAATGGATAGAGAAATTGCAAATTTATATGATGCAGGTAAAGTACAAGACGCGATTCATCAGTTAATTGAAAAAATTGATAAAAATCCGCAAAAAGCAGAAAATTACTTGCAACTTTCAACGTATTTAATGGAGCAAGGAAGTAGCGATCAAGCCGCTAAACTTTTAGAAGAGGCAAAACATTTAGTTAAAAAGCCCCAAGAATTAGATTACAACTTAGCAGTATGCTATTACATGCAAGGAGATTTTGATAAGTCACTAGCTCTTCTTGAAAAAATACCTAATGATGATATGTCTTTATATCAAAAAGCTTTAGTATATTTAAAATTAGGACAAAGTCAAAAAGCCTTGGCTTATGCGATGACTATAAAGAAAATAGATAATCGTACTAAAGAATTATTAGGAGATATTTGGTTAAGCCTTGGTGATGTAAAACAAGCAGAGAAAACATATCGACAGATTACCGAAGAAGAGCGTAATAGCAAGGTTAATTTTTTAATTGGAATTTGTTTATTAGAAAAAAATCGTGATGAAGCAGAAAAATTTTTTACTTTATCGAAAAAACAAGATGCAAAATATTTTGAACAAGCTAAAAATCAATATTCTGCAATCATGAAAATGATAAATGATAAGGAAAATAGAAATGGTTGAGTTTACTGGTAAAGTTAATGGGATTGTTTTTGAAAATAATCAGGATATGTTTAAAATTTTAGATATTGAGATTTTAGGCAAATTAGATGGTTATGATGAACAGGAAATAAAAGTTACGGGTAATTTTGGAGAAATAGATTACTCTAGTAGCTACCGTTTTGAAGGACAGTTAGTAATGCATGAAAAGTTTGGCTTACAATTTCGTGCTACTAGTTATCATCAAGTTATGCCTCATGAGGTAGGAAGTCTAGTTAAATATCTTAGTTCAGATAAATTTCCTGGAATTGGACAAAAAAGCGCTAATACAATTATTGATGAATTAGGGTTAAATGCTCTTGATATTTTAAAAAGTAATCCAGATAAAATAAATACTTTATCATTATCAATTAAACAAAAAGAAAGCCTTCGTGCAGGAGTTACTGCCATGGATTCTTATGCAGAAGTAGCTTTAAAACTTGCACAATATGGAATTAGACGTCCTGTGGCTAATCGTCTTTATCAGATGTATCACGGAGAAGCCATTGAAAAATTGCAAAAAGATCCTTATAATGCAATTTCCGAAGTGCATGGTTATGGATTTAAGTCTGCAGATTTAATTGGAAAAGAATTAGATATTCAAAAAGATGATTCTCGGCGAATTAAAGGTGCAATTTTCCAAATTTTAAGAGATAAATTACAAAATAATGGTGATACTTATGTTGAACTTGAAGAGTTATTAACTGAAGCAGATAAATTATTAAAAATTGATAGTTTTGACGCAATAGCTAATAATATCAATGATTTGCAACATGTTGGTAAAATAGTAGTTGAAAATGAAAAGGCTAGTTTACAAAATATTTTTCAAACTGAACTTGATATTGCTCAGGCAATGAAAGATTTAGTAAATAAAAGAAATGGTAATGAAGTTTATTCTGATAAAGACATTCAAACAGCAATAAAAGAAGCTGAAAGAGAATTAAAGATTAAGTATGATGATACTCAAAAAGCAGCCATAAAAAATGCTTTAAATAATCCAATTTCAATTTTAACAGGAGGTCCAGGTACCGGGAAAACAACTATTATTAATGGAATTTTAATTGCTTTAAGAAAATTGGCAAATATTCCAGCAGCAGCTCTTTATAGTGATGATCCGCCATTTTTGCTTGCTGCTCCAACTGGTCGAGCTGCTAAACGAATGGGAGAAATTACGGGAATTGCAGCTAAAACCATTCATAGAATGCTTGGAATTGGAATTGGCAATAATGAAGATGAAGAGCTTAATGAATTAAATGGAGAAATACTAATTATTGATGAAATGTCAATGGTTGATATGTTTTTGTTTAAAAAGCTTATCTCAAGTATCAATGATACTGCAAGAATTGTATTTGTAGGGGATAAAGATCAACTGCCCTCAGTAGGAGCTGGAAATGTCTTTAGCGATTTAATTAAGTCTGAGGCACTTCCAACAACTATTTTGACGCAAATTCATCGTCAAGGTGATGATTCAACTATAATTACTTTGGCTCACAGTGTTAATGAAGGCGATAATCAGGAAGAAATTTTTAAAAAGACAAAAAATTATTCTTTTATTCCTTGTCGACCAGATTTAGTAGGAGATGCCGTTGGTCAAATTGTTGAGATGGCTATTAAAAAGGGCTTTGCAAAAGATGATATTCAAGTATTAAGTGCAATGTATAACGGCAATGGTGGTGTAAATAATTTAAATGATATTATTCAAGAAATTATGAATCCTGCCCAAAATCATTCTAAAAAAATAGTAGCCCATAACGAAGTTTTTAGAATTGGTGATAGAGTTTTACAATTACAAAATAATCCAGAAAAGGATATTTATAATGGTCAAATTGGAAAAGTTATAGGGATTGATGAAGAAAACTCTAAACAATGTGTAATTGCTAATTTTGATGAACGAGAAGTGAGTTTTTCAAAGAAAGATTTAAATGATTTAACTAGAGCGTATGCAATCACAATTCATAAATCACAAGGTTCAGAATTTCCTTTAGTGGTTTTAAATTTAACTATGCAAAATTATGTTATGCTCAAAAGAAATTTGCTTTATACAGCTATTACGCGTGCTGAAAAAAATTTAGTGTTAATAGGAGATCCACGAGCTTATCAAGCGGCATTGAATACTCCTGGCAATGATAGAAAGACTGACTTAACTGAAAAATTACGTCAAGTTTTAAAGATTTCAATAAATAAACCATCTTTTGAAAATAATCAAAAAATTGAATCATCTAACCATATCTTGACTCCTGAATTAATTTATTCAGGTCAAATTGACCCCATGATTGGGATGAAAGGTGTAGAATTAAAAAGTAGATAAAGTATCCTCATATATTAAATTGATTAAAAATTAATTTTATAAAGCATAAGCTTATTCGAGTCTCTTTTTCAAATTTTACTTTCAAATAGTAAACATAGATTTTATTATTGGCGATACATAGGAAGTATCTCAAAATCGCTGTTATATAAATATACTACTATGTTAACATGGGAGGTATTTAGAGGTAAGAAAAGGTGGACTGGTTGTAGTGGATATTCGGGTAATTAATACGAAAAATCGAATTCAACAAGGCTTGCTAAAATGTATGGAAGAAAAACCCTTTCGTGAAATCTATAGTCGAGATGTTATTAAAAAGGCAGAAATTAGTTCACGCACTTTTTATCATTATTATTCAAATAAAAATGAAGTTTTGAATGATACAGAAAATGAATTAGTTTCTGGACTTAAAAAGGCTATGAAAGAAGACAGAGCAGGTGTAAAAAGGCTGAGTCATCTTGCTACAAATGAAGAAGTAATTCGTGATTTTGAAAATAATTTTAAGGCTACTATTGACTTTTGTATTGTAAATAAATCAATGGTATTAACGCTTTTATCTGAAAATGGTGATATTGGCTTCTTGCAAAAAATATATAAAACTACAGAATATGAAGTTTTGACCAGAATTAAGTTGATTTATGGTTCGGATAAGAAGATTAAACAAAATCATAATTTTCTATTTAATATTGCATTAAAGAACTATGTAAATTCTATTATCAATGTTATTACTCATCTTCTTCAATATGATGATAAGCTATCTCCACATCAAATTCGCCATATTGTGGGTAAAGTTGAAGTGAATTCACCAGTTCAGTTTATACATGATCAATTTGAATAATAAAAAGTACGATGAAAAACATCGTGCTTTTTTAGTAAATATGAGTCATATTTGTTTTATTATTTGAAAAATTGAGATACAATATCAACAACTAGTAATAAAGAAAGGTAAAATAATAATGAACGAAGATCCTTATCCGAATGATAATTCAATTAATAAAGCCATTGAAGTTTTGACTTATGGCGATTTAGAAAGAATAAGTAATTTAACTTATATCGCACAAGATTCTTTAGAAATGTACGCTCGGAATCTTGATATGGCTTACACAATCAATGAACCAACTTTAGAAAAATTAAGTGAGGCTCATGATGTAATTTTCGGATAATTTTTAAGAGGATGACGTTTCGCAAAAAATGTCATTCTTTTTTGTTTTGAAAATAAATTGTTCTTAGAAAGGAAAGTTAGTTTATGGAATATTCATGCAATACCAGAAATAAGTATATAATTATTGCACCAAATTCGATTTTAACAGGTACTAAAAATAGCGTTGAAGCACTTCTTAATGAATTATCAGCTTATACTAAAAAAGATAAGATAAATATAAAACAAAATCTTGCAAATGTAGAAATTGGAAATCTGAAAGACTTTGAAAAGTTTCTTAGGACTTTTGATTATCAATTAGCTGATGATGTAAATGAATTTAATCTTGACTTAGTTAAAACTCAAGCACAAGTTATCACTCATAAAGCACAGTTATCTGAGATTCTTAAAATACAGCAACAATTTGAGCAGAAATTTATTAGTATTTTACAGAATAATGCAGATTTAAAATCAATTATTCAAAGCTATTTTAAATTATTAATTAAGCAACTCTCAATAAGTCCTTCATCAATTAATATTAGAGTTGGAAGACAGTTTAAAAAATTGCGGCAAAATTTAATTATTAATAATTGGAATGAAATTACACAAAATTTTGATACAATTAATAGTATTATCAATGAAAATCGTCAAAAATTATTTGATTAAAGGAGTATTTTAATGAATGATACACAAAAGTATATTAAACAAGGAATTGCAGATTGGATTTCTAAAAATACAGAGTTAGTTGCAGTTGATAAAGATACGATTGAAGTTGCAACTACTCAAATTGATGCTTATGGCGATACTGTATACTGTTTTGTAATTGATAAAGGCAACTATTATGAGGTTAGTGATGATAGCCACATTTTGTTTAAGCTTGATCCCGGACAAACTGATACTGACTTATATCGCACGGCTACTCAGATTGCTTTAGGTGCTGGATTTGAATTTGATGAAGAAAATTGTGAAATTTTTGTTGAAGTTGATAAAGAAAACTTAGCTCAAGCAATTATTAGACTAGCTCAATTGCAAGTGGCAATCTCATATTTAGGATAAATAAAAAAGCCATAATTGGCTTTCATCGAATAATATTAAAATGGTCTATCTGGAAAGTAATCTGGAATGACTGTTTTTTTGTATCTTCACCGTCTATCTGGCCATATTCAGGATTGTAAGTTGTTATATGAATTTTTTTAGCTTCAATATTATGAAAATGGGGATCATTTATGTGAGATCTATCTTTTAATAGATGAATGAAGAGAATGATGAACTTTCTAAGAGAAGGTTTTTCAACAACTACAGCATTTAAAGTATGATTATGAATATTGGCTGAAGGCAATATTGGTATACCTCCGCCAAAGTAGGGATGATTAGTAGTAGTGACAAAGTAAGTATTATTAAATTGGTGCTTTTTAGAAGAAGTTTGAATACTTATTTTAAAGTTGTCTTGATTATGTAAAGCGCTGATAAGGTATGAAACATATACTAATTTTCCTAAACCAATTTTGTTAAATATTTTTTTAAAAGGACTACCATTGCTTTTATGAACTATATAAGCATCAAAACCAATTCCAAAATTATTTACAAAATATTGCCAATTATTATGATTGGTAGTAAATTTTCCGCAATCTACTAGTTCTATTTTAGGATGAGTAGATAAGTGATTTATTACTTTTTGAGGATTAGAGGATAACTTAGCGGCTCGTGCAAAGTCATTTCCAGTCCCAGCTGGAATGTAAGCAATAGGAGTATTAGAATTATGAGAATTCTTTATACCATTTAAAACTTGGTTAAATGATCCATCTCCGCCTATTACTAATAAGTATTCTTGTTCAGAGTGATGCTCATTGGCGTAATTTTTTGCTAATGGAATTAATTCTCCCGGATAGGTACTTGCCATGACAGTATAGGAGATATTTTTTATCTTTAAAATATTGATAGTTTCATTTAGGACGATTTTTGCATTGCCATTTCCAGCAATTTTGTTAACTAATATTGTGATTTTAATACTCATATGTTCAAAATAAAAAGCCCATAAAGGGCTTTTTTCTATTTCTTTTCAATAATCATTGGTAAAATCATTGGTCGTCTTTCAGTCTTGGAATAGAGGAAATCTGAAAGATTTTCAACTATTGCTTTTCGAATGTCGCTGTCCTTAGGTCGATCAGATTTAGCCATTTCATTTCTGAGAACGTGATATACGTGTTTTTGAGCTTGGCTAATTAAATCTGTAGATTCTCGCATGTAAACAAAACCTCTACTTAAAATATCAGGACCTGCTAAAACACGCTTATGCTTGTAATCGACAGTAGCTACAGCAACGACTAATCCTTCTTCAGAAAGGATTTGACGGTCATGTACAACTACATTACCAACATCGGCCGTTCCTGAAGTATCTACATAAATGTCTCCAGCTGGAACGTGACCAGCAATTCTTGAGCCTTCAGGACTAAAGCAAACAACTTCACCATTACTTAAGACAAAGGTATTTTCTTTAGGAACACCAGCTTCTTGAGCAAGCTGGGTATGAACAACCTGCATTCTATATTCACCGTGAACTGGGATCATATATTTTGGCTTAACTAAACGTACCATCATCTTTAATTCTTCTTGACCACCATGTCCTGAAGTGTGAACATTGTTTACACGACCATGAATTACATTAGCTCCACCTTCCATTAATTTATTAATAAGGTGGTTAACACTTAATGTATTACCTGGAATTGGATTAGATGAAAAGATAACTGTATCATTTGGTTGCAAGCTTATTTGACGGTGAGTACCATTTGCAATTCTAGAAAGAGCAGCAAGTGGTTCTCCTTGAGAACCGGTACAGAGAATCATTGCTTTTTCAGGTGGAGTATGATTAATTTCATCTGCATCAACGATTAAACCATCAGGAATATCTAAATATCCTAAATCAATACCATTTTGCACACCATTTTCCATACTTCTACCAAAAATAGCAACTTTACGGCCAGTATCCATTGCTGCCTTAAGAGCAGTAGATACACGATAAAGGTTTGAAGCAAAAGTTGCAAAGATAATTCTGCCATCAATTCCAGTAATCATATCATGAATTGACTTAGCAACAAATCTTTCAGATTTGGTGAATTGTGAAACTTCTGCATTAGTTGAATCAGAAAGAAGGGCTAGAACACCTTCTTTACCAATTTGTGCCATTTTTTGAAAATCAGGCGCAGGTTGATTCATAACTGGAGTTAAATCAAATTTAAAGTCTCCAGTAAAAATCACAGCACCTAATGGAGTATGTACAGAAATTCCTAGCGTATCAGGGATAGAGTGTGTTGTTCTGAAGAAGCTAACAGTTAATTTATTAAACTTTAAAACTGTATCTTCATGTTCTTCATGTAATTCCGTTGTTTTCAAAAGTCCATGTTCATCAAGTTTTCCTCTGATAAGAGAAAGAGCAAATGGTGTTGCATAAACTGGGATTTCTGGAATCTTTTCTAGTAAGAACGGAATACCGCCGATATGATCTTCATGACCATGACTGACTACTAAAGCCTTGATTTTTTTGCGATTTTTAATCAGGTAAGAATAGTCTGAAATGACATAGTTGATACCTAAAAGATCATCCTCAGGGAACTTAATACCGCAATCCATGATGATAATTTCATCTTGGTATTGTACACAGTACATATTTTTACCGATTTCGTGTAAACCCCCGATTGCGAAAACGGCTACTTCATTATTTTTGATTCGCACTCTTTATTACTTCTTATCCTCGAACGTCGTTAATTTAAAATCAGCGTGTTCTTTTTCGTATTTTAAAGAGTTACCAGTCAATTCTTGGATGAGTTCAATGTTGTAGGGGGTATTGTCCTCAACCAATTCTCTAGCTTGAACATAGTTGTCAGCTTCCATGTAAAGAGTTTGAGTAGTTTCTCTACGTGGGTTAACAATCTTGTCCTTTTGATACAAAACTTTGTAGATCATATTTGTATTCTCCTTTATTATTCAATTGTTAAAAACGTTCTCATAAGTGAATATTGAAAAATATTCAACAGCTAATAAAAATTTTATCATATTTATAATGTCAAGTATAGCCTAATGATTATTGGAAAAATAAATTTTAATATAACTTTTAAAAATAAAATCACTAATTCCATTGACTTAAAATAACATTAGCGCTACTATAAACATGTAGTAAATGGAATTTAAAAATCATTTGCTTATAAGAAGTCTCTTCAATCTTCTTAATTCCCAATTTTATAGGCTGTCGGCTTAGTCACCCGGCAGTCTTTTTTTATCTTTAATTATAAAATAAAAAAGAAAGGTAGGTTCTTACCCTTCTTTTTTATAACATAATTGTACTATTAAAATAACATAACTAAGAAATGACAATAGTGTCATCTTCCAAAGAAAATGGATTTTCTTTGTTGATACGGTCATAGAAAAGGTGACCATGTAAGTGATCAATTTCATGTGAAGCAACAATTGCAGGATAATCTTTCAAACGAATCGTTTTTTCTTCACCATCAACAGTAAAGTAATGAATAGTCAATTTATCAGGGCGAGGAACATAACCATTAATTACTTTATCAACACTTAAGCAGCCTTCGCCTTCACTTAAACAAACTTGACGAACAGATTCTGATAAAATTTCAGGATTTACAAAAGTTTCTTTGAAAAGAATATTACCTTCATCATCTGGTACAAGAAGTGCTGCCATTTGAACACCTTCGCCAACTTGAGGAGCTGCTAAACCAACCCCAGCACGCAATTGGTGTTTTTCAGCAATTTTTGGATCTTGTGAGTTGATAAGGTATTCCATCATATCTTCAGCAAGTTGCTTGTAATGATCGCTCAATGGAAAAGTGAGTGGCTTTGCTACATTACGCAATACGGGATTTCCGTCGCGTGTAATATCTTTCATTAAAATCAATTTTAATTTCTCCTTTTAAAAAAGTCTTTATATTATTTGTACCATAACTTGATAAATCTTGCCTATTTTTTGAGTACAAATTTAAATAAAAAGTTAAGTTCCGCTAAATCGTTGACCCATAATGACTTAGGTGGTAAAATTTATGAACGAAATTAACTAATAGAAAACACTTCGATTCGCGCCTTTCGCGCCACCGAAACTGTGACAGGGTCACAGTTTTTTTATTGAGGAGTGGGGAGGAAATTACTTTTGTCAGATAAAAGAAGAGAAGACGTAAGAAACATTGCAATCATTGCCCACGTTGACCATGGTAAGACTACTTTGGTTAACCAATTGCTTAAGCAATCAGATACTTTACCAGAACACATGAACTTGGAAGATCGTGCAATGGACTCAAACGCCATTGAACGTGAACGTGGTATTACTATTTTGTCAAAGAATACTGCTGTTAAGTATGGTGATACAACTATCAACATCTTGGATACTCCAGGACACGCAGACTTTGGTGGTGAAGTTGAACGTATCATGCACATGGTTGACGGTGCGCTTTTACTTGTTGATGCTTATGAAGGTACAATGCCACAAACTCGTTTTGTTTTAAAGAAGGCATTAGAAGCTGGTGTTAAGCCGGTTGTTGTTATTAACAAGATTGACCGCCCAGGTGCTCGTCCTAAGGAAGTTTTGGATGAAGTTCTTGAATTGTTTATTGAACTTGGTGCCAATGATGAACAACTTGACTTCCCAGTTGTTTATGCATCTGCATTGAATGGTACTTCTTCATATGAACCAGATCCAAGCACTCAAAAGGAAACTATGGATCCAATTTTTGATACTATTGTTAAAAATATTCCAGCACCACTTGATAACGTTGATGAACCATTACAATTCCAAATCACTATGCTTGATTGGGATGATTATGTAGGTCGTATTGGTGTCGGTAGAATTTACCGTGGTCAAGTTAAAGTTGGTGACAACATCACTGTTATGAAGCGTGATGGTTCAACTCAAAACTTCCGTGTAACTAAGTTGTTTGGTTACTTTGGTTTGAAGCGTAATGAAATTAAGGAAGCTAAAGCTGGTGACATCGTTGCTATTAGTGGTATTGATGACATTTACGTAGGTGAAACTATTGCTTCTGCAGAACAGCCTGAAGCTTTGCCACTTCTTAAGATTGATCCACCTACTCTTCAAATGGACTTCGTTGCAAACGATTCACCATTTGCAGGTCGTGAAGGTGATCAAGTAACTCCTAAGAAGCTTGAAGATCGTTTGATTCGTCAAACTCGTACTGACGTTTCACTTAAGGTTGAACCAACTGATCAATTGAATGCATGGACTGTTTCTGGTCGTGGTGAACTTCACTTATCAATTTTGGTAGAAGAATTGCGTCGTGAAGGCTTTGAATTACAACTTTCTCGTCCAAAGGTTATCTACCGTGAAATTGATGGTACTATGTGTGAACCATACGAAGCTGTTCAAGTTGATACTCCAGATGAATATGTGGGTTCTGTAATTGATTCACTTTCACAAAGAAAAGGTGAAATGAAGAACATGGAATCTACTGGAAACGGCCAAACTCGTCTTGAATTCTTAGTACCTTCACGTGGTCTTATCGGTTACAACAATGAATTTATGTCACAAACCGGTGGTTACGGTATTATGAACCATACTTTTGATTCATACAAGCCTGTAGTTAAGAACTGGGAACCAGGACGTAGAAACGGTGCTTTGGTTTCAATTAACCAAGGTCAATCAACAACTTACTCACTTCAATCAGTTGAACAACGTGGTGTATTGTTCATTGGTGCAGGTGTTGAAGTTTACGAAGGTATGATTGTTGGTCAATCAAGTCGTGAACGTGATATTGCTGTTAACGTAACTAAGGGTAAGAACTTGACTAACACTCGTGCTTCTGGTAAGGACCACGCAGCTGCAATCAAGACTCCTAAGAAGATGACTTTAGAAGAAGCTATTGAATTTTTAAACGATGATGAATACTGTGAAGTAACACCTGAAAGCATTCGTCTTCGTAAGAAGATTTTAAACACTTCAGAACGTCAAAAGTTTGACAAGAAGCGTAACCGTAATAATTAATGAATTATAAAAAGGGTCGTCACTCAATAGAAGTGGCGACCTTTTTGTTTTATAATAAAAATTATTATATTTGAAAATTTTTTAAAAGGGGACGGCTCTAGTGCGTCGAAAAATACATTATCTTGATTACCATGTTTTTATACCGTACATTATTTTGGTAATAATGGGAATTATTATGGTTTATTCAGCTAGTTCAAACATCTTATTAATAAATGGGTTTAAACCAGCTACTTATGGAATAAGACAGGCGATTTATGCAGCGGTAGCATTTTTTGGCTTTGGAATTCCGATTTTTGCATTAAAATTAGATGTATTTAAAAAGCAGAAATTTGTTATCTGGTTTATGATGATCAGTTTAGTTATGCTGGTATATTTGGTTGGAATGAAAATTATTAAGGGTTCCAGTGCTGCGGTTAATGGGGCAGTTGGTTGGATTGACTTAGGTTTTATCAATTTACAGCCTTTAGAAGTGGCTAAACTTGCATTAGTAATATATTTAGCTTACATGCTGGATAAACGTGATGGGCAGCTGGTTAGAGGGCAAATTTGGAAACAATTAGGACGTCCAGCGGCAATTGCTGCTGTAATGATGGCTTTAGTTATTGTGGAGCCGGATTTTGGTGGGACTGCTATTTTGTTTATGATTGTTTTAGTAATGTTCTCAGTATCTGGAGTACCTACTGCAGTAGCGTTAAGATGGCTAGCATTAATTGTAATTTCTGTAGCTGCAATTTTTATTATTGTTGTTACTTGGAATCCTAAATTTTTACAAGAAAGTTACCAATTTCAAAGATTGATGTCATTTCTTCATCCTTTTCAATTAGAGCGTAAAGGTGGAGCGCAACTGGTAAATTCTTACTATGCAATTCACAATGGTAATATTTTTGGTGTTGGACTAGGAAATAGTATGCAAAAAAGGGGTTATTTACCTGAACCGTATACTGACTTTATTTTATCTATTACCGCAGAAGAATTAGGAGTAGCAGGAGCAGCGCTTATTTTAATTTTGCTATTTTATTTAATGTGGAGCATTATGGAAGTAGGTTTGCATGCAAATTCACAATTTAATGCGTTAATTTGTTTTGGCGTGACGACTATTTTATTTACAGAAACGCTTTTCAATGTTGGAGCAGTTTTAGGCCTTTTGCCAATTACTGGTGTTACCTTGCCGTTTATGTCATATGGAGGTTCATCGATGATTGTGTTAACGGCATCGGTTGCTTTAGTTCTTAATATTTCTGCAAATGAAAAAATGGCAAGAGAGGAGTTGGAAGTTATAGCATGAGTATAAATCTTGACTTAAAAGACAGTCTCCTTGTTCAACGGACCGGCTTGATTATTTTTTTGAAAAATGCAAGTGATCAGTATAAGCTGCGTCGTTATGGTGATATTGTCTATTTTTCTAAAAAAATGTGCTACTGCATTCTTTATGTTGATACTAAAGATGCAGAACATGAATTAAATGAAATTTCAAGTTTGGATTTTGTGAAACATGTAGAGTTTTCTCAAGAAGAAAACATTTGTCTTTCTAGTCAACATCTTGAAGGACAAATTGCAGATTTGGCTCAAGAAGCAGAAGAGAAACTTTTGAAAAAACAAACAGAAAATGAGGATAAATCAGAATGAGAATTATTTCTGGAAAGTATGCTAAGCGTAATTTATTTACTTTAAAAAGCAATAAAACTCGACCAACTAGTGATAAGGTAAAAGAATCACTATTTAATTCTTTGGGGCAGTTTTTTGATGGAGGACAAGCACTTGATCTTTATGGTGGAAGTGGAGCTTTAGGTATTGAAGCTGTTTCTCGAGGATATACTCATGCAACAATAGTTGATGTTAATTATGCAGCTTGTGAAATAATTAGAAAAAATGTTGCTCTAACTAATGAAGAAGAACGTTTTTCCGTATATAAAATGCCAAGTAATAAGGCATTAAACTTTTTTGAAGAACAAGGCCTTAAGTTTGATTTAGTATTTTTAGATCCACCATATGCTAAGCAACGAATTGTTCAGGATATGAAAAAAATGGATAAGCTGAACTTGTTAAACGATAATGCAATTATTGTTGCAGAAACAGATGACCAAACTACTTTAGATGAAATTCCTGATTTTGAACTAATTAAGGAACATCATTTAGGTAAAACAATTGTAAGGATTTATCGAAAGGAAAAATAATGGTAACAGCACTTTTTCCTGGGAGTTATGATCCTATAACAAATGGACATGTTAGTGTTGCTAAAAAGGCAGCTGAAATTTTTGATAAAGTCTATGTTGTAGTGATGACTAATACTTCCAAAAGTTATATGTTTTCTGCTTCTGAAAGGGCAGATTTTGCAAGGGATGCTTTAAAAAATATTCCTAACGTAGAAGTTTTGAAACGACCAGAGGAGTTAACGGTTAAAGTAGCTCATGAATTAGGAGCTAGTGCAATTGTGCGCGGTGTGAGAAATAGTGATGATTTTCGTTATGAACAGCAAATTGCAGGGATCAATGAAAAAATAGCCCCAGATATTCATACTGTTTTACTATTTACTGATCCTGAACAGAGTTTTGTGGCTTCTAGTATGATTAAAGAAGCAGCTAAATTTGGTGGAGATATTTCAGAGTTTCTACCGGATTTAGCAAAAAAAGCTTTAACTCAGAAAATGAGGAGTAGTCATGAGTAAAAAAGCTAAAAGACAAAATAAAGCTCTTAAATGGATAGTTGGATTACTAATTATTGTGATTTTGGCAGTAATAGCTATCTGGCCGACTAATTATTATATTGAAGAACCAGGTCAGGCTTTATCTGTTGGTCAATTTATTGAAGCTAAAGGTAAGAAACCACAAAATTATTATTTGGTAACTGTAAGTGTAACTAGACAACCGGCCTCAATTCTGCAGTATTTGTGGAGTTTTACGCAAAAATTTGATAGTAGAATTTCTAGTTCAGAATTGTTAGGTGATCAGTCAAATAGTCAATATGAAGAATTGCAAAATTGGTACATGGAAACTAGTCAGCAAAATGCAATTTATTACGCTGCAAAAAAGGCAAACTTAAATCCAAAATTGAAGTATCAGGGCGTTTATGTAATGGATGTCCAAAAAAATTCTAGCTTTAAAAATAAGCTTCAAATAGGGGATACTGTTTTAGGAGCTAATAACCATCGTTTTCATTCTACTGAAGAGATGATGTCATATTTGCAAAAGCAAAAAATTGGTTCTAATGTGAAAATTACAGTTTTAAGAAATAATAAAAAGCAAAACTTTACTGGAAAAATTGTGAAAGTTGCTGGAACTAATAAATCTGGTATTGGCATTCAATTGGTTGAGCGAGTTAGTGTAGAAACTAATCCTAAATTAAAAATAAGTGCTGGAGATATCGGTGGCCCATCTGCTGGCTTAATGTTTACTTTAACTAGTTATGAATATTTTACTCATCATGATTTAGCTAAAGGCCATAAAATAGCAGGGACTGGTACCATTGCTCCTGACGGTAAAGTGGGAATCATTGGTGGAGTTGATAAAAAGGTAGTAGCTGCTGATAAAGCAGGCGCAGAAGTATTTTTTGCACCAACTGATTCGACTGGAGTTAAAAAATCTCAAACTAATTATGTAGTTGCAAAGAAAACTGCGAAACAAATTGGTACTAAAATGAAAATAGTTCCGGTTGATAAGTTTGATGATGCGCTTAAATATTTAAAAACTCATTATTAATAAAAAGCCCAGAAAAAATGTGGGCTTTTTTTCGTATTTAAATAGTGAGGTGATTAAATGAATTTTGAAAAAATCAAAGAGTTTATTTTAGAAAAGAAGCAATATTTTATTATTGGGATTGTAGTTGTAGGAATTTTGTTTTGGATAAAGGGAGAAAATTCTGCACCAGTTGATAATTCTAACTTATTAAGTGAAAAAACAGAACAATCAAAGAATTTCTCTAGTACATCAAATGTGTCCAGTTCAAACACTCCGTCTCCCACTCAGTCTTCTACTCAATCTAAAACTATAACTTGTGATATTACAGGAGCAATTAAACATCAAGGAGTTTATACATTGAAAAATGGAGCTCGTTTGCAAGAATTAATTGATGCTGCTGGAGGTGCAAAACAAAATGCACAATTAAAGGCTGTTAACCGGGCTATCTTATTAAAGGATCAAGATAAAATTCATATCCCATATAAAGGTGAAAAAGTTGATAGTGTTGCTGCAAATCCTTCTGCTTCGTCTGCGTCATCTACATCTTCAGAAGGTGGAGAGAGCAATAGTGGAGATAAAGTTAACTTAAATACCGCTAGTGCGCAAGATTTACAAAAATTAAATGGTATTGGTCAAAAAAAGGCTGAGCAAATTATAGCTTATCGAGACCAAAATGGGCAATTCAAAAAGATTGAAGACTTAACTCAAGTTTCAGGAATTGGAGAAAAAACTTTTGCAGCTCTCAAAGATCAACTTACCATTTAAAATTTGTCAACCAGGATATTTATTTTTGATGGCTTTGTTAATGGTGGACTTATCTTTTGGAATTTTTCAAGGGAAGAGTGTAAGACAAAAAATAGTAATAGTTATTATTGCTGGCTATTTAACTTTATTAATTTTAAAAAAATATTCTACTTTAAAAATAGCTACTGTAGGAACATTATTATTAGGCTTTATAAGTATAAATTTGTTTTCAAAAGTTAAGACTTTACAATTAACTGAAAATACAGTTATAAAAGTTTATCCTGATCAAGTAAAAATCAAAGATGATTGGCTATCTGGAATTGGACATGCGAAAAATATTAAGGTTTCAATTTCTGGAAAAGTTGCTAAAAGTCAAGAAAATATTATTAAACAAGGCTATCCAGTATATATAACACAAATTTCTGGAGACATTGGTGCTGTAGAACCTGCGAGTAACTTAGGACAGTTTGATTATCGAAATTATTATGCTGCTAAGAATATTTTTCAGAGAATAAAATTTAAAAGCTGTAATATTAAAAGCGTCAAAGTTACATATTGGGATAAAATTCATTATTATCGCTTTTGTTTGCAACAGTATTTTGCTAAAATGCCGCGATTATTAGGCTTTTTTGCAAGTGAATTGATTTTAGCAGAAAATAGCTCATCAGATAATCAGGAAGTTTTAGATAATTATCGTGACTTAGGAGTAATTCATTTATTAAGTATTTCTGGATTACATGTTGGTATCTATACTTTAGTAATTGCAAGTTTATGTTATTTTCTTAAAATCACTCAGGAAAAGGCATTTCTTTGTACAATGGTTATTTTGGTAATTGAAATATTTTTGAGTGGAGGACAAGCAGGTTTTGTTCGTGCCAGTTTGACTTATGTTTTAGGGAAATTATTTAAATTTAAAAATTGGAAAATATCTGGGATAGATTTATTAGGATTAACTTGTTTGGTTCACTTATTATTTAATCCTAGGTTGTTTTTAGGAATTGGAGCTATTTTGAGTTATGTTCTGGTGTTAGGATTGCAGCTAACTAGTAACTTGTCAAGTTTTAAGCAATCAGTTTTATTGAACTTATTTTTGACGCCTTTATTACTGTTTTATTTTTACCAAGTAAATATTCTCACTGTATTTTTTAATATGCTAATCGTACCTTATTTTAATTATATTGTGATGCCGATTACATTTTTTAATGTGTTTACTTTTGGTTTAACCAATAAATTTGCACCCATACTTGAGAATTTATTGGAAAATTTTGAAAAAATTATTGGTCAAATTTCAGAAGCTCAATTGGGAATGTTTTTGTTTGGCAAAATTAATTGGTGGCAATGCTTATTATTGTTAATAGTAAGTGCGGGATTATTAGTATGTCTTAATGAAAAAATTGAAAATAAAAAGGTGACTTTTAAAATCAGTGGTTTTATTTTAGCTTTGTATACAGGATTTTTTTGCTTTATTCATTTTCCATTATGGGGCCAAGTTACATTTATTGATGTTGGTCAAGGAGATAGTATTTTAATAACTACTCCGTTGAATAGGCGTGTATATATGATTGATACTGGTGGTAAATTGAATTTTTCCGGAAAAAAGATAAATCCTCAAGTAAATAAAATTACAATACCGTTATTGAAGGCTCAAGGAATTAATAAAATTGATGGTTTATTTGTTTCTCACCAAGATGCAGACCATGTTGGTGATTTGGGACCATTACTTGAAAAAATTCAAGTTGATAAATTATATATGGCAAAAGGTTTAATTAATAATCCATCATTTCAAAAGAGAATTTATGGAAAAATTGCTCATACTAAATTAATTGAGCTACTGGCGGGGATGCGTGTAAAAGAAGCAATTGATTTTGATATAGTTTATCCTTTTAAACCTGGTGAAGGTAAAAATGAAGATTCACTATCATTAACATTTAAAGTAGCTAATAAAAGATGGTTATTTACTGGAGATTTAGGTCAAGATGGTGAAAGAGAAATTTTAAACAAATTTGATATTAAGGCGAATTATTTTAAATTAGGACATCATGGAAGTAAAACTTCATCTAATCCGGAATTTTTATCAAAATTACAACCAGAATTAGTTTTTATTTCTGCTGGACGAAAGAATCGTTTTGGTCATCCTCATTTGGAAACTTTGAATACACTTGAATCTTTACATCTACCATGGGTATCAACCCAAGACTGTGGTATGATTAGCTGGTATTATGGTTGGAAGCAGCCAAAATTTAAAACTTTTTTGGAGTGAAGACATGACATTACTTTCATTATTTAAAAATTCAAATTTAAAAAATCCACAAACCTTGATTTGGAGTGAAGATGACTTTGTTAATGATTATTTAGCTCGTTCATATGCTGCAGAAGATAAATTTAAAGATTTTGATAAAGTGATAGTTGATTGCGAAAATGATGGTTTAGATGAATTAATTGCTGAATTAACAGAATCGAGTTTATTTAGTAAGCAAAAATTAATAATTGTTAAAAATCCGTTTTTTTTAACAGCAAAAGTTGCACAAAAATTTAAAAAACAAACTAAACAATTGGAGGATATTTTTGCTCATATTAACGAAATAGAAGATATTGTAATTTTAATTGCTTCATATGAAAAAATTGATCGGCGAAAAAAATTAACAAAAACAATTATTTCTAATTTTAATGTGGTTGAGCCAAAAATAAAGTCTTATGAGGTTAGTGCAATTACAAAGTCTATTATTAAAGAAGAAGGATATAATATCTCTCAAGCTGCACTTCAATTATTGATTGAGCGAAGTGATCAAGTAATGGATGCTATTTTAAGTAATTATATAAAATTAAAAATGGTTGCAGAAGATAATCGCATTACTGAAAAGTCAGTTGTCCAAAATGTAGATTTATCTCTTGCACAAAATATTTTTGCAATTCTTGATTCAGCAATTAATAAAAATTATTCTGAAGCAATTAATAGACTAAATGATCAATTGCGAGAGGGAATTAATCCAATCCAGTTGTTAGCAGTTTTTGAAAATCAAATTGAATTAATTTTAGTGGTAAAAATCTTAGCTGAAAGGCATAGGACAGAAACTCAAATAGTTAAGGAGCTTGGAGTTCATCCTTATAGAGTAAAATTGGCTTTGAAAAATAGATTAAATATTGAAAAGTTAGAAGAACTGTTAGAAGAAGCAATAAAACTAGATTATAATTATAAAAACGGAACATATGTGGAAGATAATTTCTTAAAAATGTTTGTTTTAAGAGTATGAAAAAAGAGCGAGGATACAAAATCCTCGCTCTTTTAAGTTGATTACTTAGCTAACTTAGCCAAACGACTCTTGTCACGACTAGCTTTGTTCTTGTGGATTAAACCTCTTGAAACAGCTTTGTCCAAAGCACTTTCAGCTTCTAAACGCAACTTGGAGGCGTCTTCTTCACCAGCTGCAACAGCTGCCTTGAACTTCTTAACAGCAGTTCTGAGTTCGTTCATTTGAGCAGCGTTGTGCTTTCTGGTAGCATTTTGTGTTTTAACACGCTTGATTGCTGATTTAATTTGTGGCATATGAAATTCACCTCCATTAACTTGGTAATTTTACTTAATTGATTATACTTAAGAATTTGCTGGGATGCAAGGTAAATTGTACTTGCTTTTTAAAAAAAATCTCGGTATTATAATTAATGTTGTGAACCATTAACGCTGTTATTCGCTCACACCTGACGATTAACGTTGTTAATGGCAATTAGTTTATTTGAAAGGTGAAGTAACTATGGCTATTTCAAAAGCAAAGAAAGACGAAATTATCAAGGAATACGCAACTCACGAAGGCGACACTGGTTCAGTTGAAGTTCAAGTTGCAGTTTTGACTGCTGACATTAACAACTTGACTGACCACATGAAGACTCACAAGCACGACCACCACTCATACGTTGGTTTGCTTAAGAAGATTGGTCACCGTCGTAACTTGCTTCGTTACTTACAAAATAACGACATTGAACGTTACCGTGCATTGATTAAGAAGTTAGGTTTGCGTCGTTAATTTCTTTTTTATTATTAAAAGGGCTAGTCCGTTAGGATTAGTCTTTTTTGTTTTTGTCATAACTATAGCTTTTATGCTAAAATTGATTAAGATTCTTTTTACGTTGTGATCATAAGATCCATAAAAATAAAAAATAGAATAATTAATATTTTAGAAAAGGAAAAACTATGACTGATCAAATTAAAGTTATGATTTTGAGCGGTGTACGTGAACAGGGGAAAGATATGTTTGCCGTTCAAGTTAATGATGAAATTTTTGTCCTTGATGCCGGACTTAAGTATCCGGATAGTTCATTATTTGGAATTGATGTAGTTATTCCAGATCTTGATTTTTTTGAACAATATGGAGATCAAGTAGCTGGAATATTTTTAACTCATGGTCATGCTGATTCAATCGGTGCCTTACCATATATCTTGCGTAAATATGATATTCCAATTTTTGGTTCTGAATTAACTATTGAATTAGCAAAAATTGAAGTAAAGCGTGAAAACAAAAAATTAAAAAAGGATTTATTCCATGTGATTGATGCTGATACTGAAATTGATTTTAAGAATGCAAGTATCTCATTTTTCCACACTACTCACTCAATTGCAGGTTCACTTGGAATTGATGTTCATACTCCAGAAGGTGAAATTGTTTATACGGGTGATTTCAAGTTTGATCCTACAGCAACTAAAAATTATCGAACAGATATGGATCGTTTGGCAGAAATCTCTCAAAAAGGTGTATTAGCATTACTTAGTGATTCTTCAAATGCTGAAGCATCATTTCCTAATGCATCAGAACAAGATATTGGTGAATATGTAACTGATGTCTTCAGAAATGCTAAAGGTAGAATTATTGTTGCTGCTAAAGCATCTAATTTAAATCGTGTTCAAGAAGTACTTAATGCAGCACATGCTACTGGTAAAAGAGTATTATTAACCGGAAGAGATGTCGCTAAAATTGTACGAACTGCTATGAAATTAGGTTATTTAAAGGTTCCTAAAGGTCTTTTAATGCGTGTTAAAGACTTAAAAACAACACCAGATGATAAAACAGTAATTTTAGAAACTGGTCGTATGGGTGAACCATTAAATTCTCTTCAAAAAATGGCCTTAAAACGTCACAGTATGATTACTATTCATAAAGGTGACTTAGTATTTATTGCTACTACACCATCTCACGCTGTTGAAACAATGGTAGCTCAAACAAGTGACTATATTTACCGTGCTGGCGGAAGAGTCATTGAATTGGGCAGAAATATGCATACAAGTGGTCATGCAACAGGTAGAGATTTGCAATTATTGTTAGATACTTTAAAACCAAAATTTTTAATCCCAGTAATTGGGGAATATCGTTTACTTGAAATTCATCAAAAGTTAGCTGTTAAAACAGGTATGCATAAAGATGATATTTACATCACTAAAAATGGTGATTGCTTGAAATATGATTACAAGAAAAAACGCTTTTATTTAAGTGATCCAGTACCTGGAGAAGATACCATGATTGATGGTTCAGGTGTTGGAGATGTTGGTAATATTGTTTTACGTGATCGTGAAGTATTGTCTGACGATGGTATTTTTATTGCGGTTGTAACTATTGATCGCAAAAAGAAGAAAATTATCTCTCAACCGCAAGTAACTAGTCGTGGATTTGTTTATATTAAGGCAAATCATCAATTAATGCGTGACTCAATTGAAGTTATTAAGAAAGCAATTACTGCTAACTTTGAACATAAAAAGTTTGACTGGTCAGAATTAAAACAAGATATTAGAAATGATCTTGAAAAGTTTTTATATAAAAAGACTAATCGTAGACCAGTGGTTTTACCAGTTGTGATGGAAGTAAACCAAAATCGTCATCGTGCTTTACAAAAGCGAAATACTAAGCAAGAAAGTCAAAATAAGAAAAACGTTAAAAAGAATCAAACAAAGGATACAAAATAAGCATGAAATCATTAAGTCAAAAAAACTTGATGAAACTTTCTAAGCAAAATGAAGAAAAAGGAAATATTGATGTAGCTATTCAAAACCTAGAAGAAGCATTGCGTATTTCTAATTCTTTGGACATAGTTTTAGAACTTTGTCGCTTGTATCGAAAAAATAAGCAAGAAGATCAGGCATATGCTCTTATCAAGGCTCAGCCTGATCTTTTTTCGAATAATAAAGTTTCTGAAGAATATTTTAAGATTTTAAAAGCTAATCATTTTTTAATTGAAGCTTTACAATTAGAAAATATATTAGGGAAAAGGTTACCAATTAAGGTAGAAGCTGCTGATTTAAAAAAGCAAAAAGCGATTATGGAACATTTTAAAAGTAAAAAGCAAATTAGCCAATTTGACTATGAGCAATTACTAAAGTTGAATTTGATAAATTATAAAAATTTTGCTCAAAGTTTATTGTTAGATCCTACTCAGGACTTTGCTGTTAGATTATCTTTATGTGAAGATTTAGTTAAACTTGGCATAGATGAAGAGATTAAGGTTTGGATTTTAGATGAACTTGAGAATTTCGTCCCTAAAAATGTAACTTTATTGGAAAAAAATCCAATATATCAAGAAGTTATTTCAAGTATTGCTAGTAGATATCGTAATAATCCAAGCCAATTGCCAATAATGCTTGGAGAAGTTAATTTAGCGTTAGGAACTCTTTATCCAAAAATTTCAAAATATATAACAAATCCTGATAGTTTTGCTAAAAACTTATCTTCGTATCTTGAAAGAGGCGATGGAGAAGGTGACCAGAAGCTATTAGAAAAAATTTATTCAAATTTACCAAATAATTAAGCAAAAAAGGTTTACTTTTTTGGTGAATTTAGTATAATTAGCAAAGGATATTTTCATTAGGCATGGCACTATGCGTGTAAAACACTAGGCATTTGCCGATGAAAGTAGTACAATATTCAACAGAGAATTATCCGTTAACTTATCTCGACGGACTTCTTGCAAATTTACAGGAGGGTCATTTTAATGGCAGAAAAAGAACATTACGTTAGAACTAAGCCACACGTAAACATTGGTACTATTGGTCACGTTGACCACGGTAAGACTACTTTAACTGCAGCTATTACTACTGTATTGGCTGAAAAGGGATTGGCACAAGCTGAAGATTACTCACAAATCGATGCTGCTCCAGAAGAAAAGGAACGTGGTATTACTATTAATACCGCCCACGTAGAATACGAAACTGAAAATCGTCACTACGCTCACATGGATGCCCCAGGTCACGCTGACTACATCAAGAACATGATTACTGGTGCTGCTCAAATGGACGGTGCTATCTTGGTTGTAGCTGCAACTGATGGTCCTATGCCACAAACTCGTGAACACATTTTGCTTGCTCGTCAAGTTGGTGTTAACTACATCGTTGTATTCTTGAACAAGTGCGATTTAGTTGACGATCCAGAACTTATCGACTTGGTTGAAATGGAAGTTCGTGACTTGTTGACTGAATACGATTACCCAGGTGACGATATTCCAGTTGTTCGTGGTTCAGCTTTGAAGGCTTTACAAGGCGACAAGGAAGCTCAAGAACAAATCTTGAAGTTGATGGACATCGTTGATGAATACATTCCAACTCCAGAACGTCAAACTGACAAGCCATTCTTGATGCCAGTTGAAGACGTATTCACTATTACTGGTCGTGGTACTGTTGCTTCAGGTCGTATCGACCGTGGTACTGTTAAGGTCGGTGACGAAGTTGAAATCGTTGGTTTGGTAGACGATGTTAAGAAGTCAGTTGTTACTGGTTTGGAAATGTTCCACAAGACTCTTGACTTAGGTGAAGCCGGCGATAACGTTGGTGTATTGCTTCGTGGTGTTGACCGTGACGAAATCGTTCGTGGTCAAGTATTGGCTGCACCTGGTTCAATCCAAACTCACAACAAGTTCAAGGCTCAAGTTTATGTATTGAAGAAGGAAGAAGGCGGTCGTCACACCCCATTCTTCTCAGACTACCGTCCACAATTCTACTTCCACACCACTGATATCACTGGTGAAATTGAATTGCCAGAAGGTACTGAAATGGTTATGCCTGGTGATAACACTGAATTCACTGTTACTTTGATTAAGCCAGCAGCCATTGAAAAGGGTACTAAGTTCACCATCCGTGAAGGTGGTCGTACCGTTGGTGCCGGTCAAGTTACTGAAATCCTTGACTAATTTCTAACGATATAGTTAAAAAGATGCACTTCTTCATGGAAGTGTATCTTTTTTTACTTCTAAGATTTGTTTTTTGTTTTAGTTTACGGTAAGATAACTTAGTATGCATAAGCAAACTCAAAAATGACATTGGAGGTATTTTATTAATGTCTGTTAAATGGGAAAAAACCGGTAAAACTACTGGTGAATTAACTTTTGATATTTCAAAAGATGAAATTAAATCTGGTTTAGATCAAGCTTTTAGAAGAGTAAAGAAAAATTTACGTGTTCCTGGTTTTAGAAAAGGTCACGTATCTCGTGTAATCTTTGATCAATACTACGGTGAAGAAGCTTTATATGAAGATGCTTTAAACTTAGTATTACCTAAAGCATACTCAGAAGCAGTTAAAGAAGCTGGCATCAAGGCTGTAGGTCAACCAAGAATTGAACCTGTTTCAATGAACAAAGGTGAAGACTGGACTATGAAAGCTACTGTTTCAGTTGAACCAGAAGTTGAATTAGGTGATTACAAGGGTATTGAAGTTCCAAAGCAAAACACTCGTGTTTACGCAAAGGACATTGATGCTGAACTTGAAAAGCGTCGTCAACAAAATGCTGAACTTGTTCTTAAGAAGGGTAAAGCTGAAAAGGGCGACACTGTTACTATCGACTACAAGGGTACTATTGATGGTGAAGCATTTGACGGCGGTTCAGCTGATAACTACTCACTTGAATTAGGTTCAGGTACTTTCATTCCTGGTTTTGAGGACCAATTAATGGGTCATGAAGCTGGTGATGATGTTGATGTTGTAGTAACTTTCCCAGAAGATTACGGTGCAAAGGACTTAGCAGGTAAAGAAGCTCACTTTGCAACTAAGCTTCATGAAGTTAAGGAAAAGCATCTTCCAGAATTAGATGATGAATTTGCCAAGGATGTTGACGATTCAGTTGAAACTCTTGATGAATTAAAAGAAAACATCAAGAAGAACTTGAAGAGCCAAAAGGAAAATGCATCTAAGGATGCTATTGAACAAGCTGCAATCGAAGGCGCAGTTAAGAATGCTAAGATTGATGAAATTCCAGATGCAATGATTCAAGAAGATGTTGATACTCAATTGAACCAATACTTAGGTAATATGCAACGCCAAGGTATTGATCCACAAACTTACTACAAGTTGACTAATACTAATGAACAACAACTTCGTGCACAATTCGCTAAGGATGCTGCAGAACGTGTTAAGACTAACTTAGTTCTTGAAGCAATTGCTGCTGCTGAAAACCTTGAAGCAACTAAGGACGAAATTGATAAAGAAATTAAGGACTTAGCTAGCGAATACAACATGGACGAAAAAGTTGTTCGCAACACTTTAAGTGATGATATGTTAACTCACGACATCACTGTACGTAAGGCAATGGATCTTGTAACTGATAACGCAAAGCAAGTTGCAAAATCAAAGCTTAAAGAAGAAAAAGACGACAAGAAGTCTGATAAGTAATATTGCTTTTACAGAATAAAAGGCAGCTGTAAATCAGCCGCCTTTTTATTTATATAAGCAAAAATCCTTTATTATTGCCAATTTTATGATAATCTAAAACTTGGTAGATACTAGGAGGAATAATATGGCAACACAGTTTACAGACCAAGAAGAAATTAAATGTTCTTTTTGTGGTAAGACTCAAGATCAAGTCAAGAAAATGATTGCAGGTAATAATGCTTATATTTGTAATGAATGTGTTGACTTGTCTAAAAGAATAATTGATGATGAATTACGTGCAGACTCACTTAAAAAAGCACGTGATTTACCAAAGCCTATAGAAATTAAAAATCAACTTGATCAATATGTAATTGGACAAGACAGAGCAAAGCGTGTACTCTCAGTAGCTGTTTATAATCACTATAAACGTATTAGTCAAATGGATGTTGATTCATCAACTGAACTTCAAAAGTCTAATATTGCTATGATTGGACCTACTGGGTCAGGTAAAACTTATTTAGCTCAAACCTTGGCTAGAATTTTAAATGTTCCATTTGCAATTGCTGATGCTACTACTTTAACTGAAGCTGGTTATGTGGGTGAAGATGTTGAAAATATCTTGTTGAAGTTATTGCAAAATGCTGATTATGATATTGAACGTGCTCAGCGAGGTATTATTTATATTGATGAAATTGACAAAATTTCCAAAAAGTCAGAAAATGTGTCAATTACTCGTGATGTTTCAGGTGAAGGTGTTCAGCAATCACTTCTTAAGATTTTAGAAGGTACTATTGCTTCAGTTCCACCTCAAGGTGGACGTAAGCATCCTCAACAAGAAATGATAAAGATGGATACTTCTAACATTTTGTTTATTGTTGGTGGAGCTTTTGATGGTATTGAACAAATTGTTAAAAACCGTCTAGGTAAGAAAACTATTGGTTTTGGTGCTGAAAGTTTTGCAAATAAAGTTGATGCTGATGATTGGACTCACCATTTGACTACAGGTGATTTGGTGAAATTTGGTATGATTCCAGAATTTATCGGAAGAATTCCAATTATTACAACTTTGGATAAATTGAACAGCAAGGATTTGGTAAGAGTTCTTACTGAACCTAAGAATGCATTAGTTAAGCAATATCAAAAACTATTATCACTTGATGATGTAAAGCTTAAATTTACTGATGGTGCGCTCGGTGCAATCGCAGATTTAGCAATTGAACGTAATATGGGTGCGCGTGGTCTTAGAACTATTATTGAAAATTCAATGATGGATATTATGTATAAGACTCCAAGTGAAAGTGATATTGAGGAGGTTGAAATTACTAAGGATGTTATCACTAAAGGCGCTGAACCTAAGATAATTCGTAAAAATGCTGAAAACTCTGATAAAGCAGAGGTAAAAGCAAATGATAATTAAAAATAGTGATTATGCAGTTAGTGCTGTAAGAGAAGATCAATATCCTAAAAATAACTTGCCTGAGATAGCCTTAGCAGGACGCTCAAACGTGGGAAAATCAAGTTTAATAAATACCCTCTTAAAGCGTAAAAATCTTGCTAGAACCTCTTCTCAGCCAGGAAAAACGCAAACCTTAAATTTCTATATTGTTAATAATGCGTTTTATCTAGTAGATGTTCCAGGGTATGGTTATGCACGCGTATCACAAAAACAGCGCGAACAGTTTGGTGAAATGATTCAAGATTATTTAGAAACCCGCGCTAATTTAAAAGGATTAATTATCCTAATTGATTCACGTCATGCGCCAACTAAAGATGATATTGCTATGTATAATTATGCACAATATTTAGATCTACCAATTTTAGTAGTTTGCACAAAAATGGATAAAATTAAAAAAAGTCAGACAAATAAAGTAATGTCTGAACTTAAGAAACATTTGGACTTGAGTTATGAAAATGTATCAGTATTAACTTTTAGTTCAGTTTCTAAACTCCATGTTAAAGAACTTGGAGATTGGATAGAAGAACATCTATAAAAAGCATAGAGCTTGAAGCTCTATGCTTTTTTAATTTGCAGTTAAATTATTAAAGTGTGGAAGAGAAGTAACAAAATTTTCATAAGCCTTTTGTTCAGTAGTTTTTGTAATTTTAGCCTTAGAAAAATCAAGATCATAAAGTGAATTTTCTGGAATATCAATTATTTCAGTAAAGGTTGCATTTCCAATTAATTCCATCCAATAATTTGGCTTTGAATGAACAATTACTTTGACCATTCCACCAGGATTATAGACACTGATTTGAGTATTAAATTTTGCTAATTGAGGCTTAGTTAAACAAAATGCCAAACTTGTAGCAGACATACCGGTTCCGCAAGCATTTGTAAAACCTACTCCACGCTCATAAGTACGTACAAAAAGCTGATTTTTGTCTAAAATTTGAGCAAAGTTGACATTGACACCATCAGGATAATAAGGATTATTAGAGTTTAGGAATTGCCCCACTTCTTCTAAAATATTACTTTCAATTTGCTTTTGACTCATAAAACTTATTAAGTGTGGATTAGGAACGGCAATTGACGTAAATTTAAGACCAGGATATATCTCTGGCAAAAATGTATCAATAATTCGCTTATGACCTAAATTCTTAAAGGGTAAAGAGGATTTATTAAAGCTTACAGGAGAGATTTCTACTGCAAAGGTATGAACGCCCTCGGCAAGCTTTTTCTCTTTTCTAACGCGTAAATTTGCGTTCATAGTTTCAACTAAAAAGTTGTCTTGATTAAATTTTTCCGAAAGATAACGTGCAACGGTTCTTAATCCGTTACCACACATTGATGCTTCACTACCGTCAGAATTTATTACACGCATTTTTGCAAGAGCATCTGGATGAGTAGAGGTCGTGATTACCAAAACGCCATCAGCACCCCCTAAAAGCCCTTTAGAAGAAGTTATTTTTTGAGTAAAAGCAATTAAATCCTCATCTTTGAGCGGAGTGGATAATTCAGTTTGATCTAAAATAAAAAAATAGTTTTTTGAGCCATGAACTTTAATTAATTTCATATGCAAATCTCCTTTAGAAAAATTGTCGATAGATAGTTTTAACTGCTAAACTGGCTTCTTCTTTTTTGGTACCAATCATAATTGAAATTTGTGAAGCACCTTGATTAATCATTTGAGGTGTAATTCCTTGTTCTTGAAGAGAGGAAAGAATTGTAGCACTAACTCCAGCTTTGTTCTTCATTCCTTCACCAACAACCATAATTATTGCATAGTCATTGATCCATTCTAGTTGATCAGGATTAATAAGTGCTTGGATTTCATTACAAATTAAATCAATTAATTGATCTGTTAAAAATTTACGATTGAAAATAATAGTAATATCATCAATTCCAGAAGGCATATGTTCATAGGGAACATGATATTTATCTAGAATTTGTAAAATTCTCAATGTAAAACCTGCCTCTTTATTGAGTAGGTATTTATGCAAATATAAGGCTGAAAAATGCTTTTGACTTGCTACACCAGTAATAACTCGATCAGGGACGAAATTTCTGTTAGGTAAAATCATCGTTCCAGATTCTGTGGGAAGATTAGTATTTTTAACATTGATAGGAATTTCACCTTGGATTGCGGGAATTAGCGCTTCATCGTGAAAGACAGAGAAGCCTGCATAGGAGAGTTCACGCATTTCACGGTAAGTCATTTTTTTAATTGTAGCTGGATGAGACACAATAGCTGGATTTACTGAAAAAATACCGCTAACATCGGTAAAATTTTCATAAAGCTCACTATGTAATCCTCTAGCTAAAATTGCTCCAGTAATATCAGAACCTCCTCTAGAAAAAGTGGCAATGTGACCTGACGGAGTAATACCAAAAAATCCAGGAAAAACTATTTTTTCATTAGGATCAATTTTTAAATGGTCTAGATTTATATAGCTTTCGGGATTTACTAAAGCATCATTAGGTTCTCCTGTAACTATTAGGCCAGCTTCAACTGGATCAATGTACCGACTTTTGATTCCTAACTGATTTAAAATTAAAGCAATTAATCTTGCGTTGAGCCTTTCACCGTGAGCTTTGAAAGCTGCTAAAAGATAGTCATCATTAGGATAGTTTTGCTTTGGTAAGTTCAAAAGAAGGTAATGAATAACATCAAGTTCTGTATTGCTAATACCAAAGTACTTTCCAATTTTTTGATAACGATTAAAAATTTCGGACACAATATTATTTGTATCTTGATGATGCAAAGTCTTTTCAGCATATTCAATTAATAAGTCTGTTACTTTAGTATCTTCAGGGAATCTTTTTCCGGGTGCAGAAACAACCATTACTTGACGTTGATCTTCTGCAGTTAAAATATCTATGGCATTTGATACACTTTCACCAGAAGCTAAAGAACTACCTCCAAATTTAATTACTTTCATAATTTAAAACTTCTTTCATGTTTTTTGGATTTTAATTTTTAAAAAGTGCACTTAGTAAATTAATTTAATTGAATTTTAACATGCTTTTTTATTCTTGCAAGCACAAATGTTAATAAATCAAGCTTTATAAAGATGGCATAGATAGTAGTAAAAAATAAAAATTAAATTTTATGAAAAAAGTATTGACAGCAATTTTAATAAAATATACAATTTAACCAAATCGAAGAGGTGCAATCGACATTAGTAACATCTATGAAGCAAGACAATGCTAATGATTAATGTGAAAGGGAAGATTGCCGAAGCTGTAGTATTTGTCAGTACTATTTGCTGGGGCGTAATTGAATAAATTACGGACTGTCGCGAAATATAATCGCGGAGCGCTATCGACCATAAGATTAAAAAATAATTTAATCCATTGTTTGTTTGGCGCAGACAATGGATTTTTTTATTGGCGCTCCTACAAAAAGAAAGTAGGAGAATATAATGAATTCACAAATTAACCCAGAAGAAATTAATCAAGAAGGTCATTTACTAATTGGCGGTGTTGATACTGTGCAATTAGCACATGAATATGGCACTCCTTTGGTAGTTTATGACGTAAGCAAAATTCGCAATCAAATTCGCCAGTTTGAAACCATATTTGAGCAAGAAAATATCAAGTATGAAGTTAGCTATGCAAGTAAAGCTTTTTCTGCAATTGCAATGTATCAAGTTGCTAATGAGGAAGGTGCAGCAATTGATGTGGTTTCAGCTGGAGAATTATATACTGCGATTAAGGCACGGTTCCCAATGGAAAAGGTTAATTTTCATGGAAATAATAAATCTCGTTTTGAACTTGAAATGGCAATTGAAAATCATGTTGGCAGAATTATGGTCGATAATTTTTATGAATTGGATTTGTTGAATCAAATTCTGGAGGAAAAAGACACTAAAACTAATATTGTTTTGAGAATTACTCCTGGAATTTCAGCTCATACTCATGAATACGATCAGACTGGTCAAGTGGATAGTAAATTTGGTTTTGATTTAGAGTCAGGTCAAGCAGATCAAGCATTGAATCAAGCTTTAGCTAATTCTAGAATTAATGTTTTAGGTCTTCATGCTCATATTGGTTCACAGATTTTTGAGTTGAATGGTTTTAAAATGGCAGCTCAAAAATTAATTCAAGTCGCTGCAGCTTGGCGTGAAAAATATAATTACACTGCTCAAGTAATTAATGTTGGCGGAGGTTTTGGCATTAAATATGTAAAACAAGATAGACCTTTAAAAGCTGAAGAGTTTGTAAAAGCAATTGTTGCAACTATAAAAGAAGAAACAACTAAACTTAATTTTCCAATGCCAGAAATCGACATTGAACCAGGACGCTCAATTGTTGGTCCTGCAGGATATAGTTTATATACTGTTGGAAGTCGCAAAGATGTTCCTGGACTTATAAGTTACATTATGGTTGATGGAGGGATGGGAGATAATATTCGACCAGCTTTATATAATGCAAATTATGAAGCTGTTTTAGCAAATAATCTTAATAAAACAGCGGATGAGGTTGTTAACTTAGCTGGAAAATATTGCGAATCTGGTGATATTTTGATAAAAAACGCACAATTACCTTCTCTTAAATCAGGAGATATTATAGCAGTTTTAGATACTGGAGCATATGGATATTCAATGGCTTCAAATTATAATCGAAATCCCCGTCCTGCAGTTGTCTTTGCAGAAAATGGAAAAGCAAAATTAATTATAAAAAGAGAAAGTTTAGAAGATTTAGTTCACTTAGATCAATATTTATAAAAGTGGAGGAATAAAAATGACAAAGTTAGATGCGCAATCAATTATTAACTATATTGGCAATGCACCAAAGAAGACGCCTGTTAAAGTTTTTATTAAAGGAAATATGGATGAATTAATTTTTCCAGAAGAGATTGAAGATTATGTCAATTCTAAAAGTGGTGTGATTTTTGGTGATTGGAAAAATATAGAAAAGTTTTTAAATGAAAATCAAGCAAATATTTCTAACTATCGTGTTGAAAATAATGCTAGAAATTCAGCTGTTCCACTTCTTGATTTTAAAAAAGTTAATGCACGAATTGAGCCGGGAGCTATTATTCGTGAGCAAGTAGAAATTGGTGCCAATGCAGTAATTATGATGGGAGCAATCATCAATATTGGAGCAGAAATTGGGGCTGACTCGATGATTGATATGGGGGCAGTTCTAGGAGGACGTGCAATTGTTGGTAAGCACTGTCATGTAGGAGCAGGAGCTGTATTAGCTGGAGTAATTGAACCAGCTTCTGCTAAGCCTGTAAGAATAGATGATAATGTTTTAATTGGGGCAAACGCCGTAGTAATTGAAGGTGTGCATGTTGGTGAAGGAGCTGTTATAGCTGCTGGAGCAATTGTAACTCATGATGTTGCTGCTCACACAATGGTAGCTGGTGTTCCTGCTAAATTTATTAAACAAGTTGATGAAAAAACTGCAAATAAAACTGAATTAGAGGATGATTTAAGGAAGATTTAGTATGTTAAATAAAAACGAATTAATTAATATTAGACGACATCTACATCAAATTCCAGAATTAGCACTCCATGAAAAGCAAACTCATGACTATTTAATAGAAATAATTAAAAATTTTAAACAAGATAATTTGGAAATTTACGTTCCAGAGCAGCTTCCTACATCAATTTTAGTTTTAGTTCATGGTAAATGTCCTAAACGAACTATTGCATATCGAGCAGATATTGACGCTTTGCCTATTGTAGAAAAAACAGGTTTGAATTTTGCTTCAAACCATCCTGCAGTAATGCATGCTTGTGGGCATGATATACATATGACGGTTGCATTAGGTTTACTTGATTATTTTAGTGAAAATCAACCGAAAGATAATTTGTTATTCTTCTTTCAGCCAGCTGAAGAAAGTGAAAGTGGCGCTAAACTTGCATATGATAATGGAATCTTTCAAGGTAAATGGAAGCCTGATGAGTTTTATGGATTGCATATTAATCCTGCTTTGCCTGCTGGAGCTATTGGTTGTCTTAATGGAACGCTTTTTGGAGGAACCACAGAAGTTGATATTGATATTTATGGAAAAGGTGGTCATGCTGCTTTTCCCCAAGATGCTAATGATACTGTAGTTGCTAGCGCAAGTTTAATTATGCAAATTCAAACTATTATCTCGCGTAGTATTGACCCTATTCAAAGTGGGGTAATAACTTTAGGAAAAGTTGAAGCTGGTACAATTCGTAATGTGATTGCATCACATACTCGGATTGAGGGGACTATTCGTGGATTAACTCAAAAAATGATTCTTAATATTGATCGGCGCTTGCAAGAAGTCTGTGAAGGAATTGCAAAAAGTTATAACGTTAAAGTGGAATTAAAATTGAATCAAGGTGGTTATTGGCCAGTAGAAAATAATTCTGATTTAGCCTGTGAATTTATTTCTTATATGAAAAATAATCCAAATGTAACCTATATTGAAACATCCCCAGCAATGACAGGAGAAGATTTTGGATTTTTGCTTAATAAATTTCCAGGGGTTATGTTTTGGTTAGGAGTTGAAGATGATTCTCAGCTTCATTGTGCAACACTTACTCCAAATGAAGATAGTATTTATAAAGGTATTACAGCAATTAAAGGATTTTTAATTAATAGAATGGAGAAATGAAAATGGCAAATTTAATTGATGCAGATTTAATTACAGCACTTATTACTCCGTTTAATGAAGATGATAAGATTGATTTTGATAGTTTAGAAAAGTTAACAAATTATTTAATTGATAATGGTTCTAATGGTTTTGTAATTGGAGGGACCACTGGTGAAACACCAACTTTAAGTCATGATGAAAAGATTGAACTTTATACTAGATTTGGTCAAATTGTAAATCACCGTGTTCCTGTTATTGCTGGAGTTGGATCCAATAACACTGCAGAAACGATAGCTTTTGCTAATGAAGTAGCAAGTATCGATGGGATTGATTATGGCTTAGTTGTAGTACCGCCTTATAATAAGCCTAATCAAAGAGGGATGGTTGCTCACTTTACTGCAGTAAATGATGCAAGTCAATTGCCACTCATTATTTATAATATTCCTGGCAGAACTGGAGTAAAAATGGCTAAGGAAACCATTGTTCAATTATCCCATCTAAAAAACATTAAAGGTATTAAGCAATGTGCATCACTTGAAGAATTAGAATACATTATTGATCATAAAGATCAGGATTTTCAAGTTTTTACTGGAGAAGATGCACAGGCTTTAACTGCACGTCTTTTGGGAGCAAATGGAGTAATTTCTGTTGCAGAGCATGTTTATCCACGACAAATGCGTGAAATGTATGACAACTTATACTCAGGTAATTATTCTGAAGCAGCAAGACTTCAAAGATGGCTCACCCCAAGAATGAATGCTTTATTTATGTATCCATCTCCATCCCCTGTAAAGGCTGTTTTAAATGCACAAGGATTTAAAGTTGGCGGAGTACGATTGCCACTTGTAACTTTAAATGATGAAGAAAAAGTACGACTAGCTCAAAAGTTAGGCTTAAAGGATAGTGCTTTAATGGAAAAACTATCTCTTAATTTAGGTGAGGAGTAAGAAAATGAATAAGCGAGTATTGATTGCAGGTTTTACTGGTTCAATGGGCCAAGAAGCTGTAAAGTTAGTTAATTCATTAGCTGGTTTTAGATTGGTGGGTGGATTAGCTCCGCGTGCTGAAAAAAAGCCTGAGAAGTATGGCTTGGATGGGGATGTAAAAATTTTTAATAATTTAGCTGAAATCCCGGATAATATTGCTGATATTTGGATAGATTTTACAAGTCCTAGTGCAGTTTTTGAGAATGTTAAATTCGCTATAAGTCATCATATTAATCCAATTGTAGGAACTACTGGATTAACTGATAAGCAAGAGAAAGAATTGATAATTTTATCTCAAAAAGAAGCAGTAGGTGGTTTAATAGCTCCTAATTTTGGAATCTCTGCAGTATTACTTATGAAATTTGCTCAAGAAGCTGCTAAATACTTTCCAGATGTTGAAATCATTGAAATGCACCATGCAGATAAAAAAGATGCTCCTTCTGGTACTGCCTTAGCTACTGCTAAGCTCATTTCTCAAGTTCGTCCTTCTCATGAAACTTCCCCTAATGAGAAAGAAACCCTTAGCCAAGTTCGTGGTGGTGATTATCAAGGAATTAGAATTCACTCAGTTCGCTTACCTGGTTATATTGCACATGAACAGGTTTTGTTTGGTTCAAAAGGAGAGGCATTGACTATTCGTCAAGATTCTTTTGATAGATCATCATTTATGAGTGGCGTAAAGGTCGCACTTGAACAAGTTTCAGATTTAAAACAATTAATAGTTGGTTTAGAAAATATTTTATAGGATGTGAGGTGGATTTATGCCACATTTAGCTCAAGATTTGGATTTTAGTCAAAAAATAAAGAATGTAAAGGCTTCTGGAATTAGAATTTTTGATAATAAAGTTTCGACAATTTCTGGAATTATTAAATTAACTTTAGGTGAGCCAGATTTTAATACTCCAGAGCATGTTAAAAAAGCAGCTATTAAAAGTATACAAGATAATGACTCACATTATGCTCCGCAAAAAGGAAAGTTAGAATTGCGTCAAGCTATTAGTAAATTCCTCAAAAAAGAAGTAGGAGTAGAATATAGTCCAGAAGACGAGATTGTAGTAACTATTGGTGCTACCGAAGCTATTAATGCAGCAATTTTTGCACTTACTAATCCAGGGGATAAGATTTTAATTCCTACGCCGGTTTTTTCACTTTATTGGCCAGTAGCATATTTAGCAGATGCTTCATATAAATTAGTTGATACTTCAAGTGAAAATTTTAAATTATCAGCACAAAAACTTGAAGAAGAAGTGAAAAAAGATCCATCAATTAAAGCTGTAGTTTTAAATTATCCTACTAACCCAACTGGTGTTGAATATAGTAAAGATGAAATTCAAAACTTAGCTAAAGTTATTAAAGATAATCATTTATATATGATTACTGATGAAATTTACAGTTCTCTTACTTACGGAATTGATCATTATTCAATTGCGCAAGAAATTCCTGAAAGAACTATATATATTTCTGGTTTTTCAAAATCTCATGCTATGACAGGTTATCGTTTGGGTTATATTGCAGGCCCAAAAGAAATTATGGAACAAATTGGAAAAGTGCATGGTTTGATGGTTACAACTGCTAATGATTCGGCTCAAGCTGCAGCTATAGAAGCCTTAGTTAATGGACAAGATGATCCAAAAGTTTTTTGTAAAATTTATCAAAAACGCAGAGATTTTGTCATTAATGAGTTAAATAAATTTGGTATTTCAACTATTAAGCCACAAGGAGCATTTTATATATTTGCTAAAATTCCGGATGAATATGCTAAAGATGATATGCAATTTGCATTAGATTTGGCATTTAAAGCTAAAGTTGGAGTTACTCCCGGAAGCGCATTTGGACCTGGTGGAGATGGTTATGTTCGTTTATCTTATGCTTCTTCGGATGAGGATTTAAAAGAAGCGATGAGAAGAATTGGTGAATTTTTAAGAGGGGAAAATAATGACTAAAGAATATAATATTGCAATTTTAGGTGCTACTGGTGCAGTCGGGCGGAGAATGATTGAACAGTTAGAGCATTCAACTATTCCTGTAAAAAGTGTAAAATTACTAGCTTCATTTAGATCTGCTGGTAAAAAATTAAAATTAAAAAATGAAGAATTAACTGTTGAAGAAACTACTCCAGAATCTTTTGATGGAATTGACTTGGTTTTGTCTTCTGCAGGTGGAGCAGTTTCTAAGAAGTTTTTACCAGAAGCTGTTAAACGCGGAGCAGTTTGTGTAGATAATACAAGTGCATTTAGAATGGATCCAGACGTACCGTTAGTAGTGCCTGAAGTAAATCCAGAAGCCTTAAAGAACCACCATGGAATTATTGCTAATCCAAATTGTTCAACAATTCAAATGATGATGGCACTGGAACCAATTAGACGTAAGTTTGGCTTAAAGCAGATAATTGTTTCAACTTATCAAGCTGCTTCTGGTGCAGGGCAAGCTGCTATTGATGAATTAAAAAAGGAAGCTCAAGATTATCTTAATGGTGAAGATATTCGTGGAAATGCTAAAATTTTACCAACAAAAGGCGATAAAAGACATTATCCGCTAGCATTTAATTTACTTCCACAAATTGATGTTTTAGAAGATAGTGGATATTCTCATGAAGAATGGAAGATGATTCATGAAACTAAGAAAATCATGTTAGGAGATATGAATTCAAAAGATATCAAGGTAACTGCAACTTGTGTTAGAGTTCCAGTAATAATTTCTCATGGAGAAAGTGTTTATTTTGAAGTTGAAGATGAAAAAGCTACTGCTCAAGATATTAAAGATGCAGTAGCAAGTTTTCCTGGAAATATTTTACAAGATGATATTAAAAATCAACTTTATCCACAACCTCTTAATGCAGAAGGAACTAGAGAGACTTATGTAGGTAGAATTCGTCCTGATTATGAAAATCCAGGCTGCTTTAATATGTGGGTGGTAGCTGATAATTTATTAAAGGGTGCAGCTTGGAATACCGTCGAAAATGCAGAATATTTGGTAAAAATGGATTTGATTTAATAAAAAAACTAGAAGTTTTACTTCTAGTTTTTTTATCTATGTTTAGTTGGGAGTTTCTTTCGCTGCTTGAAAAGTTCATCAACAAGTTTAAAGAAACCATAAATAATAAGTAAAATTCCAACAATTATAATTGATTGCTTATTAAAGTATTTAGGGTTTACTACAACAACTATTCCTAATGCAAATGCGATAATTGCTTCGATACAAACAATTATTTTTTGAAATACACCGACAACTGCTCGAAGTATAACTTGTCTGAGTCGAATATATGAATAAACCACTAAAAATATTCCTAAAAAGTAGTGCGCTAAGAATATTAATAGCCGATTGTTAGAGAGAAGAGCTATAGAAAGAGCAAAAATCAATAAATAACTAATAATGAAGGATTGTTTTTGCTTTTTCTGTAAAGCAGTATTAGCAGTTTTTAAAATTTGCTGCACACTAAAGCCAATTCCTGCAAAAGCAACTAATGCCCCAAAAGCACGAATAGCATATTGTGGAGCTGTTAAACTAACAATTCCCAAAATCACCATTATCCATCCCACGATAGTGTCTCGTGAAAATAATGCTTTGATAATTTCCATATTTTTAATAGCTTGCCATAAAGTAGTAAATAAGCTACCAACTACAAAACGAGTTTTTCTGGAAGAGTTAGCAAGAGAAATTAAAATCGCTCCAAATCCACCAAAGCCATTTTTACTTAATTCATTGATTTTGGTAGCGCCACTAGCAGCAAAAGCACCAAAAAGATCATTTGTTAAAGCTTCACGTTCTTCTAAACTAGCATCCCCGATCCATTCACTTATAATTTGATTATAAATTTTTGCTTGAGGATTACGATGTCGTCTAGTTACAAAATGTGAACCGGTAATTTCCCAGCTAAATGCATCATGTTGACTCAAAGTTTTTCGGCTACTTTCTACAATTGTAGCGTCAATTTGTTCAGGTTCAAAAAGCCGTCCAATAATACTAAACTCTGGAACATAACGATGAAGAGTATTTTTTAAATATTTTTCGGGGATTTGATTTCCTACTTCTTGAGCAATCCCTGGTGAATCAAAAGTATAAATATTTGTAATGCGTTTTCTCAAATCTTCTTTTACATTAAGCGCTGCATATTCTGCTAAGTTTCCGCCCTTTGAATGACCTCCTAGCATATAATTTTCATTATCACGGTCCATAATTGTACTTAAATAACGAACTGCTTGTTCTTGAGCGATTGTTGTTTTGAAGCTAATTTCAAAATCTTCTTTCCAACCAACCAAAGAATCATCGGTACCACGAAAGGCAATAAAATTAATTCCATTAGTTAATTGAATTTTAATTGCGCTAAATTGAGTTTGGTCAGTTAAAGTGTTGACATAATAAGATAATTTAGCATTTTTAAAACGGTTAGCTTCCGACATTAATTTAAATAGTTTTTGATAGTAACTGTGATCACTTCTGTAATAGTCAGGTGAAAAATATATCTTTGCGGCTTCTTGAACGGTGATGGTTTTAGGACCATCTGAAACTATATTAGGTAAATTTAAATACGAAAATATAGAAAGCACTAAGGCGTCAATTTCATTAAAAGGGGCCTTAGCCAAATCAATATCGCCACGCCATTTAAGATATGAATACATATTGTTATCAGGGTACAAAAAATTCCACCTCCAATTAAGTATCTATAGTCAATTTTACCTTAAAGTGGAGAATGGAGTTAATAAAATATATAATTTTACAATTTTTTCAAAAAATATAAAAAATATTATAACTTTTGTTATTTTTTATGGTATAATAAAATCAGGTAGAAGGGGATTCAACTACCTGATTGAAGGGGTCATCATAAGGACTTATAGATTTTTTCGAGACCCATATAGAGTATATCAGTTATTTACATAAATTGATATACTTTCTTCAATTATCTTTATATCTTTTTATCAAAAATTCTTGCTTCGGCAGGAGTTTTTTCTTTATAAATAATTAATTTTCTAAAAAATGCTAAACTATCGCTAATTATTATAGATTTTTGGCTAGAATTTGATAAAATAATTTGAATATGTTTTTTTATTTTGGGAGGAAAAATTTTTGATTACAGTTTCTGACTTAAGTCTTAATTTATCTGGTCGTACATTATATGAAGATGTCAACTTAAAGTTTACGCCAGGCAACTGCTACGGGGTTATTGGTGCTAATGGTGCTGGTAAGTCCACTTTTTTAAAGTTATTAGAAGGAAAGCTTGAACCAACTACTGGTAATATTTCAATTGATCCAAATGAACGTATGTCTAGTCTTAATCAAGACCACTTTGCTTTTGAAGATTATACGGTTATGGATACAGTTATTCAAGGACACAAAGAGCTTTATAAAGTAATGCAAGAAAAAGATGCACTTTATTCAAAGCCTGACTTTAGTGATGAAGATGGGGTAAAGGCAGCTGAGCTTGAAAGCAAATTTGCTGAGCTTGATGGTTGGAATGCAGAAGCAGATGCTTCTAAGCTCTTACAATCAATGAATATTCCTGAAGATCTTCATCAAAGTAAAATGAGTGAATTACCAGAATCTGACAAAGTTAAGGTACTTTTAGCTCAAGCTTTATTTGGAGATCCTGATATCCTTTTATTAGACGAACCTACTAACGGTCTTGATGTTCATACAGTAGATTGGCTTGAGAACTTTTTAGCTGATTATCCTAATATTGTTATTGTTGTATCTCACGACCGTCACTTTTTGAATCAAGTATGTACTCAAATGTGTGATGTTGACTTTGGTAAGATTCAACTTTATGTAGGTAATTATGACTTTTGGTATGAATCAAGTAAGTTGGCAGCAGAACTTGCAGCTAACCAAAATGCTAAAAAAGAAGAAAAAATTAAAGAATTACAAGAATTTGTGGCTAGATTTTCTGCTAATGCTTCAAAATCTCGTCAAGCAACTTCTCGTAAAAAGCAACTTGAAAAGATTACTTTAGAAGATATTCGTCCATCTTCTCGTAAATATCCATTTGTTAAGTTTGATTTACACCGTGATTTAGGAAATGATTTACTTAAAGTTGAAAATGTTTCATATTCAATTGATGGTGAAAAGATTTTAGATAATGTTTCTTTCATTGTTCGTCCAGGTGACAAGGTAGCATTTTTATCACGTAATACTTTGGCAACAACTGCTCTTATGCAAATTATTGCTGGTAAGATTAAACCAGATACTGGAACAGTTACTTGGGGACAAACTACCGCTTTTAGTTATATGTCAAGAGACTTAAATGCTAACTTTAATAATGATGATTTGACTATTTTAGATTGGCTTCGTCAATATGCTACAGAAGAACAAGATGATAATACTTTCTTAAGAGGATTTTTAGGAAGAATGCTCTTTAGCGGTGATGAAATTGAGAAGAAAATTAAGGTTCTATCCGGTGGGGAAAAGGTACGTTGTCAATTATCTCGTATGATGCTTCAACCAGCTAATGTTTTAGTAATGGATGATCCAACTAATCACTTAGACTTAGAATCAATTACATCATTGAATGATGCTTTAAAGGATTATAAGGGTTCAATTTTATTCACTTCTCACGATCATGAATTTATCCAAACAATTGCTAACCATATTATTGAAGTTGGACCAAAGGGTACTATTAGTCGTGCTGATACAACTTATGATGACTTCTTAGCAAGTGAATCAACTCAAGAACAAGTAGAAAATATTTATTAATAAAAAAGCTGCCATATTTGGCAGCTTTTTTATGTTTAGTCTTTAGACTTCTTATCTTTTTTATCTTTAGAATCAGGTTTTTTGGGAGTCTTTTTAGGATCTGGAACTACCGCAAACTTGTCTAACATTTTGTTTAAGTTGTTAGGATTGTCAAAAGTTAAACCCATATATATCATTCCTTTCGTTTTTATTGATTATAGATGATTTTATCAAATTCTACCAGTTTTTAACTTAAAAACTCTTAACTTATTTTGAAATAACATTTATAATGAATAGAAGTTAATTTTTTATAAATAGATTAACAATGAATCCAAAAGAAGAGGTAGGTGTACGCCTATCTTTTTCTTTTTGAGAAAGGAAAATAAAGTGAAAGTTACATATTTTTTCTTAGTGTTTATTATTATAACGCTGATGATAATTTTATTTAGATCTGAGAATAAATTTCAATTTTTAAAAGCAGGAATTTTATTTGCGATTCAGATTCTTTTTTCAATGATTAATTTCTTGGTATTTTTTGTAATAGCATATCTATTAATGAATAATCAAGACCATATTAAGTTGGGAAACTTATTTTTACTGTTGGCTATATTTGTGATTTTATCAGGTATCTTATTGTTCTGGGGAATGTTAGCTGCTGCAAAAATATTTAAATTTTCCTCTACAACTTTAACTTTAGTTGAATATTATATTCAATGGAGTTTAATTTATGTTACAGTTTACCAAGCAATATTCAGTAATATTAGGCGAATAAAAACAATCACTGAATTCATTGAAGTTGGTAATTTTTTAGATCCAAATTTAATTGTTGTATTAGTTTTACCATCATTTATTTCAGTTTGGATTGCTGTAATTCTATATAAAAAACATGTAAAACTAATCTAAATATTAGCAAAGTGAAGCTAATTCATGCGATAATAAATAAAAATAATGAAAGAAGTGCATAGTAATGGCAATTTTAGTAACAACAACTGAACGTATTCCTGGCAAAGATTACGAAATTATTGGAGAAGTATTTGGTGTAACTACACAATCTCGGAATGCGATTTCTGATATTGGAGCTGGACTTAAAAGTTTAGTTGGTGGAGAAATTAAAGCATATACCAAAATGCTTACATCTTCTCGTGATGAAGCTATTGAACGAATGCGTGATAAAGCTAACAAAATGGGAGCAGATGCAGTTGTAATGATGCGTTTTGATACTGGATCAATTGCAGGAGATATGCAGTCAGTTGTAGCGTATGGAACAGCAGTTAGATATATTTAAATGTAACTAGGCTTTATGCCTAGTTTTTTCATGTGAAAAAGTCTAATTTTAATTAATGTAGCTATTAGTGGTGAGACATTCATATAAATAAAAGCATACCAATTAGCCTTATGAAAATAAATGTAAACGTTTACTTGATAAAATCAAAACAAAGAGTATGATAGATTTGTGAGATGAAAACGCTTTAAAAACTTAAAGAAAGGAAAAACAATGAAAATTAAAGCTGCTGTCGTTGAAAAAATGGGCGATCCATTTGTAATTAAAGATGATATTGAATTACATGAAGTAGGACCAACAGATGTTCAAGTTCACGTAGTTGCAAGTGGTATATGTCACTCAGATGAAGCAATTAGACGTGGGGATGCAAGTCTTGGTTATCCTGTGATTTTAGGACATGAAGGAGCAGGAATTGTTGAAAAAGTTGGCTCAGAAGTTAAAAACTTTAAACCAGGTGATCATGTAGTAATGGCGTTTTATGCTGATGGGCTTTGTGATAAATGTTTAGAAGGAATTCCAACTCAATGTCGTCATTATGCTGACTATAACTTGTCAGGAGTAAGGTTTGATGGTGATGACCAATTTAAAGAAAATGGTGAACACATTTCTGATATGTTTAACCAATCGTCATTTACGACTACTACTGTTACCAATCAGCGTAATTGTGTAAAGATTGATAAAGATGTTGATCTTCGTAAAGTTGGGCCACTTGGCTGTGGCTATATTACAGGTTCTGGGACTGTATTTAACACCTTAAAGCCTCGCCCTGGTCAAACAATAGCAGTATTTGGTACAGGTGCAGTTGGTCTTGCAGCAATGATGGCTGGTAAAATTTCTGGTTGTACTAAAGTTATTGCAGTTGATATTGTACCATCTCGTCTTGAACTTGCTATGGAACTTGGTGCAACTAATGTAATCAATTCTAAAGAAGTAGATCCTGTTGAAACTATTAGAGATTTGACTAATGGTTATGGTGTAGATTACGCAGTAGATACTACAGGTTTACCAGCGGTAATGAAAAATGCTTTAGATAGTTTAGCTCAAGGAGGGACTGAAGCAGCTATTGCTGTAACTCCTCATAATTTTGAATTTTCAACTTGGAATGACCTTTGTGTTGGAGATAAGAAGGTTATTGGCGTTAATATGGGGGATGCTATTCCTCAGATTGATGTTCCACGTTTAATTAGTTTTTGGAAAATGGGAATGTTTGATTTTGATAAAACTGAAAAATTTTATGATTTTGAAGATATCAATCAAGCTAATGCAGATTCAGGTTCTGGAAAAACCATTAAACCAGTCTTAATCATTGATAAAGATTACCGCCCAGAAGAATAAATTAATCTTTAAATAAGTAAAAAGAAGACCGTAAATGGTCTTCTTTTTTGCATCTTGATAGTAATCGTTTACAAAAACGTGTATACTAAAATTGAAGGCTGGTAAACATTTAAAGGAGATGTTTCTATTGATTGACAACCCAATACGTTCAAAGCAAGAAAAAATTTTTGCAAAATTACATGCTCAAGATGGTAGTCCTAAACAAGTAGCAGAAGATAGAATAAATAAGTTACGCAAATTAGATTTTACTGATGAAGAGATTTTTATTAATTTAAAAAAAGATTTTTGTAAGCATTTTTCTGATGAAGAAATACATGAAATTATAAATAATTAAAAAAATGCAATGTTTGTAACTATTACAAGCATTGCATTTTTGTTATAAGTAGCTATTAATCATCTAAGTCTTGACCATTAGAATCAATTACTTTTTTATACCAGAAAAATGAATCTTTGCGTGAACGACTTAAGTCACCTTCGCCTTTATCATTTTTATTTACATATATAAAGCCATAGCGTTTATCCATTTGGCCACTTCCAGCACTTACTAGGTCAATTGGTCCCCATGGAAGATATCCCATTAAATCGACACCATCCAAGACTACAGCTTTTTCCATTTCGGAAATGTGGTTCTTTAAATATTCTATTCTATAATCATCGTGGATTGATCCATCATCTTCTACCTTATCGTAAGCACCTAAACCATTTTCAACAATAAATAGAGGAAGGTGATAACGATCTTGCAATTGATTAAGAGCGATTCTTAATCCTTTAGGATCAATCTCCCAGCCCCAATCATTACGCTTTAAAGTTGGATTTTCAGCGATTGCTGCTTGTAAATCAGTCAAATTATCAGGCTTAACTTTTTTACTTGAAACTGTAGTAGTCTGATAGTATGAAAAACCAACGTAATCAACTGTACCTTCTGATAACACGATACGATCTTCATCAGTTATGTCGGGACGAAATCCTTCACGTTCAATATAAGTTTCAACTTCATTAGGATATTTTCCAAATACATGTACATCAGAGAACCAGTCACGACGTTGCTCAAACTTATCTGCTAAAAGCACATCATCTGAAGAAGGGGTGAGAGGACGGACTGGTGAATAGTTAATCATACAGCCAATTTGAAAGTTAGGGTTAATTTTATGTCCAATTTTTACAGCTAATGCGGAAGCAACTAACTCATAGTGACCAGCTTGATACATTGCAGCTTCTTTATCACGTTCACTCATTCCATCTTTAAATAAGATTCCAGAATTAGTAGCCATCAAAAAGTCATTGTTAAAGCTTGTTTGATTATCAATTTCATTAAAAGTCATCCAGTATTTAACTTTATCTTGGTATCTGGTAAAACAAACTTCAGCAAATTTTACAAAGAAATCAATAGTCTTTCGATTTGTAAAGCCACCATAATTGGTAATCAAGTGGTAAGGTATCTCAAAGTGAGAGAGTGTTACAACTGGTTCAATTCCGTATTCATGACAAGTATCAAATAAATCATCATAAAATTTAAGCCCAGCTTCATTAGGCTTTTCATCATCACCATTTGGAAAAATTCTAGTCCAAGCAATAGAAGTTCTGAAAGCCTTGAAGCCCATTTCAGCCATTAATTTAATATCTTCTTTATAATGATGATAAAAGTCAATTGCAGAATGATTAGGGTAGTTTTTACCCTCAATTACACCGTCGGTAATTTCACGTGGCTTAGTTGCAGAGCCAACTGTCATTACATCTGCAACGGACATTCCCTTACCATCTTTATTCCATGCGCCTTCTAATTGGTGAGCAGCAACAGCGCCACCCCACATAAAATCTTTTGGCATTTTTGCTGAATACATATAAAAAACCTCTCTTTCACTGTATGTATTTGGAAACGTTTACATATAATATTGTAAACATAGTTTTAATAAATAAGCAAGAGCAGGTTTAAAATTATAAAAAACTTTTGCTGTTGTTTACTGTTAAAGCACCTCGATCATAGCGATTACGGGATTCTGAAATTTCAAAAGGGACCCCATTACTGAGATAGGCTTTTTGATGAACGCATAATACAGGATCGTCTTTAGCGCAATTTAGATATTTTATATCATATGCATCTGATTTTTCAGCAGTGATGACACGATCGTCTTTACCGATTTTAAGTCCTAAAACATCTTGAATATAAGCATAAACAGACTTATGTAAAATGTTAATAGTTATACCAGGGATGCGATTAACAGGCATAATAGTATATTCTAACTTTGCTGGTTGATCGTTTAGAATGCGTTGCCGAATAATATCATAAACCTTTTCATCTGGCGGTAAATTTAAGGCTCTTTTTTCTTCATCAGTTGGATTGCGAATGCTGAAAGAAATAACATGACTTTTTATACATCCAGCACCGTTAATATGACTAGTGAAGCCATCATTTTCGCTAGCTCCTGAATTTAAAAATATATCAGGAATTGCCTTGGAAGTGATATATGTACCATGTCCTTTAACTGTTTTGATTAATTTTTTATTCTGAAGAACTTTCAATGCGTGAACAATAGTCACACGACTAGTATTGTATTTTTTAGCAAGGATAACTTGTTCGGGAATTTGTCCTTGGTATTTCTTTTCAATAATATCTTTTTCGATATCATTTGCAATTTCTAAATAGAGACTCATTATTTCCTCCCTTCCTTTCATTTGTAAATCAAAAATGTAACATTTTAAGTTAATTATACCTCTAAACAGAAAGCGCTTTCTATATTTTTATAAAAAATATTCATATGTAAAGCAAAAGGGTTGCTTTTTACAAAAAGTCTATACTTTTATGAAAACTTAATAATTTTGAATCCCTAGAGGGAGTAAGGAATAGAAAGATTAAAAAATATAGTAAACTCTAGATACTCGAAAAAGCGTTTACATTAGTTTGAAAACGCTTTATAATAATTTGTGTAGATAAAGGCAAGTCTATATTAAAAGAAAATACAACTCAAAATTTCAGGAGGAAACAATTATGGCTGAACAAACTATTATGTTAAATTGTAGTGCAGGTATGAGTACTTCACTTTTGGTAACTAAGATGCAAGAAGCTGCTAAAAATGATGGCATTGATGCAAAAATTTTTGCTTGCCCAGCTTCTGAAGCTGATCAACATATTGAACAAGAAGAAATTGACTGTGTTCTTCTTGGGCCTCAAGTAAGTTACATGAAGGGTGATTTTGAACATAAAGTTGCCGGAAAAGGCAAAGATGGCAAAGATATTCCTTTAGGCGTAATTGATATGCAAGCTTACGGCATGATGAATGGTGAGAAAGTTTTAAAGCAAGCTGAAGAAATGATCAATGGCTAATTTTGTCTATAAGTAGACAATAGAAAGTGTAAGATTTGTATGGCAGACGAAACTAAACAAACTAGTGAACAAAAAGAGCAAGAAGCATTGATGGCTGCAATGGGATTAATTGCAAATGGAGGCAATGCTAAGAGTTTGGCTTTTGAAGCAATTCGTAAAGCAAAAACTGGTGATATTAAAGGCGCACGTGAAAAGCTAGAAGAAAGCGACAAGTCACTTCTTGAAGCTCATAATTCTCAAACCAAAATGTTAACTAAAGAAGCTCAAGGTGATCATATGAAAGTCACTTTGTTAGTAGTTCACTCACAAGACCACTTAATGAACGCAATTACTTTTAGAGACTTAGCCGGAGAAATGGTGGATCTTTATGAAAAGCTGTACAAATCTGGCACTCTTAAACAAGAATAATATTTTATATGCAGGATAAGCTTGGTAATTATACCAAGCTTATTTTTTATCTTTTAAAATAAATGATAAATATTTTTATAATTATTTTTGTTATTTATGTACATAAGTAAAGTAGTAAAAGTTTCATTAAAAACCAGTCATAATAATAGCTATTAAAGAAAACGCTTTCCAAATAATTTCAAATCTTTAGTTATATTATTGCTTATGTAAGTCAGTATGTATCAAAAAGCGCTTACATATGAAAGCGATTTAGTTTATAATGTGATTGTTGTATTGATAAGTATTTCAGATTATACGGGGGAAGTAATTATGTCTGATACTAATTCTGGCTCTTTTAAAGAAAAGCTAGCAGCAAAGGCTGGAAAATTTGCTGGTTCGCGCTTTGTTAGAGCAATTATGGACGCTGGATATAGCGTTATTTCGTTTTCAATTATTGGTGCAATCTTTCTAATTTTGACTGTATTGCCACAAGCATTTCCAATTCCGGGTTTTGCAAGTTGGTATGCAAATACCGTAGGGCGTTTTACCAACTTATTTCAAGTTGTTTATAATTCAACTATGGGAATTTTAGCATTGATTTTTGCTGGTACTTTTGCTTACTCATATGCTAAGATTTATCAACAAGAAGAAAAAATTGATCTTGTTCCAATGAATGCTTTATTAATGTTTTTAATGGCATTCTTTATTACGGTTCCTGAACTTGTTTGGAAAAATGGCTCCATTCAATTTATCCAAATTTTCACCAAAACTAAGATGGTTGTAGGTGGCTATGAAGCTTCTACTTCTGGTATCACTAGAATTGCATCGGTTGGTATTTTTACTGGTCTTGTAATTGCATGGTTAACAGTTCAAATCTACCGCTATACTGTTAAACATAACTGGCAAATTAAAATGCCAGCTAGTGTTCCAGCAGGTGTATCAAATTCATTTAGTGCAATGATTCCAGGCTTTTGTGTTGCAGTTGTTGTTGCAGTACTTAACTTAATTTTGGTAATGCTTGGAACTGATATTTTTAAAGTTTTATATATTCCATTTTCATTCATTAGTGCAATTGCTGATACGTGGTGGGGATTCTTAATTATAATTTTTCTTATTCACTTCTTATGGTGGTTTGGTATTCACGGTTCAACTATCATGAGTTCCTTCTATACTCCAATTGTTCTAGCAAATATGGCAGCCAATGTACAAGGAGCAAATCACTTCTTTGCAGGCGATCCATTGAATTCTTTTGTAATCATTGGTGGTGCAGGTGCTACTTTAGGAATGGCAATTTGGCTTGCGTTTGGTGCTCGTTCAACTCAATTAAAAGAAATTGGTAAAGTTGAATTAGTTCCAGCTATCTTTAATATTAATGAGCCAATTATTTTTGGTTTACCAATTGTTTATAATATTAACTTATTGATTCCATTTATTTGTGCTCCACTAGCTTCAGGTATTGTGGGATATTTGGGAGTAACTTCACACTTAGTACCAAAAATTATTGTTCAACAACCATGGCCAACTCCTGTAGGACTTAGTGGTTTTATTGCTACTGCTAGCTGGAAGGGAGCAGTTTTGTCAATTGTTTGTGCATTGGTTGCATTCATAATTTGGTATCCATTTATTAAACATTACGATAATGTTTTGCTTAAAAAGGAAAAAGAAGATAGTGCTAAGGCTTAATGAACTACATCGGGAATGAATTCCCGAGTTTTCTCCAGAATATTTCTATAAAAAATCTTTCAGCATATGATTAGCTGAAAGATTTTTTCGTATGTTATAATGAATCCAAATATAGATATATAAGGATAGTTGATAATATGGCAAAATTATCAGAAATTAAAACAGCATATATTAAATTTGTTGATACAGATAAGTTGAATTCTCAATTGAATAAACAAGTAGGAGATAGTATTAGTTTTCAGGGAAGAATTGGAGAGACATTTTCTTTAAAAATAACAATTCCTAAAAAATACGAGTTAGCTAATGGGTATCGCCTTCCTGATAAATATACTTTTCTTGATAATCAAAAAAATATCTTAGTAATTCCTTTAGTTCATAAAAAAGAAATTGAAGAAATTAGTCTTATAGGTAAAAGAACGATTAATTATAAAATTGCTAATCGTGAAGGAATGATTCATAATCTTAATGATGGGCAACAAAAATCAGAATTTAAGGCAATGAAAACAACTGACTTATTAACAGGAAAAATTTATTACGATTGGCAAAAGGGACAAGATAATTATAAATCTGTCACTACACCAATAGAGAAGGGTTACTATGCAAGTCAAGTTCAAGCTGATAATAAAAAAGTTTCAATAGAAAAAATTATCGCTAATCAACAAAAAATTGATGAACATGTATCAATTATTTATAGACCGCTTGCTCATCTTGTTCAGCAAGACCTTAATGGAAATGTCTTAGCTAAATTTAGCTATGTTAATACTCTTGATTCAACAAAAGCTGCTGAAATATTAGTGCCAAGTGCTCCAGAAGGTTATAAATCAATTAGTGAATTACCGCATTCAATAACGCCGAGTGACCCTGGTGTGGATACTATTTTGACTTATCATTTAAACAAAAAAAGTCAATTTCATAAAGTTATGAGGATGGTAACTGAAGTTCAAATTAATGGAAGTAAAAAAATCCATTTTCAAGAAGTTGAATTTGAAGATGTTAATGGAATTTGGAAACTTGCTCCTGGAACAAAGCGTAAATGGAACATTGTTACTCCAGATGTTCCTCAAGGATATTCGATTTCGTCGGTTAAAAAAGCAGATGGGCAAGATTACGAAAAAATTATTAAAAAAGCAGATGGAAGCATTTTTGCTATAGATGCTGTTAAACCTAGCTTTAATACTAAAAATGAAGATGTGATTGTATATATTAAGCCGAACTTGCATAATACGTCAATTGAACTTATTGATATAGATAGTCATGATAAAAGAGTAATTAAAAGCATTCCTTTAAAAGGTAGAACTGATGAGACGATTGAAATTAATATAAGTCAAAAGGATGTTCCAGAAGGTTACAAACTAGTAAATGAAAATCAAATTCCAACTCAATATCATTTTAAAGCAAAGTATAATAGTGCTGTAACTATTTCAGTAAAAAGGATTAAACCTAAAAAGCAAAGTCTAAAAATAAAGTTATATTAAAAAACGGCATTAATTTGCCGCTTTTTAATTATTTTTGCATGTTTGAATAAACACCTTTTGCCATTTTGTTTAACTCTTTTTTAGCACCATGTTTTAATTGAAAGTTATATAACCAGTTATTAAATGAGCTATATTTAGATGGATCATAACTTTTAATTTCTTCTGAAAAGGTGATTTTAACGCCTTTATTTATGTTGATAGTTTTATAGCTTATTACAATATCTAAGCGGTCATTTTTAAAGTGTGCTTCATAAAGTTGACCTCGTTTATAGTTTGTAATTTCTGTATCAATATCGCCTTGCGTGTAATGCGTTCCAGAAGTTAATTTAACAGGAAGGTTATTGCCACGTGCTGTTTTAATGGCTGATATTAGTTGCTTATCAAGATAATCAAAAAAATCTTCAGCTGTAAAATCAAATTCTTTACTAATAGTAATCATAAAAAATCCTCCTAAAGTAAGTATATACTTTTATTAGGAGGATGCTTTATTATTTATAGAAAAAGTTTTAGAATCTATTATTTTCCAAAATAGTATAAGTACGTTGATCATAACGGTTTCGACTTTCAGAATACTCAATTGGTTGACCGTTACTTAACCATACTATTTGTTCTAGTTCAAGCATAGGGTCATCTTTAGCTGCATTTAAATATTTTTGGTCATAATCATTAGACTTAGCTGCTCTTATTTTACGATAAGCATGACCAAACTTTAGTTTTAATTTATGATGCAAATAATTATAAATTGAATCATTTAAAATATCTTCATCTAAATCTGGCACCAATTTTACTGGCATATATGTGTGTTCGATAATAAAAGGCTGATCATCAACAATTCTTAGCCGAACAATGTTATAAACTGGTTCAGTTTTCTTTAAGTCGAGATTTTTTTGCATTTGTTCATCCGGAAATTCAACAGAAAAACTTAAAACTTTACTACGAACATTGTCAGATTTGAGTTGATTTTTTAATCCTGAAAAGACATTGGCAGGGGAGTCATTTTTGTCTTTAATAGGAATGTCACTTGATACAAAAGTTCCTAAACCTGACTGCTTATATACTCGACCTTGACGCTCTAACCCGTCGAGTGCCTTTTTAACGGTCAAACGACTAACGCCTAGTTCTTGAGCCAGAGTTGACTGGTCAGGAAGAGGTTTACGAGTTTTATAAGTTCCATCATCAATACGATCAGTAATAATTTTCGCGACTTCTAAATATTTTGCTTGTGTCATAAATTAATCATCCAGTTTCTATTTTAATATTTTTATTCCTTATATTATAAACAAGAAAAGACGCTATCATCTACATCTATCTTAGCATGATGACAACGTCTATTCAGCTATAAAGCATTGTACTTATTTATTTTCTTTAGCTGCTTTTTCAGCTTCTCTCTTACATAAAACTTTATCGTATTTTCTTGCAAATGGCCAGTAAATTGCAGTAGAAATTAACAATGTACAAGCTTGCCAGATGGCCATTTTCCAACCACCAATTAAAAATCCAGAAATAACTGCAGGAGTTGTCCATGGCGCAGCGAATCCATTAAGCGGTGGAACAATACCAAATTTAATAACACAATAAGTAGAAATTGAAACTACAACTGGTGTTAAGAAGAAAGGAATTGCCAAAAATGGGTTCATAACGATTGGCAGACCAAATAGAAATGGTTCATTAATATTAAAGATACCAGGTACTAATTCTAGCTTACCAATTGATCTTAATTGAGCTGATTTTGCGGCAACTAAGATAAATATAATTAAACCAATAGTAATTCCTGAACCAGTTAAATTAATAAAGTTGTTGTAAAATTCATTGGTTACAACGTGTGCGCCGTTAGCAATAGTTAATTTACCAGCTTTGTATAATTGAGCGTTTTCAAAAGAGTTTGCTTGTAGAAGTGGACCTGCTAAGGAACCCACGATTAAACCACCGTGTACACCAAAGAACCAGAAGAATGGAACTAAGAATCCAATTGCGACTGCACTACCAAAGGAGTCTGACATCCCCTGAAGTGGAGTTTGAACAGTTTTGTAAATCCATTGAAGAAAATCAGTGTGAGCAAATATATTAAAACCTGCATAGATGAACATTGAACTGATTAAAATAAGTCCAGCAGGAATCATAGCAGTAAATTGGTTAGCTACGGCAGGGGGAACTTGCTTTGGCAACTTAATTGTCCAGCCTTTTTTAACAATTGAACTATAAATCCAACCTACTAAAAGGCCAATAATAATTGCGGCAATCATACCATCACCGCCGAGCCAAGTCATGTTTATGACGCCTGTAACTGGAGCTTCAATATAACTTTGAAGAGCATGTGGCAATTTATCAATATTTTCTGTAACTGCTTTGGCACTCATTACAACTTTGTCACCATTTTTAATGCCGCCACTTAGAGCTGTTTTGATAGGGCTAGCAATATTGAGGGTTTGAAGCATTAAAAATACTGCGCAAGATGTAAGTCCTGGAGCTAATGGTTCATAGCCTTCGTTTTTTACGTAAATATAGGCAATACCAATCGATGTCCAAAGTGACATCACTGAAAAAGTAGTCACATAAGCTTGATTGAAGAATGCTCCCCAACCAGAATTATTAATTGCGTTTGCAACTGCGGGAATAGGGATGTTTCCCAAAATTAGGAAAATCGAACCAATGATAATAAATGGTAAAGTGTAAATCATCCCATTTTGTAGGGCGACAATTGCTTTAGTATTAACAAATTTCATTACTGGTGGCAAGATTTTGCTGTTAACAAAATTGCTAAAGCTTGATTTTTTATCAGTCATTATAATGCATCTCCATTATCTTTAAACACTTTTTGGAACCAATAATATGATTTCTTTGGTACTCTCTTTAAGTCCTTTAAATCATGGTTAGAGCGATTTACATAGACAGCACCATAGCGCTTTTCCATATCAGCATGTGAGCTTGGAATATCAATTAAGCCCCAGCCAAGATATCCTAAAACCCTTGCTCCATCTAAGAAAACAGAATCTTTTAATGCTTTTATATGGCTTTCATGATATTTAATTCGCTCATCGTCTTGGATTTCGTGAGTCCCATCCCACGTTTCTTTAAGTCCAATTCCATTTTCAATAGGGAAGACAGGAATATGATACCGATTATAAATAGTAGTAATAGCATTTCTAAAACCTAATGGATCAATCGCCCAGCCCCAATCATTTGTTTTGACGTATTTGTTTGGAACTCCCCCTTCATTTAAATAACGATTAGGAGCTTCGCCTTTTGGAATTTTATTAGCGGATAATACCCAAGATGAGTAATATGAAAAGGCGAGAAAGTCAGCGTAAGTTTTTTTCATTGCCTTTTTATCTTCTTCGGTTATGTCTATATCTAAATTATGGTTTTTAGCATACTGTAATACTTCTGGCGAATAACCTTGTCCAGTGTCTGCATCATAAATATTAGAATTTAAAAATTCCATTACTTGTTTAGCTTCCCAAACATCTTCTGGTTTGCTAGTTTCAGGATAAATTTGCTGATAAGCGAGCATTCCACCAATTTTTACATCAGAATAGTTTTCATGGATATAATTAGCTAAACTTGTATGGCAAACCATAGTGTGATGAAAAATGCGGTACATGTCTGCTAAAGTTTTGTTGCCTTTTTCATAACCTGAAATATTAAAAACTTCGTCTTGAAAATATAAATTATGTTCATTGAAGACAATCCAGTATTTAACTCGATCAGAAAAATGATCAATCATTTTTTTGCCGAATCTAATAAATGCGTCTACAACATGACGTGACATAAAACCATTATATTGTTTAGCAAGATGCAGTGGCATATCAAAATGATAAAGACAAACCATTGGTTCAATTCCACGCTTAAGCATTGCATTGATTAAACGGTCATAAAAGTCGATTCCTTTTTGGTTAAAGTCACCATCACCTTCAGGACAAACACGTGACCATGAAATTTGAATACGATACATATTCATATTCATAGCCTTCATTAAATCTAAGTCTTCTTCATATCTATGATATTCATCAATTGCAACATGCCAATCGCTAGTATTTTTTGTTGCAGGTCGAACATCATAGACTGACAATCCTTTGCCATCTTCGTTCCAAGCTCCTTCAGTTTGCATACTGGAAACTGAATTGCCCCAGAAGAAAGTATTGGGTAATTTACGAAATTCAGTCATATACTTCTCCTTATTGTAAGTGCTTTCAATTGATTACATATAAAATATAACACGTATTTATATAAAAATAAAGATAAATAACTATAAAAATATATACTTTTATAAAATGAAAAATAAGAAACAAAAAAATAAGTGTCTAGGAACATGTATTTCCTAAACACTTATAATTAAGATTAATGTTGGTGTTCTTGTTCAAAATCAGCAACCGCTCCCCGTAAGTTGGCATCACTTGTTAATTTACATGGGGCTAAGAGTGGTTTGACACTGGTAATTTGCATTTTAGAACGTAATTTTTCAATTTCTTGATTTAAGAGCGGAATTAATTTCGGATTATTAGAAATTCCTCCGCCTAAAATGATTTTTTCTGGATCAAAACTATGCTGAATATTAAAAATTGCAATTGCTAAAGAATGAAGCAATGTATCACGCTCTTTTTCAGCAATTACATCTCCTTTATCCGCTAATTCAAATACAGTCTTACCATCTAAACTTTTACCAGTTTGTTCATTATAACGTCTTGCCATAGAAACTGGAGAAGCTAAATTACTAAGTTGATTTCCATTAATTATCATGTATCCAAATTCCCCACCAAAGAGGTGAGCTCCATGCCAGATTTTTTGATTAATAATTATAGCACCACCAATTCCAGTTCCAATTACAAAAAATGCTAAACTATCATGACCTTTTCCACTTCCAGCAGCAAGTTCTCCAAGAGCTGCAGAATTTGCATCGTTTTCAATTGAAATAGGTAGATTAAATCTTTTTTCTAATTCACTAACAATATTAAAGTTATGGATATAAGGAAGTGCACTGGAGCCGCCAATTATTCCAGTTTTTTTATTTACTGCGCCAGGGGATGAGATTGCAACACCTTTTATAGGAGTAGATTTTTGAATATTTTTAACTTCAGTTGTCAAAATTTGATAAAAATCTTCCAAGTTTGAGGGGGTTTTAACGCTATGTTTATTTTGGAGTTTGTTTTCTTTCCAAGTGGCAAACTTAATAGTAGTTCCGCCAATATCAATTACTGCTAAATTCATAATTTTCTCCTTGATAAAATCTATACTTTTATTACAGAGTAGCTTTTTATGTAAACGCTGTCAATAATGTTTTTTTGAATTTTTTTAGAAAATAGACTAGTATTTTTAAAAATTTGGATTATAATTTTAGAGAAATCTATTTATTTAAGAAAGGTCGTTTCAGATATGAAATTGAAGAAGGTTACATTATTCTCAGCAGCTGCAGTGTTAGCTTTGGCTCCACTTGCATCATCAACTGTTCACGCAGCAGATACAAAGGAAGCAAAAGTTGTTGCAACTAAAACAACTAAGAAGGCTACTGTAAAGAAGTCTGCAAAAGATACTGCAAAGAAAGCAACTAAGAAAACTAACAAGAAAGCAGTTAAAAAGTCAGAAAAAGCAACTAAGAAAGCTGATAAGAAGGCTGCTAAAAAAGCTGTTGTAAAAAAGGAAAAGGCAGCAAAGAAATCAATCGTTTTAACTAAGAAAACTGTTGTAGTTGATAAAAATGCTAAGACTACTAAGAAGACTTTAAAGAAGGGTCAAACTGTAGAATTATTTGCTAACAAGCTTGTTAAGATTGCTGGTAAGAAGTACTACCAAGTAGCAAAGAATGAATTTGTTTTAGCAGCTAATGCTAAACTTGCAAAGGCAGTTAAAGAAGATGCTAAGTCAGAAAAAACTGCTGATGTAAATGCAAAGAAGACTACTACTGATTCTTCAGAAAAAGCAACTACTGAAACTAAGGCAGCAAAGAAGACTGCTAAAAAGTCAGTTAAAAAAGAAAAGGTAACTAAAAAATCAGAAAAAGTTGCTAAGAAAGCTGATAAGAAGGTTGCTAAGAAGGCTGCTGCAAAGAAAGTCGTAAAGAAAGCAACTGCTAAGTAATTAATATTTTGTGAAAAGAGCTGAAATTTATTTCAACTCTTTTTATTTTTTCACAAAATATATAATAAAAGAATATTAAGTGCTTTTGTTTGCTAACTATACCTTATAGCAATAAACTAAAGGCGTATTAAGTAAAAGATATGTTTTAGGAGGCATAGTATTATGGCAGATTACGAAAAAAGACAATTGAAGGCATTGGACAGATTAGCAAAGAAGATTGCTGATGCTGACAGTCACTTAACTGAAATTGAAGACAGTATGGATGATAAGAAGCACCACACTGCTCAACACGAAACTATCAAGGATATCAAGTCAATCTTGAAGCATGCTCGTAAGGTTGACAAGTACCAAGACAAGATTATTCAACATGAAGGTGAAGGTCGTAAAGGTTCTGTAGAAGATCACTATGTATATATTGAAGATGAAGAACCAGTTATTAAGGACCTTAAGAAGGAATATGCTGAACTTGAAAAGAAGTTGAAGGGCTTGAATGATGTGGATGGTTACAAGATCAAGGCATTTAGAGCTGAACATGACTATATTAAGAAGTCAAAGGAAATTCTTGAAAAAGCTGGTAAGTTAAAGTAACTTAATACTAACTCCTAAAGTGAGCAATTAACTCATCTTAAGAGTCAAAAGAGGAATCTATCACAATAGTGGTAGGTTCCTCTTATTTTGTTTATTCTTTTACCTTAAAATAGTTTATAATAAATATAGAATTATTTAGATGAAGAATCTATAGATTTGGAGCTAGATTTACATGAATAAAAAAATTTGGGTAGGAGTATCAATTGCACTAATAGCTGGAACATTGAGTGGATGCGGAGTCCAATTTAACAAAGAGGGAATTAAGTTTGATTCACAAACTAAATCTAAAGCTGTAAAACCAGAAAAAGATAAAACTTCTAAAAAAATTAGTCAGTCCTCAAGTACAAGTTCGAGCTCAAGCTTAAACGATAAAAAAGCTACAAAAGAAGCTCCAAAAAAGGCTAAAAAGAAAACAGTTAAGAAGTCAACTAAAAATAAAATTTCTAAAAAAATAAAGCATAAAAAAAGTAGAACTAAAAAAATAAGTTGGAATAATACTAAAGCGCAACAATTAGCTAGCTTTGTAACTAATTGGAGTACAGGAATTAATCAAGTTTATCAAAAATATGACGGTACTCAGCCTTTAAAAACCAATGTAGGAACAGTTTATCCAGATGTTTTGTTTCAGAGACAGTTTTTGTTAAATGGTCAAAATGTTACTTTGAGTTGGAGTCCTAATTTAAAAGGACAAGCAGAGTATAAAGTTGTCGCAATTTACAATGATAACTTTAAAGAAGCAAATATGCATTATACTTATTTGTTCTGTTTTCACAATAATAAACCAGTGATTCTTTTAGATCAGGGTGGAAATACTAATCCGATTACTTTGATAAAAACAAAAAATTCTACTTTGCAAACAGGCTTTGCAAATATAGCAAATCAATAAAACAAAGAGATGTGTTTGAAGCACATCCTTTTTAGTTTTAAAAAATCTGTTAAAATTGGTAAAAATAAAATAATAATATTTTTTTAAGGAGAAATATTGTGAATATAACGACTTATATTACTGGTGGAATAGCAGCATATAAAGCTGCGATAGTAGTACGAAATTTAGAAAAAATGGGCCATAAAGTAAGGGTTGTAATGACTGAAAATGCAAAAAAATTTGTAACAAGTCAAACATTCGCCGCTTTAACTAAGTATCCAGTTTTAGATGATTTGTGGTTAAAAAGTAATGAAGCAGAAATTCCTCATGTGCACCTAGCAAAGTGGACAGAGTTAGCTATAGTTGTTCCAGCAAGTGCGGATTTTATTGCCAAAATGGCAAATGGAATTGCAAATGATGCTGCATCTACCACTATTTTAGCAACTAGTGCACCTAAAATAGTAATTCCAGCTATGAATGATAATATGTGGGAAAATCCAGCAACTAAAAGAAATATCTCACTGCTTATGAAAGATGGAGTTAAAGTAATGCCACCCGTAACAGGGATGCTAGCAGAAGGATATAGTGCAAAAGGCAGAATGCCAGATCCAGAAGAGATTGTCAAGTATGTACATGACTTTTTGCAAAATAGGCAAAATTTAGTGAACAAAAAAATAGTTATTACTGCTGGTGGAACTATAGAAGCAATTGATCCAGTTAGATATATAGGTAATAATTCTAGTGGAAAAATGGGAATTGCACTCGCACGTGCAGCAGCAGATGCTGGAGCTGATGTAAGCTTAATTTATGGAAATATAAGTGTAGAACTACCAGAAGACAATAATATTCATAAAATTCAGGTAACTAGTTCAGAAGATATGCTAGAAAAAGTTCAAGAGGAATTTAAAAGTGCAGATGCCTTAATTATGGCAGCAGCTGTAGCTGATTGGCGTATGAAAGAAGTAGCTGATCATAAACTTAAGAAACAAGCCAATCAAAATGAATTGCAATTAACCCTAGTCAAAACTCCAGATATATTAAAAGCAGTTTCAACACAGAAAAAAGACAATAAGATTATAATTGGTTTTGCTGCAGAAACAAATAATTTATTAGAAAATGCCAATCGAAAGTTAGAAGAAAAAGGCGCGGATTATATTGTTGCTAATGATGTGTCTAAAGATGTGTTTGGTAATGATGAAGACCAAGTAACTATTTTACAAAAAAATGCTAAGAATCAAGTTTGGCCAAGAATGAGTAAACAAAAAATTGCTCAAAAGATTATTGATTTATTGTCTAATCAATTGTAACCAAAATGTAATATAACATTGTAAATGCCTATTATAGAGCTAAATAGGCATAAATGCTAGATTTATAGAAATTTTATAACATAACTTTGGTTATGATTGTATAGCTTATGCTTGTTTTATTATTTAAATCTAGTATTATAGGTTGTGGGAATTAAGAGACTGAAGGGAAAGAGTTGACGATACTTTGTCAGCCCTTTCTTTTTTAATGCTTAAAAATAATATTGTAGCTTTTGTGTATTTGTACATATTATTTTATAGAAGTTTAATTAATTATTTAATTGCGGTAAAATTATATACTATATCATAATACTTAAAAATGGGGATGAAGAAGCACCGGAGACATTTGAAAAAATGCGAGGTGAATAAACATGTATTTAAATGAAACGATTATGATGAATAATGGAATTCAAATTCCTGTAATCCAGTTGGGTACATGGTTAATGAATAATCAAGAAGCAAGAACGGCAGTTCAAAATGCAATTGATATTGGTTATCGTGCTTTTGACACTGCTAAAGACTATGGTAATGAAAAAGGTGTAGGAAAAGGTATTTGGAATTCTGATATTGAACGTGAGGATTTATTTTTAACTACAAAAATTCCTTCAAATATTAAGGATTATCAAAATACTAAAGGTGCAATTGATGAAGCACTGGATACTTTTGGATTAGATTATATTGACTTAATGCTAATTCATACACCTCAACCATGGATTGAAGTTAATAGAATATCTGACCGACATTATGAGGGAAATTTAGAATGCTGGAGAGCGATGGAAGAAGCGGTGAAGGATGGAAAAGTTCGCTCTATTGGCGTTTCTAATTTTGTAGAAGATGATGTAGCTAATATTTTAGAAAATAGTTCAACTGTACCTGCAGTTAATCAAATTGAAGTTCACATTGGTAATACTCCAGTGAACGTAATTAATTATTGTCAAGAACAAGGAATTACCATAGAAGCTTATTCACCACTAGCACATGGTAGATTATTAAATAATCCTATTATTAAGCAGTATGCTTCTAAATATCACGTAACACCAGCACAATTTATGCTTCAATATGACTTGGAACTTGGGTGTGTGGTCTTACCAAAGAGTGATAATTGTAAAGAAATGACAGAAAACTTACAATTAGGGTTTGAAATTTGTAACGAAGATATGATGAATTTACAAAAAATGAATCTATAATTTCTATATCTAATATTTGAAAAATACTAAGTCTTCATTTGGATTAAGTGAGATAATAGAGTTAAATTCAAATAGAAGTAGATGAAAAAATGACAGATATAAAATTAATTGCAATTGATATTGATGGAACTTTAGTAAATTCAAAGAAGGAACTTACTCCAGAAGTTAAATCTGCAATCAAAACAGCTCAAAAGGCTGGTAAAAAAATTGTTATTTGTACAGGAAGGCCATTATCTGGAGCACAACGATATTTAGATGAGTTAGGGTTAAATAATCAAGATAATCAATATGTAGTAAGTTTTAATGGAGCAGTAGTTGAATCTACAAGTGGAAAGGTTATTTTTGAAAAGGGTTTAGATTATCAAGAATATATTAACTTAGAAGCTATTGCTCGTAAATTGCAGTTACATTTTCAAGGAATAGCTCTTAATCGTATCTACACGGCTAACCGAGATTTAAGTCCGTACACTATTTATAATTCAAGTGTTGTAAAATTAAATGTATCATATCGTACACCAGAAGAAATGCGTAATATTCCAATAATTAAGTGCATGTATATTGATGAACCCGATTATCTAGATAGAAAAATTAATGATCCAATTTTTGAAACAATTAAAGATAGGGTAGTTTTATCTAAGACGGAGCCTTTTTACTTTGAAGCTACTGCTGCAGGAGTAGACAAGGGAAAAGGATTACAGATTTTATGCAAGCATTTAGGAATTGAGCCACAAAATGTTATGGCAATTGGTGATCAAGCAAATGATATGCCGATGATTAAGTATGCTGGTATTGGTGTAGCAATGGGAAATGCTGTGCAAGTTACAAAAGACCATGCAGATATGATTACAGCTGATTGTGATCATAACGGTGTAGCTGTAGCAATTAAGACAATTTTGTAATAAGATGAATTTGGAATAAGTGCTTACCAAAAGGAGAAAATTATGACAAAAGCAAAAGTTTTGGTTTTAGGTGAACTTAGACAAGATGTCTTAGAAGATTTAAAAGAAAAATGTGAAGTAGTAATTGGACCAGAAGGTCATAGAATGAAAGATGATCGTCAATGGGTCTTAGATCATATTGCTGATTATGATGGTGTAATTGTTGCAAAAATGATTTTTGATCGTGAAATGATTGATGCAGCTAAAAACTTAAAAATTATCTCAACTTATGGTGTAGGCTATGACCATGTAGATACTGAATACGCGGCAAAAAAGGGAATTGTAGTTTCTAATTGTCCAATAAGTGTTCGTCGTCCAACTGCTGAATTAGCTTTAACTTTATTACTTGCTAGCGCTAGAAGGGTTCATTTTTATGATCATTCTATAAGAGAAGGAGTCTTCTTAAATGTTAGTGAATACGATAATCAAGGTTACACTATTGAAGGAAAAACTTTAGGAATTCTAGGAATGGGGAATATTGGTCAGTTAGTTGCTCAATTTGCTTCTGCTCTAGGGATGAAAGTAATCTATCATAATCGTCATCAATTAAGTCATGAATTAGAAGAAAAATTAAGTGCTTCTTATGTTGACTTTGACACTTTAATTAAAGAATCTGACTTCTTGACTCTTCATGCTCCTGCTACTGAAGAAACTAAGCATATTATTAATAAAGATGTATTTAAGAATATGAAAACTACAGCCTTTCTCATTAATGTAGCTCGTGGCTCATTAGTGGATGAAGAAGCATTAATTGAGGCAGTAAAGCATGGTGAAATTGCTGGTGCTGGCTTAGATGTATATGAAGATGAACCGCATATTAATCCTGAATTAGTTAAGCTTGATAATGTTATATTGACCCCTCATGCTGGTTCTGCAACTCATGTAGCTCGCTATAATTTATCAAAAGAAGCAGTAAATAACATTTATTCATTTTTGGTAGATAATAAAACAATAAATAAAATCAATTAAAAAAGAAACGTCGAAAGACGTTTCTTTTTTATCTTAAATTAAGCTTTTTCTGCTTTAGAATTTTTAACTTCTAATTGACTATGGTGATAGCCGTAAACTAAATAAATTATTGCTCCGATTACCAACCAAATTGCTGCCATGATAAAAACATCTTTATTTAATTGGCAAATCATAAAAATACAAAATAGTCCAGAAATAATAGGAATGACTGGATAGCCTGGGACTTTAAAGCCTTCGTTTGAAATATCTGTACGCTTTCTTAAACGTAGAATTCCAAATGACACGAGTGTAAATGCGAATAATGTACCAAAACTTACTAAATTAGTTAACTGGTCTACTGAGAAAAATGCAGATCCTAATGCAATAATAACTGTTACAACAAATAATGAAATTTGAGGAGTGTTATGTTTTTTATCGAATTTACTAAAATGGTGAGGAAGAAGACCATCTCGTGCCATTGCGTAAATTAAACGTGAGCTAGAATAAATCATAGTTAGCATCATAGTTGCCATACCAACCATTGCACCTAGAGAAAGTAATTCTGCGACCCAATTTTGGTGAACATATTGAAGTGCAAAGGCAACGGGATTAGCAATGTTTAAGTTAGTATAGTTAACCATTCCAGTTAAAACTATAGAAACTCCCATATATAAAACTACGGCAACTGCTAAAGTACCGATAATTCCCAAAGGCATATTTTTTTGTGGTTTCTTAACTTCAGCAGCTGAAGAAGATACTACATCAAAGCCTAAGAATGCAAAGAATACGGTTGTAGCTCCTTTGATCACACCTGACATATGATAGGGCAAGAATGGTTTATAGTTAGCTGGCTTAATGAATTGCAATCCAACAAACACAAAGATTAGAATGATAGCAATTTTTAAAATAACGGCAAAGTTATTGATTTTGATAGAACTTTTCATTCCTTGAGCTAATAAAAGTGCAATCAAAACAACAACAACAACTGCAACTAAATCAAAATATACACCATGTTGTGGATCAAAAGGTCCAGAGATAGCTTTTGGCAAGTTTAATCCAAATGGTTTAATAAATGAGGAAAAGTATGAGGACCAACCAGCGGCTACTGTAGCTACTGCAAGCATATACTCTAAAATAAGTGCCCAACCCATTAGCCATCCTGTAAACTCACCATAAATAATATTTCCATATGAATAAGCACTTCCGGCAACAGGAATTGCAGATGCAAATTCAGCGTAGCACATCCCTGCTAAAGCACAAATTAGTGCAGCAACTAAAAATGATAAGCTGACTCCTGGTCCTGCAGTTGTTGCAGCAACAGTTCCTGGAAGAATAAATATCCCAGTTCCGATTACAGCTCCCACTCCCATTGCAATTAAGTCAAAGGCAGATAAAGTACGAGAAAATTTAACATCCTCGCCTAAATAAGTTTTAACACTTTGCTTACGAAAAATATTCAAATTCAAACAACTCCTTTAGTCGTGTTTTATGCATTCTTAATGCGCTTTTTATACCATGTGATAGCAAAATAGACGAAAGCTATCAATAAAAGAATAATGACAATTAATGAATATTCTTCAAAAATCAAAACAATCTTTTCCCATTTTGCTCCCATATAGGCTCCTAATGAGATTAAAACACTATTCCAGATTAAGCTTCCTAGGGTTGTTAGGATGATAAATTTGGTCATGGAAACTTTAGCTATTCCAGCTGGGATGGAAATAAGGCTTCGCACAACAGGGATGCATCTACCAAAAAGGATAGCTTTTAGTCCATGTTTATCAAACCAAACAATTGATTTTTTGACGTCGTCTTTTTTAAAGCCCAGTTTTTTAAAAAAATTATGATTAAATAGCTTTTCAAGACGTTCTTCATTAAGCAGTGTTCCGACCCAATAAAGAATTAAGGCTCCGATTAAGGCTCCTATAGTTGAAAAAATAATCAATCCTAAGACATTCATCTTAGTATGTGTAGTCATAAAACCACCAAAAGAAAGGATTACTTCTGATGGAATTGGCGGGAAAACATTCTCAATGGCAATTAAAAGCATTACTGCTAAATAGCCAAAATGATCGATCAATGAAAAAATCCAAGCGGTCATTAAATTCTCCTTAATAAATATAAAAAGTTTTATTGACAAATATATCAAAAAAAGAGCAAGATAACAATTCTTTAAGCAAAAAATAAATAAATTGTTAAAATCTATGCTAGAATTGGAGTGCTAATTTTGAGGAGGGAGCAAGTTGACAACTGAATTAATTGAAAACAAATTAAAACTTTTACCTGAAAAACCAGGTTGCTATTTAATGAAAGATATTAATGGTAAGGTTATTTATGTAGGAAAATCTAAAAATTTAAAAAATCGTGTGCGTTCTTATTTTAAAAGTAAGCAAGTAGGTAGAAGAGCTGAACTTGTAAAAGAAATTCGAGACTATGATATTATTACAGTTTCAACTGATAAGGAAGCTTTTTTATTAGAAATAACTTTGATAAAAAAATATCAACCGTATTATAATGTTCAATTGAAGCAAGGGACGGGCTATCCTTACATTGAAATTACACGAGAGCATGATCCACAAACAAAATTAACTAGTATCATTCGTAAGGATGGTGGATATTATTTTGGACCGTATCCTAATGTTTATGCAGCTCAAGCTACATTAAAGTTTATTCAGAAAGTTTTTCCGCTTCGTCGCTGTAGTGGCAATCAGGGCAGACCATGTCTTTATTATCATATGGGACAGTGTTTAGGAGCTTGTTTTAAAAAAGTGCCAAAAAGTGAATACGATGCACAAATTAAGGAAATTAAAAGTTTCTTGAATGGTGATATTGCAAGCGTTAAGCAAGAATTAACTGAAAAAATGATGTCTGCTTCTGAAAATTTAGAGTTTGAAAGAGCTGGCGAGATTCGTGACCAGTTAAAATATATTGAAGAAACTGTTGAAAAACAAAAAATCATTTCCAATGATGGTACTCAACGAGATATATTTAATTTTTATGTAGATAAGTCTTGGATATCTATTCAGATTTTTTTCTTAAGACAGGCTAAGCTTTTGCGTAGAGAAACGCGAATGTTTCCATTAACTGATACTAATGATCCAGAAGATGAGTTTACTTCTTTTATTGCACAGTTTTATGATCAAAAAAACCATGTATTACCTAAAGAAGTCTTAGTACCTGAAGGATTAGATAATTCAAGTCTATCAGAAATTTTAAAAGTAGCAGTTAGAACCCCTAAGCGTGGTCAAAAAAAGTCATTGCTTGATATGGCTGAAGAAAATGCTAAATTAAAGCTTGATGATAAGTTTCGCTTATTGGAACTTGGAAACAGAAAAACTAAAGGAGCGCAAAAAGAAATTTTTGATGCTTTAAATTTACCATATGGACATGTAATTGAAAGTTTTGACCATTCACATATTCAAGGTGCAGATCCAGTTTCAGCATTGGTTGTTTTTAAAGATGGGGAACCTGATAAGACAGCTTATCGTAAATTTAAGTTAAAAGGTGAAGTAGAGCATCAGAATATGGCTGATGAATTACGCAATACTCGCGAAGTAGTGCGCCGCAGATATGGAAGACTATTAAGAGAACATAAACCAATGCCAGATTTGATTTTAATGGATGGTGGACAAATCCAGGTAGAAGCTTGTGAGGATGTTTTAAGAAATGAATTAAATTTGAATATTCCGGTAGCTGGAATGGTTAAAGATGATAAACACCGAACGAATCATTTGCTTTATGGAGATCCAATTAATGGTCAAGAATTTAGAATGATTCCAATGGATCCTAAATCTCAAGGCTTTTATTTAATGACCCGTATTCAAGATGAAGTACACCGCTTTGCAATTACCTTTCATAGACGTACTCACGCAAAAAATGCTTTATCAAGTAAGCTAGATTCAATTAAGGGGATTGGTCCTAAGAGTCGGAATAAGCTTTTACGTAAATTTGGTTCTCTTAAAAAAATTAAAGAGGCTTCAATTGATGATTTACGAGCTGCAGGATTAAGCTTAACTCAAGCACAAACTATAAAATTAACTTTGTAATACTATAAGAAACTAACCTTGATGTGGTAAACTAGATTAGTTAGAAAAAGAATTTTAAAGACGGAAGGAGATAGGTAACATGCCAACATTTGTTGACCAAACTAAAATCGAAGTTCAAGCCGGTAAAGGCGGCGACGGCATGGTTGCTTTCCGCCATGAAAAATACGTTCCAAATGGCGGACCAGCTGGTGGCGATGGAGGTCGCGGAGGTAGTATTATCTTTGTTGCTGATTCAGGTTTGCGTACTTTGATGGATTTTCGTTATCGTAGAAAATTTAAAGCAGATAACGGTGAAAATGGAAGAATAAAGTCTCAATATGGTCGTGGTGCTAAGGACTTATATTTAAAAGTTCCTGTTGGTACTACAGTTTATGATTTTAATACTGGCGAATTAATTGGAGATTTAGTTGAAAATAAGCAAGAATTAGTTGTAGCCCATGGAGGTCGCGGAGGTCGCGGTAATATCCACTTTGCTAACAGTGTAAATACTGCACCAGAAATTGCTGAAAATGGTGAGCCTGGTGAAAATCGAGTTTTACGATTAGAACTTAAGATGCTTGCTGATGTTGGATTAGTTGGATTTCCATCAGTTGGTAAATCAACTTTGCTTTCAGTAGTAACTAAGGCTAAACCTAAGATTGCAGCATATTCATTTACTACGTTAACTCCAAACTTGGGAATGGTAATCTTGCCAGATGGACGAGATTTTTCAATGGCAGATTTACCAGGACTTATTGAAGGCGCTAGTCAGGGTGTAGGACTTGGAATTCAGTTTTTGCGTCATATCGAAAGAACTAAGGTAATTTTACATTTAGTATCTATGGATCCTAATAATGGACGTGAAGCGCTAGAAGATTATAAGACCATCCGCAAAGAGCTTGCAAATTATGATGCTGATCTTTCTGATAAGCGAGAATTAATTGTTGCAACTCAAATGGATATTCCTGGTGCTGATGAAAAATTTGAAGAATTTAAAAAAGCACTCAAAAAAGAAGGCATAGATGAACCAGTCTATGCAATCTCAAGTGTGACTCATAAAGGTGTAGAAACTTTAATGCAAAATACTGCGGATCTAGTTGAAGAAGTAGAAAAGCAGAAGGCTGTTGAACAACCAGTTGAAAAGCAAAAAGTTCATGAATATAAATACTCTGCACCTAAAAAGAATGAATTTACAGTTGAAAAAGTTGGAGAACATGAATTTATTGTTAAAGGCGATAGCTTAGAAAGATTGGTACAAATGACTAATCTGGATCACCAAGATGGTATCATGCGTCTGGCTAGAAAGTTGAAGAACTTAGGTGTTGACGATGCTCTTCGAGCAAAAGGTGCAGTTGATGGTGATGATGTAGCAATTGGAAACTTTAGCTTTGAATTTGTACAATAAAATAATAGTAGAGAAGTTAAAAATATGACAAAAAATCGGTTTATTACAGGATATTCTGGACTTAGAGCGTTAGCAGTTATTGGGGTCATTCTTTATCACCTAGATCCTAACACCTTTATTGGCGGGTATCTTGGTGTGCCGATCTTTTTTGTTTTGTCAGGATATCTTGTAACAGATCATATGCTTAAATCATATAAGCATACAGGAAAGTATAATAATAAGCATTTTTATTTAGCTCGAGTTAAAAAATTATATCCACAAATGATTACTCTTTTGTGGTTATGTTCTGCTTATATATTTTTGTTTCAAAGAAATCTTTTGGCAAAATTAAATCAGATAGTGGCAGCTAATTTATTGAATGTGTATAATTTCTGGCAAATTTCAAATGGACAAAGTTATTTTGAACGTTTTGCTGCTAATGAATCTCCCTTTACACATTTGTGGACTATGTCGATTGAAGGACAATTTTATATAATTTGGCCTATTGTAATTTTTTTATTAGTTAAATTTGCTAAAAAACGTAAACGAGTTTTTTGGATATTGTTTGGCTTGTCAATTGCTTCAGCAGTAGAAATGGCTATTTTATATTTAAAAGGTACCGATATTAATAGAATCTATTACGGGACTGATACACGCTTTTTTGCATTAGGACTAGGAGCTGCTTTAGCAGTTATATGGCCAATAGAAAACTTACGGGCCAATATCAGTAAGACTGATACTAAATTGTTAGACTTAATTGGATTTACAAGTTTAGTGGTAATGCTCGCAATGTTCTTTAGTAAACAAGTCGAAGCTCAATCTGCATTTGTATATTGTGGTGGGATGTTTTTGTTTACATTTTTTACTACTACTTTAGTTGGAGTAATTGCTCATCCAGGAAGTCACTGGAACAAATGGTTAACTAATCCAGTATTTAATTGGATTGGATCAAGAAGTTATGGAATTTATCTATATCAATTTCCAGTAATGATCTTTTTCGAAGATAAGGTTACTAACTTAGCTGACCATGTATTTTTATATCATGTGATTGAAGTTAGTTTAATTTTAATTTTAAGTGAAATAACATATAGATTAATAGAAAAACCAATGGGTAAGATTACTTGGCAAAAGACAAAGGAATTTTTCTTACAGGTAATTGACAATCAAGAAAAAGATTATATTAAAAGAACTAAGGCAATTTTAGCAACAATAGTATTTTTATTTGGTTCAATTGGGATTTTAGTATCTCCTCATGCTAAAGCAGTAGACTTCAATAAAAGTCAATTAGCAAAAAGAATTGCTGCTAATAAACAAGAACAAGAAAAAGAAAATAAACAGTTAATTGCGAAATTGAAGAAGCGGAAAAAAGTAAAAACTAGTGCTTCGAATGTTATTAAAGAAGCCAAAGCAGCCGCAAAAAAACATCCAGTTAATAAATCTTTTGTTAAATATGGAATTTCACAACTAGATTTACAATTGGCTCAAAATATCCAAATTACAGCAATTGGTGATTCAGTAATGGCTGGTTCAAGTGATGATTTAAAACAACTCATGCCCAAGGCATTAATTGATGCAGCTGTATCAAGACAGCTAAATGTTGCGTTTGGATTATTAGATAAATATAAAAGTGAGGGTGTTTTAGCTGACAATGTTTTGATTGGACTTGGCACTAATGGACCATTTTCAATGGGAGATGTAGATCGCTTAATACATCAAGTGGGGCAAAAACGTCATGTCTTTTGGATAAATACTCATGTACCGACTAGACAGTGGCAAGGTCAAGTTAATAATTTATTAAAACAAGCTGCAAAAAAATATCACAATTTAACTGTGATTGATTGGTATGGATATTCTAAAAATCACCCTAATTGGTTTTATGATGACCATACTCACCCAACTCCTAAAGGCTCAAAATATTACAGTAGTTTTATTGTTAAAACAATAGTTAAACATTCAAAATTTTAGAATAGGAAATACATGGAATTACAATTTTTAGGAACAGGGGCTGGACAGCCCTCGAAGCAAAGAAATGTGTCAAGCTTAGCGCTAAAACTTTTAGATGAATTAAATGAAATTTGGCTTTTTGATGTAGGGGAAGCAACTCAGCATCAAATTTTACGGACAAATATTCGTTTAAGAAAAATTACCAAAATTTTTATTTCTCATAATCACGGAGATCATATTTTTGGTTTGCCAGGTTTGCTTGCAACGCGCTCTTTTCAAGGGGATGTAGGTCCAATTACAATTTATGGACCACCCGGTTTAGAACAATTTATAAAGACTTCCTTACGAGTTTCACGAACAAAGGTATCATATCCAATTAAGTTTGTAGAACTTAAAGAAGGAGGATTAATTTATAATGGACAAGGATTTAAAGTTTATACTGATAAATTAGATCATCGTGTGCCAAGTTTTGGTTATAGAGTGGTTGAAGATTCTCGTCCTGGAGAGTTATTAATGGACAAGTTAGCTCAATATAATGTACCTAATGGTCCATTATTAGGTAAATTGAAAAATGGAGAACAAGTTGTTTTAAACGATGGCACAATTTTAGATGGTAAGGACTTTCTTGGTCCTAATAGACCTGGTAGAATTATAACTGTAATTTATGATACAAGATCGACTCCAACAATTGCCAAACTAGCTAAAAATGCGGATGTATTAGTGCATGAATCCACCTTTGCAGGTCATGAAGCAAAATTGGCTCATTCATATTATCATTCAACAGCAGTTGAAGCTGCGACAATTGCGCGCGATAATGGAGTAAAAGAATTGTGTTTAGATCATATTTCTGCTAGGTATTTAGGAGCAAAGGCGAAGGCTTTGGAAAAACAAGCCAAAGAAGTTTTCCCTAATACTAAGTTAGTGAATGATTTTGATAATATTATAATTCCAATGAAAGGTGCTACAGACTGATGAGTGATTCATTAAGAAATAAAGTAGTTGTTGTAACAGGAGCTTCCAGTGGTATTGGTCGTTCTATTGCGTTAGAAAGTGCAGGTCGCGGAGCAACTGTAATTTTAATTGCAAGAAGAAAAGACCGTTTAGAAGAAATTGCTGCAGAAGCTCGTGAATTGTCGGGTGCAGATGCTTATGTTTTTCCAACTGATATGAGTAAGGCTGATGAAATTGGCGACACTTTTAATAAAATGACGAGGGTTGTTAAGCACATTGATTACTTAGTTAACTGTGCTGGATATGGCAAGTTTGAGAATTTTATGGAAAGCGATATTCAAGACGCTACCAATATGTTCCAGGTAAATGTTTTAGGTTTAATGTACTTTACCCGTTTAGTAGGTAGAGTGATGATGAGTCAAAAGACAGGACAAATTGTTAATTTTGGCTCTATTGCTGGAAAAGTTCCAACTACAAAATCAGCTGCATATAGTGCATCAAAAGCTGCGGTTATTCAATTTTCAAATGTTTTGCGTTTAGAACTTAAGCCATTTGGAATAAAGGTTATGACCGTCAATCCAGGACCTGTATATACTAATTTCTTTAATATTGCAGATTCAACTGGCAACTATGTTAAAAATGTAGAAGAATTTATGCTTGATCCAGATGATGTGGCTTGGCAAGTAGTTCATTATTTCGGCAGTGACAAGCGAGAATTGAACTTGCCAATTAGTTTAGCTATTTTAGCAAGACTTTATAATTTGTTCCCAACTTTGGGAGATAAAGTTTCTTTAGAATTTGCTTCAAGAAAGTAGACTAAAGGTTTATGGAGGATAAGAAAAAGCAAATCAACCTAGTTATCAGTTTAGTTGTAGCTTTAATTGCTGTGATTTTTGTAGTGATGAATACAAATCCGGTTGCAATTAATTTTGGCTTTTTTAAAGTTAAATTACCATTGATAATTGTGCTTGTTGTAATGGTGATTATCGGTGTATTATTAGGCTGGTTTTTAGGACAAGATAAAAAAATTAGTAATAAGAAAAATTAATTAACCTTGATTTATTAGCAATTCAATAGTATCATTGAATCACGTGAGTTAATCAGGCTGTTGAATTAGCTTGAGACTTAAATATTATAATAAAGGAGATCAAAGATAATGGCAGTTCCTGCAAGACATACTTCAAAGCAAAAGAAACGTTCACGTCGTGGTCACATTAAGCTTTCAGTACCAGCAATGCACTATGATGCAACTACTGGTGAATACCGCTTAAGCCACCGTGTTTCACCAAAGGGTTATTACAAGGGTCGTCAAGTTGTTAACAACGCTAACGGCAATAACTAATAAAAAAGACACCGGTCGGTGTCTTTTTTATTATATTATTTTAGAAAGTTTTTGAGATATGAAATTAGTATTTTTACATTCAAGTGATACACATGGCTTTATGCTTCCAACAGACTATCAAAATAAAGAAAATTATGATGCTCCAATTGGTTTAAGTCGTGTGAGTTCAGCTATTAAGTCAGAGAAAGCTAAATATGGCGCTGACAACGTAATTGTAACTGATGCGGGAGATTGCTTACAAGGCTCACCACTAGCTTCTTATACGCATTCAATGGACGATTATTCGGGATTAAGCAAGTTCACTGATGCTTATAACGAAGTAGGATATGATGCAAGATGTCTTGGAAACCATGACTTTAATTTTGGACTTGATTATTTAGCTTATTATATTGATAACAATAAGGCTCCAATGGTTAATGATAACGTTCTTGATGCAGAAACTAATGTACCAGCATTTGGTCGAGAATATGTCATTATTGAAAAGCAGGGCGTAAAAGTAGGATTACTTGGAATTACAACTCAATATGTACCTCACTGGGAACCAAAAGAACATATTGAAGGGTTAAAGTTTGTTTCAGCATTTGAAAAAATAAAGCATTATGCTAAAATTTTACGCCCACAAGTTGATGTTTTAGCTGTAATGTATCACGGTGGTTTTGAAAGTGATCCTGTTACAGGAGAAGCTACTGAACCTCATAGAGGCGAAAATGAAGGCTATAAGATTTTAACAGAAATTCCAGAAGTCGATGTAATGCTTACTGGTCACCAACATCGTCGTCTTAACTTAGTCACAAAAAATACAGCTATTGTGCAGCCAGGATATCGCGGAGAAGCTGTTGCAGAAGTGATTTTGGACATTGATGATGATACTAAAAAAATCAAAGAAATGTCTACTAAGTTAATTGATACTAAGGACTATAAGCCAGATCCTAAAGTAGTTAACATCGTTAAGAATTTAGACTTAAATACTCAAAAATGGCTTGATCAGCCGATTGCACAATTAAGTGAGCCTGCACCAATTGAAAATGCAATGAAAGGACGTTTAGAAGGAGCGCCATTTATTAATCTTTTACAACAAATGCAGCTGTGGTTTACTAAAGCTGATGTTTCTGCGACTGCAGTAATGAGTGAAGTTGCTAAAGGATTTGATAAAACGGTAACCTTGCGTGACATTTTATTGAATTATCCATACGCCAATCAATTATGCCGTGTAAAGTTAACCGGTAAAGAATTACGTCATATTATTGAACATAGTGCTAGCTTTTTAGAAAAAGATAGTGATGGAAAAATTAAATTTTTAGATCGTTGGATTACACCTAAGCCACAATTATATCATTTTGATGTTTTCTATCCAATTGAGTATGAAGCAGATATTTCTAAACCAGTAGGGGAAAGAATTCAGAATTTAACTTTAAATGGAAAACCTCTTGATGATAATAAAACTTATTATCTAGCTGTTAATAATTATCGAGCTATGGGTGGAGGATTTTATCCAGAATATAGTGTAGACAAGATTGATATGACCTTGGATAAGGATTATGTTCAAATGTTTACTGAATATTTGACTCATGATAAAATCACGGTCGACACTAAGAAAAATTATAAATTTTATTAAAAAATAACCAGTAAGCACTAATCAGCGCTTACTGGTTATTTTTTTTGCTTTTTATCTGTTAAGCTTGCTATACTTGCTCTTGTCCTTATGTGAACCAGCAGTGATTGCTGGAATAATAAGTGCAAAAAGAACACCAAAAATAACTCCAATTAAAAGAGCTTCTTTAGGTTCGAATACACTTTGGGTTAAAGGAGCAGCGATGAAGCCGATTACGAGCATGTAAATGACGCTCCAGATAACTGTTACGATAAAACGACCCATAGTTAATTTCCTTCTTTCATAGTTGAATTTTAGCAAAATTCGAACGTCTTTTCAAACTGAATAATTTGATTTGGTATAATTGATTTAACTTAAGAGAGGTGATAAAAATGAAAATTGCAGCAATTCAAAATATTAGTAGCTTTTCTTTATTAGAGAGCCCCACCAAGGTGAAAGATTTATTAATTACTGCAAAAAATAAAGGATATGAAGCAGTTGGATTAACTGATATTAATATTACTTATGGTTTAGTGGACTTTTTTGAATTAGCTAAAGAAGTTGGAATTAAGCCACTTTTAGGAATGCAAGTAAGAATCAATGGATTAATTGATTCTAATGAAAAATATGATTTGATAGTTTTAGCTAAGAATAACCAAGGATATAAGAATATTTTAAAACTTTCTAGTGCAATTAATTTACTTACAGAAAACGGTAATAATAAAAAGATTTTAACTTTAGAAAAATTAAGTAAATATTTAGAAAATCTAGTTGTAATTACACCTGCTAATGTTCATAGTGAATTAGTAATGCTATATCAAAGTAATCAAAATTTAGGCAGTGATTATATTAGAAAATTAAAAAAATTAATTCCTACCAGTAGTTCGCTATATTTAGGAGTATATGCCAATAAATCTCAGAAAGATTATATTGATTACTTGCACAGTTTAGCTAGACAATTTGATTTATCGATGGTGGGTGTGGAAGATGTGCAGTATTTATACCCTCGTCAGCAATTTTTACAGAAAACTCTAGCAGCGATTAAAAATAACCATAAACTTCAAGACGTGGTCGCATTGTCGAAGCAAAAGGGTTCGCATTTTATGTTAGATGCTAGTGAATTAGTCGAAAAGTACCATGAGTTTGGGTTAGATGAAGCTGTTAAAAATACATGGAAAGTGGCCGAAGAGTGTACAGCAGAAGTTACTTTTCAAAAGCCAGTTTTACCAAAATATCATCAAAATAAGTTTCCATCTTCTAAAGAATACCTGCATTATCTAGCACAAAGTGGACTTGAAGAAAAATTTAAGGGTCGAAAAATACCTGTGCAATATCAACAGCAACTAAATTATGAACTTAAAATTATTAATGAGATGGGCTTTGATGATTATTTCTTAATTGTGTGGGATGTTATTAACTTTTGTCATAGAGTTAATATCACCACAGGGCCTGGTAGAGGGTCGGCTTGTGGGTCATTGGTGTCATACGCATTAAAAATTACTCAAATCGATCCAATAAAGTATAATTTGTTGTTTGAGCGTTTTCTAAATCCAGCTCGTCATGAAATGCCTGACATTGATCTTGATATTCCAGATAATCGCCGTGATGAAGTCATTAAATATATGTATCAAAAATATGGGATGGATCATGCAGCTCAAATATTAACTTTTGGAACTTTAGCAGCAAAACAAGCACTTCGAGATGTTGGTAGAGCATTTGGATACAGTTTGGTTGAAATTGATAAATGGACTAGAGCAATTCCTAAAACAGGAAAACTAAGTTTAAATAAAGCTTACGAAAATTCGCGTGATTTACGCATTATAGTAGATTCCACTCCTGAAAATAAGCTTCTTTTTCAAACGGCACGAGCTATTGAAAATTTACCGAGACATTATTCTATTCATGCTGCAGGATTGGTAATTAGTGATGATTCAATTGCTGGAATTTCTGCGCTTCAAGATGGGCAATTAAAAGTACCAGTTACTCAACAAACTAAAAAATATGTAGAAGCATTAGGTCTTTTGAAGATTGACTTTTTAGGCTTAAGAAACTTGACTATTTTAGGAAATACGTTAGAACTAATTCGAGGTCAAGGAATAAAAATTAATCCTGATAATATTCCACTTAATGATCGTAAAACTCTTGAACTTTTTCAAAATGGTAATACCGATGCTGTATTTCAATTTGAATCTAACGGAATTAGAAATGTTTTAATTAAACTTCATCCGGATAATTTTGAAGATTTAGTTGCTGTCAATGCTTTATATAGACCGGGTCCAATGCAGAATATTGATTTGTTTATTAATCGTAAAAAAGGTAAAGCCCCTATCAGGTATCCTGATCCTAGTTTGAAGCCGATTTTATCTTCAACTTATGGTATTTTAGTTTATCAAGAGCAAGTTATGCAGACTGCTCAAATTTTAGCTGGATTTTCTCTTGGAGAAGCTGATTTATTGCGGCGAGCAATGTCTAAAAAGCAACAAGAAATTATTGATAAGCAGCGTCAAAAATTTATAAATGGAGTCATAAAAAATGGTCACCCAAAGGAAGTTGGTGAGCGAGTTTATAATTATATTGAACAGTTTGCAAATTATGGCTTTAATCGTTCTCATGCTGTAGCCTATACAAAAATAGCATTTTGGCTGGCATATTTAAAGGTGCATTTTCCAGATGCTTTCTTTACTGCACTTTTAAATTCTGGTGGTTCAGGTAATAAAACCCAAAATTATATTGCACAGGCTCAAGAGGCAGGAATTAAAATCTTGCCACCAGATATTAATAAAAGTGCAATTAACTATACTTTAGATAATCGACAAATTTTAGTAGGGTTAAAAGCAATTAAAGGATTAAGAAATGATTTTGTTAATCAAATCGTATCATTAAAAAAGCCAATAAAAGATATTAGTGATTTTTTACGAAAAATTGATTCTAAGTTTTTACAAGTGGATGCTATTAAGGCTTTGATTAAAGCAGGGGCATTTGATTCAATTGAGCCAAATAGAAATAAGTTACTTGAAAATTGTGCGGATATTGTTGAAAATATTCGCTTAACTGGTGATAATTTATCTTTATCTGAAAGTTTGGGCGGCATTAGAATGGCTGATAGTGTTATTCCTACAGCAAATGAAAAAGCTGAAATGGAAGAAGAAGTTTTAGGTTTTTCTACTGCAACATCGCCATTGATTGCTGTTCAAAAATATGCGAAAAAATTTAATGCAAGACCATTAAATCATTTTTTTGCAAATGAAACTGGTATCAGTGTTGGTAGACTTACACGATTAAAGCAAATTAGGACTAAAAAAGGGGATCCAATGGCATTTGCTGTATTTGAAGATACAACAAATTCTCAAGATGTAACGATTTTTCCAAAAATATATGAAAAAATAGCAAATAAATTAAAAGAAGGAAAGATATATATCTTAGGTTTACGTGTTCAAAATGATAAATTTGATCCACAACGTAAGCAATATCTCCTTACCAATTTGCGTGAAGTACATTTTATAGAATAATTATTAATTATAGATGTCTTTTAAAGAGCTACTTGTAAGCGCAAACAAGAAAAAACCTTGATAAATCAGCAAATTAAACCATTTTTTTTGAGATTTTTTGGCAAAAAAATGTTAATATTTACTTGATGTGAGAAATTACACAAATTATCATGATGAGGTGAATTCATGAAACGGATTGGTATTTTAACCAGTGGTGGCGACGCCCCTGGCATGAATGCAGCAATCAGAGCCGTTACCAAGACTGCAATCCATCACGGACTTGAAGTCTTTGGCATTCGTTATGGTTTTGCCGGATTAGTTGCCGGTGACTTCATTCCGCTTACTGCAGAAGATGTTGACCATAAGATTAGCCAAGGCGGAACTTTCTTATATTCAGCTCGTTATCCAGAATTTGCACAAGAAGAAGTGCAAAAAAAGGGTGCTGAACAATTAAGAAAGCATGGTATTGATGCTGTCATCGTTATCGGCGGTGACGGTTCATACCATGGTGCCTTAGCTTTGACTCGTCTTGGTATTAATTCAGTAGGTCTTCCAGGAACTATCGACAATGATATTCCTTATACTGAATATACTATCGGTTATGATTCTGCTTGTCGCACTGCCATGGACGCAATCGATAAGATTCGCGATACAGCAAGTAGTCACCATCGCGTATTCATTGTTAATGTAATGGGTCGCGATTGTGGTGATGTTGCTATGCGTGTTGGATTAGCTAGTGGAGCTGATGCAATTGTTATTCCTGAACGTCCTTACGACATGAAGGAAATTGCAGAAACTCTTAAGCGTGGTTTTGCTGACGGCAAAGACCATGGTCTTGTAGTATTAGCTGAAGGTGTCATGGATGCTGATAAATTCAAGGATGAACTCTTGAAATACGGCGACTTTGATGCTCGTGGCAATGTGCTTGGTCATATGCAACGTGGTGGTTCACCAACTGTTGAAGATAGAGTAAATGCTACTAAGATGGGTAATTTTGCTGTTAACTTACTTCTTGAAGGTAAGGGTGGCTTAGCTGTTGGTATGGAAGGCGGTAAGCTTAATACCCATGACATCCTTGATCTTTTCGATGGTAAGCACCAAGGCGATTTCACATTGTTAGATGTTAATGAAGAAATGACTAAGAATAATTAGTCAATTTTTGGAGAGGATTTTAATTATAATGAAGAAAAAAACTAAGATTGTTAGTACTTTAGGGCCAGCTTCAAACAATATTGAAACTATTACTAAGTTAGCTGAAGCTGGTGCAAACGTATTCCGTTTCAACTTCTCACACGGTGACCACGATGAACACCGTGAACGTATGAACATGGTTCGTGAAGTAGAAAAGAATCTTGGTAGACCACTTGGTATCGCTCTTGACACTAAGGGTGCTGAAATTAGAACTACTGAACAAGAAGGCGGCAAGTTCACTATTAACACTGGTGACACTATCCGTATCTCAATGGATGACACTAAGAAGGGTAACAAGGACAAGATCTACGTAACTTACAAGGGCTTGTACGGTGATACTCATGTTGGTGGTCACGTATTAATCGACGATGGTTTAGTAGACCTTTTGATTAAGGAAAAGGACGACGCAAATCAAGAACTTGTTTGTGAAGCTCAAAACACTGGTTTAATTGGTTCAAAGAAGGGTGTTAACGCACCAGGTGTTGAAATTCGCCTCCCAGGTATCACTGAAAAGGATACTAACGACATTAAGTTTGGTTTGAAGGAAGGTATCAACTTCATCTTTGCTTCATTCGCACGTAAGGCTCAAGATATTTTAGATATTCGTGAACTTTGTGAAGAAGCAGGTGCTGATTACGTTAAGATCTTCCCTAAGATCGAATCACAAGAAGGTATCGATAACGCTGACGAGATTTTACAAGTTTCAGATGGTTTGATGGTTGCTCGTGGTGACATGGGTGTTGAAATTCCATTTATGGAAGTTCCATTTGTACAAAAGAACTTGATTAGAAAAGCTAATGCACTTGGTAAGCCAGTTATTACTGCTACTCAAATGCTTGACTCAATGCAAGAAAACCCACGTCCAACTCGTGCTGAAGTTTCTGACGTTGCTAACGCTGTTCTTGATGGTACTGATGCTACTATGCTTTCAGGTGAATCAGCAAATGGTTTGTACCCAGTTAATGCTGTTAAGGCAATGGCTGAAATTGACGAACGTACTGAACAACAAATGCTTAAGCGTAACACTTTAGCACTTCAAAGATTTGAAGACTACAAGGGTTCAAACGTTACTGAAGCTATCGGTGAATCAGTTGTACGTACTGCTCAAGAATTAGGCGTTAAGACTATTATTGCAGCAACTAAGTCAGGTTACACTGCACGTATGATTTCTAAGTACCGTCCAAACGCTGATATTGTTGCTATGACTTTTGATGAAAAGATTCAACACTCATTAGCAGTTGTTTGGGGTGTAACTCCAGTATTGGCAGACAAGCCATCATCAACTGATGACATGTTTGAAAAGGCTGCAGAAGTTGCTAAGGCAGAAGGTCTTGTTAAGGATGGTGACCTTGTAATCATCGTTGCTGGTGTTCCAGTTGGTGAATCAGGTACTACTAACATGATGAAGCTTCAAATTATCGGTAACAAGCTTGCACAAGGCTTGGGCGTTGGTAACGGCTCAGTTGTTGGTAAGGCAGTTGTTGCAACTTCAGCAGAAGAAGCAAACAGCAAGGTTAAGGAAGGCGATATCTTAGTTGCTAAGACTACTGACCCAGACTACATGCCAGCAATTAAGAAGGCTGCTGGTTTAGTTGTTGAAGCTTCAGGTTTGACTTCACACGCTGCAGTTGTTGGTTTATCATTAGGAATCCCAGTTGTTGTTGGTACTACTGATGCAACTGAAAAGATTGCTGATGGTTCAACTATCACTGTTGATGCTCGTCGTGGTGCTATTTACCAAGGCGAAATCTCAAATCTTTAATTCATAGAATTAAATAATAAAAATAGCTAGTTCTAAGGAACTAGCTATTTTTTTGTTATCAAGGGGCTAACTATTTTATTTTATTGCTTTTTCTCTTATACTATTATTAATGAACTTAATTAGGAGAGAACTTTTATGCTTGGAACAATTGAAAAAGGAAAAATTATTGATCAAAATGAGGACGCATTTTACGTTCAAATTGATGGCATTACATATGAACTTAAGAAGCACGAACTTACTCAAGATGAAATACCAAAAGTAGGGGATGAAATTCAAGGTTTTATTTATGATAATAAAAATCATGACCGTGAAATGACGCAATTTTTACCATTTGCACAACCAGATCAATATGGTTGGGGAAAAGTTACAGAGACCCGACCTGGTTTAGGGGTATTTGTGGATATTGGCTTGCCAGATAAGGATGTTGTTTTATCCATGGATGATCTTCCATTTGATAAAAATCGCTGGCCAAGAAAAGATGATAAGCTTTTGGTAAGACTTGAAACTGATGAAAAAGATAGAATTTGGGCAAAATTAGCTGATGAAAACATTTTTGAACAATTAGCTGCTAATTTTCCTAAAGATATGAAGAATAAAAATGTCTTTGGCACAGTTTATGCTAGTCGAGATATTGGTGCTTTTGTGATTACTAGTGATTATTATTTAGCCTTTGTTCACGAGTCTCAAATGGGACGTCAATTACGTCTTGGAGAGCAATTCAAAGGCCGTGTAATTGGCATTAGTCAATATGGACGTTTAAATCTTAGTAATTTACCTCGTGCATTTGAAGAAATCGACGATGATGCGCAAATGATTTTAATGAGTTTGAGAAGAAAAGAAACTAAGACGTTGCCTTTTTATGATAAATCAGATGCTCAAGACATAAAGAATTATTTTGGTATATCTAAATCTGCGTTTAAGCGTGCACTTGGTCACTTGTTAAAGGCAAATCTTATTACTGAGGATAAAGACGCTGGAACCATTACAATGATTAATGATCCAGAAAATTCTGAAAATGAATAAGTTAAATGATCAAGTAGATAGTTACCTAAAATTTGTAAAAGTAGAAAAAGGTTTAAGTATTAATACTTGTTTAGCATATAAACAAGATTTACTTGAATTTGTAAATTATTTAGACTCTGAAAATATTTCAACATGGCCAACTGATGCAATTATTGTTAATGCATTTTTAGCAAGACAAGGTCAGAAAAAGTCAGTTAACTCAATTGCCAGGATGGTTTCGACTTTAAACAAATTTTATCAATGGCTTGCAAGACAAGGTATTCAAAAGCTGAACCCCATGCTTGAAATTGATGCGCCTGAAAGAAAACCGCAGCAACAAGTTTCTTTAACTGAAAATGAAATAAGGCAACTATTAGAAAAGATAGATACAAGCAAAAAAATAGGAGTACGTGATCGAGCATTATTAGAACTATTTTATGCTACTGGAATTAAAACGAGTGAATTAGTCAATCTAAAAACTAGTGATATTTATAAAGATTTACAGTTGATTCAAGTTTATGATGGAAATAAATCTCGGTTAGTTCCAATTAATGACAAAGCTTTAAATTGGATTTTAAAGTATGAAAATGAAGTTCGGCAACCTCTAATAGATAAAAAAGAGTCTAAAAGTAAAAATTTATTTTTGAATAATCGTGCAAACAAAATTACTAGGCAGGCAATTTGGCAAATAATAAAAAGAGCTTGTCAAAATGCAAACATTGAAAAAGATGTAACTCCGAATATGCTTAGATATACTTTTACTGTACATTTATTAAAAAATGGAGCGGATTTGCAAGTTATTCAGGCAATTTTAGGGTATACTGGTAAAGCTGCATTTCAAGGAGATTTATCGCAAAAGAGAATTTTAGATGTTTATTTAAATTCTCATCCACGTGCATAGGTGAAAAAATGTTAATTGAATATAAAAAAGATAATGAAAAAGTTGCAATGGGATTGCTTTCTTATTTGCCAGATTTTAAAAATCTTGAAAATCTTAAGGAAGAAATCAAGCTTAATCGTAATAGTGATGAATTTAAATTATATTTATATAAAAACGAAGATAATAATATTATTGGGGTTATTGGGACTCAAATTAATAGAAGTTTTATCATTGTTCGATACCTTTCACTTGCGCCGGGATTTCGAGAAAAAAGGTATGAAAAAAAGATTTTAAAAAGTTTGGCTAATACTCACCCTAAACTCACTGTTACTGCAGTTCCAGAATACACATTTTTGATAAAGGATTTGAATAATTCTGATGAATAAAAACTTGACACTAGAATTGCCTAATTTTGAAGGACCTTTAGATTTGCTTTTGCATTTGATTAAATCTCAAGAAATTGATATTTATGATATTCCTATTGCTCAAATTACTAGTCAATATTTAGCATATTTAAAACAAATGCAAAGATTAAATTTACAAGTTGCAGGCGAATATTTTGTTATGTCATCAACTCTTTTAAGAATTAAGTCACAATATTTACTTCCACAAAATGATTTTGTCGATGAGGAAAACCAGGAAGAAGATCCAAGAGATGAATTGGTTCAGCAGTTGGTTCAATATTCTTTGTTTAAGAAAATATCACATTACTTTAAAGAAAGAAATAACGAAGTTCCGATTACAGTCTCAAAAGAAGCTAGTGTATCTACAAATGAAAAGGTACATCCATTACCATTAGGACAAATTACGTCTTCAGAACTTGCTGATACCTTTGCATTAGTTATGCGTAGAATGAAGGTTAGACATCCGGATAAAGCATTAATCAAAGTAAAAGAAATATCTATTGATAATATGATTTCTTACTTGAAAGAACAACTTAATAAAGAAAAGCAAATTAGCTTTTTTTCATGTGTTGATAATTTTAATGATATTTCAGATATGATTGGCTTATTTTTAGCATTATTAGAATTATGTAAAAACCATCAATGCTTAGTAAAGCAAGCAAGAACTTTTGGAGATTTAACTTTAGAAAGAATTGATAATGATGACTAAATTGGCTGAATTAGAAGCCTTATTGTACATTGCAGGCGATGACGGCATAAGTAAAGAATCTTTGGAAAATCTGTTAAAATTGACTGAAGATGAATTATTAATTTTATTAAAAGAACTTACTGAAAAATTAGTTACTGATAGTTCATGCGGTTTAACATTACTTCAAATTAATAATAATTGTAAGTTAGCAACTAAACCAGAGGTAGGTTCTATAGTTGAAAAATATTTTCAAAAAGATATTTCCAAGACTATTAGTCAATCTGCATTAGAAATTTTATCTATTATAGCTTATCGCCAACCGATTACTAGAGTTGAAATTGATGATATTCGTGGAGTAAATTCTTCTGGAGCAATTCAAACTTTAATTTGGCGTGGATTAATAAAAGCAAATGGTAAAAAAGATGCTCCCGGGCATCCTAACTTGTATGTTACAACCGATTATTTTTTGCAGTATTTTGGCTATCAGAGTTTAGCAGATTTACCAGTAATTGAAGATTTTGAAGATGAGTTAACATCTGAAGATAATGAAGTAGATTTATTTGATAGAAAACAAAAGGAGGAAAATTAATGGCATTAGAACGTTTGCAAAAAGTTATTGCCGAAGCAGGAATCGCTTCTAGAAGAAAAGCGGAAAGAATGATTGTTGCAGGCAGAGTCCGTGTAGATGGAAAGGTAGTTACTAAATTAGGGACAAAGGTAGACACTTTTAGTAATATTACTGTTGATGGTGAGCCAATAGAAAGAGAAAGTTTGCATACTTATCTTTTTTATAAGCCACGTGGTGTAGTATCTACTGCAAGTGATGATAAAGGTAGAAAAACGGTAGTTGATTATTTTGAAGAAATCCCTTATAGATTATATCCTGTAGGCCGACTTGATTATGATACTTCAGGCATATTATTGATGACTAATGATGGAAAATTAGCTAATAAATTAATGCACCCTAAGCATGAAGTGCCAAAAGTTTACGTTGCAAAAATTTCTGGAATTTTAACTCCAGAAGAAATTAAGTCTTTGACACATGGTGTTAAGTTTGATGGCCATAAAAGTGCGCCTGCCAAAGTGAAAATATTACATACAGATAAACGCAAAAATAATCAAATTGTGCAATTAACAATTCATGAAGGACATTATCATCAAGTAAAAAGAATGTTCAAAGCTGTTGGTCATAAAGTATTAAAACTTGCTAGAGAACGATATGCTTTCTTGGATTTGAAATCACTTACATCTGGTCAATACCGGGAATTATCCCACAATGAAGTTGACAGATTAAAACACTTGGACTAAACTAAAAATGTAATTAAATATTTAAGTTTGTTGTCTTCAGGGCAGGGTGAAAGTCCCGACCGGCGGTGGAAGTCCGCGACCCACGTAAGTGGCTGAATCCGTATGTGGATACCGATAGTATAGTCTAGATGGGAGAAGACAGACTGACTTAAAAGAAGATAATGCTTACTTTTAATAAGGTCTGTTGCTGGAGCAGCAGACCTGTTTTTATGGAGGTAAGCAATTATGGAAAACGTAAATAAACGATCCAGTAATTTAGCTAATGTTATTGCTTATGCATTAATTGGAGCTATCTCATTTGTTGTAATGAAACTTGAAATTCCAATTATGCCTGGCGTTGGATTTTTAAAGTTTGATTTTTCTGATGTAATTATTACCATCGGGATGTTTATTTTTGGAGCCGGTCCTGGTATTTTTATTGCGTTTATTAGATCTTTATTGAGTTTAGTTTTTAGCGGTTTTAATCCAATGAGTATTGTTGGACAACTTGCAGCATTTTTGGCATCGATTTCATTTGCATTGCCGTTTTATTTATTATCAAAAAATATAACTAAAACTAATCGTAAAACTTTGAAAGGACATTTAATGCCTGTTGTTGGATTATTACTCGGCATTATAGCGATGACTGGAGTTTTGTCATTAATGAATGCTTTTATTTTGACGCCAGTTTATGCTATGTTTTCAGTTCCTAACATGCCAGCTATTAATAGTTATGGTGCTTTACTTAGTTTTACGGAAAAAGTATACTTAGGTCAATTTTTACATTTACCGTCAATGAGTGCCTATATTTTTGGTATAATTGTCCCATTTAATTTACTTAAAGGTGTAATTAATAGCATAGTTGTATATTTGCTTTTTGAAGCAACATTAAAAAATATTAAGCCCTTTGTGAGGAAAAGATTTAACATTAGAAATTAATTTTTAAAATCAGCAAAAAGCTGATTTTTTTAGTATTCAAACTATTAGTTAAGTGTGCTAAAATTAAGCAGTTAAGTGATTGGAGGAAATTCCAAATGGATCAAAAACCAAAAGGACCGTATAAGCATGTTGAACGTCCAAGCAAGTCTAGAGTTGATTATCATGATGATAATATGGGATCTAGTCGCTGGGGTGCAGTAATTATAATTTTAATTGTGATTATTATTGCCTTGATTCCGATTGTTCATAAGTTTGCTTCAGAGAATCAAAAAGGCGCTTCTCAACCCGCAGAAACGGCTAAGGTGGCTCAATCATCCTCTAAAAAGAAGACGGCTGCTAAGTCTAAAATAAAAGCTAAGAAGAGCAATAAAAAGCAAACGCTAAATTCTACAACGCAATCAAGTTCTTTGAGTTCTTCAAGCTCTAAAAATATGCAATCAAGTTCTTCAGCTGCTGAAAATCCGAAGGTTTATGTTGTGCAAGAAGGCGATACCCTCTCAAGTATCGCTAATAAACATGGCATGAGTGCTAGCGCTTTAGCGAGTTTGAATGATTTAGATTCAGATTCAGGCGTTAAAACTGGTCAAACACTTAAGCTGCAAGAAGAGCAGTAAATTTTGAGAAAGGATAGAAAAGTTTTATAACTTTTCTGATGTGAAATGCAAGTAGCAATTGATGGTCCTGCTTCAGCAGGAAAGAGTACAGTCGCAAAAATTATTGCGAATAAATTGTCATTTGTATACATTGACACAGGTGCAATGTATCGTGCCTGCACTGTAATTGCACGTAATCATGGATTAGATTATGGTGATGAAAGTGGTATATTAAAGGCAATTGATGAAGATGGAATTGAATTGAAATCTGAAAATGGTGAACAAAAAGTCTATTCAGATGGCAAGGATATTTCTCTTGAGATTCGCACACCAGATATTTCTGCTAATGTATCTCAAGTATCAGCTTTAGCTGGTGTACGTGAAAAAATGGTTGATTTGCAAAGAAAAATGGCAGGTCAGACCAATGTAATTATGGATGGTCGAGATATTGGAACTACAGTGCTTCCAAACGCAGAAGTTAAGATATTTTTAGTTGCTTCTGCTAAGTCTCGTGCTGAACGTCGTCTTTTAGATTTTAAAGAGCGCGGTATTCAAACTGATCAAACAGTTGAAGAAATCGAAAAAGATATCGCAGCTAGAGATTATAAAGATTCTCATAGAAAAATCTCACCTTTAAAAAAGGCAGATGATGCTATTGAAATCGATACAACTAGCATGACGATTGATCAAGTTGTTGACGAAATCTTAAATAAAATAAAAAAATAAATAAAAAAGTAAAAAAATAAGCCAAAACAGTAGAAAAATATCTGATTTTCATTTAAAATGGGACATGATATTTGGGAGGTACATATGTCAGAAAACAGTAATCAATTTTTAGACGCATTAAAGCAAATGCAAGGAGTTGAGGTCGGAGATATTGTCGATGTCGAAGTTTTAGACGTTGAAGACGGCCAAATCGATGTTGGTGTAGAAAACGCCGGTGTTGAAGGTGTAATCACTCGCCGTGAATTCACTGCAGACCGTAATGCAGACTTACGTGACTTAGTTAAGTCTGGCGACAAGTTCAAGGCCTTAGTATTAAGAAGAGCTGGTGGCGATAAAGAAAACGGAGAATTTTTCTTCTCAGTTACTCGCTTAAAGGAAAGAGAAGCTTACGATAAGTTACAAAAGGACTTTGAAGAAGGTAACCCAATTGAAGGTACTGTAACTTCATCAGTACGTGGCGGTTTGCTCGTTGATGTTGGTACTCGTGGTTTCTTACCAGCTTCACTTATTTCTAACCGTTATGTTTCAGATTTGAAGCCTTACATTGGTAAGACTATGAAGCTTAAGATCACTGAAATCGATCCAAACAAGAATCGTTTAATTCTTTCACACAAAGATTTAATTGAAGAAGAACGTGAAGAAGCATTCGAAAGCGTTGCATCACAATTAGTTGTTGGTGACGTTGTTGAAGGTAAGGTTTCACGTTTGACTAACTTTGGTGCATTTATCGATGTTGGTGGTGTTGACGGTTTAGTTCACATTTCAGAAATTTCTTACAAGCATGTTGATAAGCCAAGCGATGTTTTGAAGGCTGGTCAAGATGTTAAGGTTAAAGTTATCGGTATTGACGATGACAGACATCGTATCTCCTTGTCAATTAAGCAAACAGAACCTTCCCCATTTGAACAAGCAACTGCTGACTTAAATGAAGGTGATGTTTTTGAAGGTGAAGTTAAGTCATTAACTAACTTTGGTGCTTTTGTAGAAGTTGCTGATGGTATTCAAGGTTTAGTACACGTTTCAGAAATTTCAAACAAGCACGTTGACAAGCCAAGCGATGTTTTGAAGGTTGGTCAAACTGTTAAGGTTAAGGTATTGAACATTGACCCTAGCGACAGAAGAATTTCACTTTCAATCAAGGCTGCAGACCCTAACGCTTCATCAGAAGGTTCTCGTCCACGTCGTTCACGCAACGAAAACTCTGTAAACAAGAAGTACATGAGTGGTGACGACAACGGCTTTGCATTGGGTGACATTATTGGTGACCAATTAAAGGACCGTCAATAATCATATGATAAAAAAGCCGACAATGTCGGCTTTTTTTATTAATTAAAATAATTTCAAGGAGGCGGAAATATGGTTTTACCGGTAGTAGCGATTGTTGGTCGTCCAAATGTTGGAAAATCAACATTATTTAATCGTATAATAAATGAACGTTTAGCAATTGTAGAGGATAAACCAGGTGTAACACGTGATAGAAATTATGCTCAAGCTGCATGGTTAGGACGCAAGTTTGATGTAATTGATACTGGTGGTATCACTTGGGAAGATGGCAAAATTGAAGAAGAAATTCGTGCTCAAGCAGAAATTGCTATCGAAGAAGCAGATGTTATCGTTATGTTAACTAGTGTAGTTAATGGAGTAACTGATCTTGATGAAAAAGTAGCACAACTTCTTTATAGAACTAAAAAACCAGTCATTTTAGCAGTTAATAAAGCAGATAATCCTGAACAAAGAGCTAATATTTATGATTTTTATAGTTTGGGTTTAGGTGATCCAGTTCCTGTTTCAAGTAGTCATGGTACAGGTATTGGGGATTTGCTTGATAAAATTGTAAGTGAATTTCCTCAGGATATTGACCGTAAAGATGATGATGTAATTTCATTTAGTATGATTGGTCGTCCAAATGTTGGAAAATCATCTATAGTTAATAAACTCTTAGGTGAAAAACGTGTAATTGTGGCTAATCAAGAAGGAACTACTCGCGACGCCGTAGATACTCCTTTTGTTGCAGATGATACTAAATTCAAGTTGATTGATACAGCCGGAATTAGACGACGAGGAAAGGTTTATGAAAAAACCGAGAAATACTCTGTTTTGCGTGCTATGAGCGCTATTGAACGCTCAGACGTGGTTTGTTTGGTTCTCGATGCAAGTACTGGCATTAGAGAACAAGACAAGCATGTGGCTGGATATGCACATGAGGCAGGTCGTGGAATTATCATTTTAGTTAATAAATGGGATTTGCCAGAGAAAAACAGTACAAGTGCTAAAGATTTTGAAAAGGTTATTAGACAAGAATTTCAGTATCTTGATTATGCACCTATTTTATTTGTATCTGCAAAAACTGGTCAAAGAATAGATCAAATTCCAAAGATGGTTAAGAAAGTATACAAAAACCAAAATCAAAGAATTCAATCCAGTGTACTTAACGACTTACTTTTGGAAGCAAGTAAGCTTGTTCCAACACCTTTAGTAAAAGGTAAAAGATTGCGGGTATACTACATGACTCAAGTTAAAACTGATCCACCAACTTTTGTAGTATTTGTTAATGATCCAGAGTTAATGCACTTTTCATATCAAAGATTTTTAATCAATCAATTACGTGAAAACTTTGATTTTACTGGGACACCTATAAAAATTATTCCACGCAGACGAAAATAGTAACAAATATTTTATAAAAGCTTGTTACTATAGAGTTTTTATGATATTTTGGTTTAGTAATAAAATTTCCTCTATCATTAAGTAAGGAAATTTTTGGGAGGTGAATTAAATATGGCAAATAAGGCAGAATTGATTTCAGAAGTTGTTGAAGCAACTAATATGAAGAAAAAGCAAGCTACTGCAGCTGTAGATGCAATTTTTGGTGCAATTGAAAAGAATCTTTCAGAAGGTAATAAGGTTCAAATGATTGGCTTCGGTACTTTTGAAGTACGTCATCGTGCAGCTCGTAAAGGTCGTAATCCACAAACTGGTGATGAAATCGAAATCCCTGCAAGCAACGTACCAGCATTTAAAGCAGGTAAGGCTCTTAAGGATGCAGTTAAGGACTAAAATAGTTCTTAATTTAAAAGCACTTGGTTTTATACCAAGTGCTTTTTTGTGTACAATATTAATTTGAATGGAGGAAAAATATGACTTATTCAGAACAATTATTAGATGCAATAGAAAATCATGATTTTTCACAAGAAAAAATTTTGTTAAAACAAGCCCTTGATAATGATGAGCCTGAAGTTTTGGCTTCTCTTGCTGAAAACTTAACTAATTATGGGTTTACTAATTTATCTAAAGAAGTTTATCGTGCATTAGTTGTAAGATTTCCTAAAGAAGATTTATTTAAGGTTTATTTAGCTGAAATTTTATTAAATGATGGTAATGATGACGATGGATTATCATTGTTATATGATGTTCCTGAAGATTCAGCTGCCTATTTAGATAGTTTGTTAGTCCAAGCGGATTATTATCAAACTAATGGCTTTATTGAAACTGCTAAAAACAAATTAATGAAAGCTCTTCAATTAGCTCCTAATGAAGATGCAATTAAGTTTGGATTAGCAGAATTGGATTATATGAGCGGTGAATATGAACAAGCACTGGCTTTATATCAAGACTTAGTTGAATCTCAGAAAACATTTGGCGAAGTAAATTTAGTTCAACGTGAATTTCAAACTATGGCTAAATTGGGACGTTATGAAGATGCAGCAGAAGTTATTAGAAATAATAGTAGTGCTATTTTAGATATTGATAGTAAATATCAAGCAGGTCTTGTGATGTTAGCTGTAAATGATGATGATCAAGCTATTAAATATCTTGATGAAGTTATTGATCAAAGCCCAGATTATGTTAATGCTTATCCATTATTAGCACAGGCATATCAACATAAGCATGATGATGACCAGGTTTTACGTTCTGCTCAAGCAGGTCTTGCATATAATGAATTAGATGAGACTTTATATTCATTAGGTGCTAAAGCGGCAGCTAATCTGAATGATTTAACCACAGCGGAAGATTTACTAAAGAAGGGGTTAGAAATAGCTCCAGAGAATAGTGATTTAAGAATGCAGTTGTCTAATTTGTACTTACATGAAAATAAGAATGAAGAAAACTTAAGCTTGTTCAAGGATTTAGAAGACGATGAAATAGAGCCACAAGCTCATTGGAACATGGCTCTTTCATATGAAGAATTAGATAATCGTGAAAAAGCACGAGGAGAGTTTTTATTAGCTTATCCAGATTTTAAAAATAATTCAGACTTTTTAAAACAAATGATTATTTTCTTCAATAATGAGGCGGGTTCTCAAACTGTAGTTAAACAATTACTACAAAATTATTTGAAACTAGTTCCAGAAGATGATGAAATGCAAGATCTTTATAATCAATATTTATAAAGAATAAAATATAATTTTGATAGTAAAAATAAAAACATGCTTAGCATGTTTTTTTGTTATCTGTGTTTGAATAATTTTAATTTTTTCTGTTCATAGGTGAAACCTTCACCGAGCGCTTCATGAACTTCTATTATAGAAATGAAGGCATTAGGATCAATTTTTTCGACTGAATTTTTAATAATTGGCACTTCTCGCGGAGATACAACAACATAAATTACAGGACGTTCAGTTTTTTGGTAGCCACCAATACCTTTTAAATAAGTAAAGCCACGCTCAAGTTTATTATTAATTACGGTTCCGATTTCTTGGTAATTATTGGAAATAATAAACAAACCTCTTGCAGAATAAGCACCTTGTTGGACAGTATCCATTACTTTGGCTAAAACATATGATGCAAACAAAGTATACATCATATGTTTAATGTCAAGATATGAAAGTGAAGCCAATAAAACAAGCGCATCACAAGCTAGTAAGGTTTTTCCAGAAGGAATACCTAACTTTAATTGAAATATCCGCGCTATAATATCTGTGCCACCAGAAGTGCCATTATAGCGAAAAACCAACCCCAGACCAAATCCAGATAAGCTACCAGCTAAAATTGCTGACAAGAATAGGTCGTGCTCAAGATTAAGTTGCGATATAATAGGAACAAGACGCCAAAATGCTAAAAAGAAGGAGAGACAGATTGTTCCCCAAATAGTGTATGCTAATAAATGTTTTCCCATAAAATGGTATCCTAAAATAATTAAAGGAATATTGAGAATTAATGTAGATAATCCCATATTAATTTTCCAAAAGTGACGAAGAATTAGTGCAATCCCACTGATTCCTCCGTCAGCTAATTTATTAGGAACAGAAATCATATCGAGGCTTAAGCCATAAATTGCGCATCCAATTGCAATCATAAACAATTCGAAAATTGTTTTAGAATTAATTTTTTTCATAATATTACCTCCTTCTTTTTAAATATGGCTCTTACTTTTAAATTATCATATTTTTAAAATAAATACAGATTAAACGAGTTGATTTAGTGATGAAAATAGAAAAATTACCAGAAATATTTACAAAAGCAATGCCAGTTTTAGAAAAATTAGAATCGGCTGGATTTGAAGCTTACTTTGTTGGTGGATCAGTCCGTGATTTGCTTTTAGATAGACATATCCATGATGTGGATATAGCAACTAGTGCATATCCTGAAGAAGTAAAAGAATTGTTTGAAAAAACTATTGATACAGGAATTAAGCATGGTACTGTTACAGTTTTGTACAGTGGAGAAAGTTATGAAATTACTACCTTTAGAACTGAATCAGGCTACCAAGATTATCGTAGACCAGATCATGTAACTTTCGTTCAAAACTTGGAAGAAGATTTAAAAAGACGAGATTTTACAATTAATGCTCTAGCAATGAGTACAAGCGGTGAAATTGTTGATTTGTTTAATGGACTGGATGACTTACAAAAGCGCGTTATACGAGCTGTGGGTAATCCTGAGACGCGTTTTCATGAAGATGCCCTTAGAATGATGCGTGCAGTTAGATTTATGAGTCAGTTAGAATTTAGTTTAGAAGAAAAAACTCAACAAGCAGTTAGTGATAATCATGAGTTACTCCAGAAAATTTCAGTAGAAAGAATTCGTGATGAGTTTGTTAAGATGGGATTAGGGCCTCATTCACGGCAAGCATTTCAGATATTTTTAGATACTAAATTAAGTGAAGATGTACCAGACTTTGCTGGACAAAGTGATTTATTGTCTATTTTTCCAAGTTTAAAGTTTAGTCCAACCTTAGAAACTAGTCTTTGGGCAATTATAATTATTTTGTTAAAATTACCCAATGAAAAAATTGGCAAATTTATGCGTGATTGGAAAAATTCAAACGCAACTACTGATTCAGTAGAAAGAATCGTAGAATGTTTTGATTTATTAGCTGAACGTACGCCAAGTGATTATGAATTATTTAAGATAGGTCAAGAAATACTGCTTAATACAATTGATGTAGCCCATATTTTAGGCCAACCAGTAGATTCAAAGGCATTAGTTGACCGTTATACTTCTTTACCAATAAAAAAGGCCTCAGAGCTTGTTATTGATGGTCGTTTTCTTATTCAGCAGGGAGTGCGTCCAGGACCTAAATTAGGAATGATGCTAGATAAAATTAAAGAAAAAGTTGTTTCAAATGAATTGGAAAATTCAGAGTCGGCAATAAAAAAATTTATTCAAGAACAAAATTAGTAAAAGAAAAACTCAGGAAATAATTCCTGAGTTTTTTAAACATATAATAAAACTGAAAAATACATCAAGATGGATCCCAGCATTACAAACATATGCCAAATAACATGGATAAAAGGCACATTACGCATGGTAAATAAAATTGCTCCTACTGTATAAGCAACTCCGCCTCCAACAAGTAGCCAAAATCCAGCTGGACTAAGACGAACATAAAGATAGCTTCCTGATAAAATTACTAACCATCCCATTGCAACATATAAAATAGTATCAAATACTACGTGTTTTCCACGATTAAAAATATAATATAAAATACCAAAGATAGTTAATCCCCAGATAAGTCCGAATAAAGTCCATCCCCAAGCTCCTCCAATTGCAACTAAGGAATATGGAGTGTAAGAACCCGCAATTAGCAAAAAAATAGATGAATGATCAAATATTTGAAAAACATTTTTAGCCTTAGTAAAAATTAGACTGTGATACAAAGTAGAAAATAGATAAAGAAGGACTAAACATGAGCCATAAATTGTAAAAGTAACAACTCGCATCGCACTTCCTGTATGAGCTGCTCTTACAATAAGTACTACTAATCCTGCAACAGATAATCCAAATCCTATCCCATGTGTTATTGCACTAAAAATATTATCTAAGATATAGTATGTTTTGGAGCGATTTTTTGGCTCTTGCCAAAGCTCTTTTAAATTCATAATTATTTTTATCATCCTTTTTCTAGTTTTTTTAATTAATTTTTTTGATATACTAGCTTATATACATGCTTATATTTTATCACAGGATAAAAAAGTATATTAGAATTGAGGGCGAATACATTGTCAAAAATTAAAATTATGACAGATTCATCTGTTCAACTAACATCCGAAGAAATTGAAAAATACAACATTACAGTTGTTCCATTATCAATTTCCATAGATGGCAAGACTTATGTTGATGGAGTAGACATAAGTCGTAGCGACTTTGTACGCAAAATGAATGAAGCTAAAGAGCTTCCGCAAACTAGTCAGCCACCAATTGGTCGTTTTGCAGAAACAATTAAAGATCTTACAAAAGATGGCAGCGAAGTAATTGGAATTTTTTTGGCAAAAGCACTTAGCGGTACAATTGATGCCGCTAGACAAGCAGCAGAAATTGCAAATCAGTCAGACCATGTTTATCTAGTTGATTCAGAATTAACAGACCGTGCAGAAGGATTTCAAGTTTTAGCAGCAGCTAAAGATGCACAAGAAGGTAAAAACGTCGAAGAGATTCTTGAACATATTAATAAAATTAAAAAGAGTCAAAAATTGCATATGATGGTTGTAGACTTAAAGAATCTAATTAAAGGTGGCCGTCTGGGTGCTTTATCAGGTAAAATAGCTACTCTTCTCAATATTCGAATTGAGCTTCAAATGCCAGGTGGTGAACTAATTGTCGCTAAAAAAGGACGCGGTAAGAAGTTTTCTAAAGCATTTGATGAAAGGGTTTTAGCAGATATTGAAGCAAATAAAGATAGAATTCCAGAAGTAGGAATATCTTATGTAGATACGCCAGAGGCAATGGAAGAATTAGCTGATAAAATTCGAGCAATAAATCCTAAAATTAACGTTTTAGTTCAAGAAACCAGTCCAATAATTGCTACACACGCAGGAAATGGCGCATATGCAATTCTTTATTATACGGAGTAAGTTATGGCTTATCGAGAAAGTTTTTACCGTTATTTGATGACTCTTAGAAATTCTAGTTCTAAAAGTGAAATAGCTCAATTCGCAAATGATGCACAATATGATACAACTTTTCCAAAACAAGAACAAAATTATGAAAAGTTATCAGATTATTTAGAATTAAATGCTAGTTATTTGTCAAGTATGTCAATTTTTGATGAAACATATAAAATGTATGAAGAAAAAATGTCATATTAAAAATTAGTCCCCATATGGGGGGCTTTTTTAATTGAAGGTGAGAGAAATATATGCAAGTACTTTATGGAATTACAGTTTTAGTTTTGAGCTCTTGCTTAGCAATGATTGTTCAAAATTGGTTTTTAAGAAATATTTCAGTAAACTATGTGGCTTTAGGCATTGGAGTCTTAATTGCTTTTATTCCTCAATTTGATTCAGGAATATTTATGGGAAATCCGGAACTATTTATGGGATTAGTTGTAGCGCCTTTATTATTTTTTGAAGGACAGAAGAATAGCTTATATGCAATTGCACGTAGTTGGAAGTCAATTGTCAGTATTACGGTTATTATGATTGTTCTTGCAACTGTTATAGCAGCTTTTGGGATAAAGTGGTTAATTGGACTTGCTTTACCATTAAGTTTTATTTTGGCAGCAATTTCAACTCCAACTGATGCTACAGCAACTGAATCTGTTACTCATGGTTTAAAAATGCCAAGTAAGGTTAGCAAATATTTACAAAGCGAGTCTTTATTTAATGATGCGTCAGGAATAATCTTATTAGAAATGGCAACGACATGGTACTTATCTAAAAAACTAGAAATAACGCATACCATAACTAGTTTTTTATATTCAGCAGGAGGTGGCATACTTGTTGGATTACTTGTAGCAGGAATTTTAGTTTTATTCAGGCAAAAATTAGTACGTACTAATTTACGTTTTGTCAAAGGAAGTTATAATCCAGCTAATGCTTTAATAGCTATATATTTGCTAACGCCTTTTTTATTGTATTATTTTGCTGAATGGCTTCATATTTCAGGAATTATTGCTGTTGTAGTTGCAGGATTAGTTCATAGAGCTGAACTTGAACGAAGTCGATTAACGAATATCTATATGATTTATAGCAGTATTCAATTGAGTAATTTTATAAGTGATTTTTTGAATACTATTGTTTTTATTGGACTAGGATTAACTATTGTTGAAACAAGCGATGGAGCACTTTTACCTAATAGAATTGACTTAGCAATTTGGATTGGTATAATTTTATACATTGCTAACGTATTAGTTAGATATTTATATAGTTTTTTTGTGGAAAAATTATCAAATAAAGATGCGTGGATTTTTGCTCTTGGAGGAATTCATGGAGCAGTAACTTTTGCGTTAGCTTACACATTAGATCATACTTTAATTAGTAGTAATAATTTTCACTTGATTTTATTCAGTGAAGCTGTTTTGATAATCTTGAGTATGGTGATTCCGACCGTCTTATTTAAATTTATCTTGCCTAAGCAGAAGACTGATTTAGAACAGGAAGCAGAAATAAATAAAATTAGACGAAAAATGGTCGATTATGCATTAACAGAACTTGATAAAATTTATCTTCCTAAAAAAATTAGAAAGCAAATAAAGTTTGATCTTAATGCACAAATTAATGAAACTTCGATGCAAGATTTTTTACGTGAGTTAAAAAAATCTATTAAAAATCCTGAACTTTCAGAAAATGAAAGAGAATTTCGAGATGAAGTTTATCGATATGCGTTTAGGTTAGAAAGAAATTATTTAGGTCAAATCGCTCAGCAACAAGATGAATATCGCAGTAGCTTTAAATCGTTATATCGACAAATTTTGTTAGCTGAAGTGATATTTTTACGTGATGAAGAATAGTTTTAATTAAAAAGGAGAATATTATGGCAACAATTCAATGGTATCCAGGTCATATGAACAAGGCTCGTAATCAATTAGAAGATAAATTAGGATTGATTGATGTGATTGTGGAAGTTTTAGATGCACGAATTCCACAAGCTTCACGTAATCCAATGATTGAAGAACTTGTTGGCAATAAACCACACTTAATCATTTTGAATAAAGCCGACTTAGCAGATCCTGTAATGACTAAATTATGGCAAAAGAAATTACAACAACCTGGTAAGTTTGTAATGGCAATGGATTCACTTCATAATACAAATATGCAAGCTTTAATTCATTTAATAAAAAAAGCAGCCAGTGCTAAAACTAAAAAGCTAGAAGAAAAAGGTGCCTCAAATCCTACAATTAGAATTGCTTTAGCAGGAATTCCAAACTGTGGTAAATCTACGATTATTAATCGTTTGGTGGGAAGAAACGTTGCTGAAGTTGGTAACAAGCCGGGTGTAACTAAAGGACAAACTTGGTTAAAGACTAAAACTAATATTCAAATTTTAGATACACCGGGAATTTTGTGGCCTAAATTTGAAGATCAAGAAGTTGGTTACAAGCTGGCAGCATTTGGTGCAATAAAAGACAGTATTTTTCATGCAGACGATGTGGCTTTATTTGTTTTAAAAAATTTACGTAAGTATTACATGAATGACTTGGTAAAGTTTGCTCGAACAAGTAAAGAAAATATTGAAAACATTAGTGACCCGGATTTATTATTAGCAATGACTAATGTATATGGGATGAGGGATGATTATGATAGATTCTCTCTTTATATGCTTCAAAGATTGAGAAAAGGAAAAATTGGTAGAATTACTTTAGATAGAGTAAAAAATGACAATTAAGGAAATAAAAGAGCTTTTAAATAGTGAAGAAGTTAATGAAGAAGAATTAATAGCTCTTCGTCAAGATTCAAGAAGTGGCGTTCAAAAGTTATTACAGAGCTATACTAGAAAACAAGAAAAATTAGCTCAAAAAAAGACAGAGTTTCTTACTAGATTTAAGTATGAAAGAGAATTTTGGAAAAAAGGACAAATTGTTGCTGGAGTAGATGAAGTAGGACGTGGTCCTCTTGCAGGTCCTGTAGTTACAGCAGCAGTTATTATTGACGAAAGTTTTGATTTATTAGAAGTTAATGATTCAAAAAAACTGAGTCCTAACAGAAGATGGGAATTATATCCTAAAATTTTAGAAAAAGCAGTAGCTGTAGGAATTGGAATAAAGAGCCCGAAAATAATTGATAAAGTTAATATTTATGAGGCGGATAGATTAGCAATGAAAGATGCTGTACTTAATTTATCACAAAAACCAGATGCTCTTTTGGTAGATGCTATGAATGTGCCTCTTGATATTCCACAAACAGAATTAATCAAAGGGGATGCAAAATCTAATTCAATTGCTGCTGCATCAATTGTCGCCAAAGTGTTTCGAGACAAGCTAATGGATGATTATGATAAAATTTATCCAGAATATGGTTTTTCAAAAAATGCTGGTTATGGAACTAAGATTCATATTAATGCTTTGAAAAAATACGGACCAACTCCAATCCATAGGAAAACTTTTGCCCCAGTAAGCAATTTTTATAAATAATACGAAAAGTCTCCATTTTTTGACGTAATTGTTAATGGAGGCTTTTACCATGAATATTAAAGAATTTTTATTGAGATTAAAATTGCAAAAGGGTATTGGATACGTGAAAATGCTTCAAATCGCAAGTCAGCTTGATACTGATGAAGTTGATATAGAAAATTTAGAACAAATGCAATTATCTTTTGACTTGCGTGAAAAGGCACTTAATGCGTATCATAATGATGATTATAAAAGAACTATCGACAGAATAAATGCTCAGTGTAAAGTTGTCAGTTTCTTTGATGATGAATATCCAGAAAAATTGAGGCAAATTTATCAACCACCTTTGATTTTATTTGCTCGTGGGGATGTTAGTTTAATGCAGAAAAATATCATTACTATTGTTGGTGCACGCGCTGCAACAGTTTATAGTCAAAATGTAATAACTGAACTTACTCCTAAATTAATTAAGCAAGGATATGTAGTTGCAAGTGGCCTAGCAAAAGGCGTAGATAAAATGGCTCATGAAGCATCCCTTGCCAATAATGGAAAAACAATTGCTGTTATTGGTAATGGGTTAAATCACTATTATCCTGCTGAAAATCAGAATCTTCAAAATGAAATTATTGAATCAGGTTTACTTCTCAGTGAATATTTACCAGATACTCCTCCTAGACCGTTTCGTTTTCCTGAAAGAAATCGTATTTTAGCTGGTTTATCTCAAAGTGTAATTGTTACTGAAGCTCGCGAACAATCCGGCTCATTAATTACAGCTAATCTCGCATTACAAGAAAATCGAGATGTATATGCAGTTCCCGGACCTATAACAAGTAACCTTTCTAAAGGACCTAACAAATTGATTGAAGCAGGAGCAACTCCAATAGTAGATTTTAATTTAAAAACAGAAAGATTTGACAATTCCAACACAGGTATTTTATTCTCAAGCTAGTAGATTTTTTAAATAATAAAATAAAGGAGGCATTTAATGCCTACTAAAGTAAGTAAACCAAAAAAGAAAACAACTAAAAAACGTAAAAAGACACTAGTAATTGTGGAATCTCCTGCAAAAGCTAAAACCATTGAAAAGTATCTTGGAAGTAACTATCATGTTATTGCTTCTAAAGGTCATATTCGTGATTTACCAAAATCACAAATGGGAATTGATTTTGAAAATAACTATAAACCAAAATATATTTCAATTCGTGGCAAAGGCGATACAATTAAAGAATTAAAAAAGGAAGCTAAAAAAGCTAAAGATGTTTATTTGGCTTCTGACCCGGATCGTGAAGGAGAGGCTATTGCATGGCATGTAGCTCATGCTTTAGATTTAGATGAAAATGCTAAAAACCGTGTAACTTTTAATGAAGTTACAAAAGATGCAGTTAAGGAAAGCTTTAAGCATCCTCGCACAATTGATATGGATACAGTAGATGCTCAACAAGCAAGGCGTGTGTTAGATAGAATTGTGGGATATTCCTTATCTCCTATTTTATGGGCAAAGGTCAAAAAAGGCCTCAGTGCTGGTAGAGTTCAATCTGTAGCATTAAAATTAGTAATCGACCGTGAAAAAGAAATCAAGAATTTCAAGCCTAAAGAATATTGGACAATAGATGCTGATTTTAAAAAGGGTAAGAAGCTCTTTAAGTCTAGTTTTTATGGAATAGATGGTAAAAAGAAAGAACTACCGAATAACGATGCTGTGCAGGAAATTTTAAGTAAAATTGATAAAAAGAAAGATTTTACTGTTGAAAAAGTAGTTACTCGCCAGCGTCGTCGCCAGCCAGCTGCTCCATTTACTACTTCAACTATGCAACAAGAAGCTAATAAACGTTTAGGGTATAGAACTAGAAGAACTATGAGTATTGCCCAGCAGCTATATGAGGGAATTAGTTTAGGTAAAGAAGGAACTGTCGGCTTAATTACTTATATGAGAACTGACTCTAAGCGTACTTCTCCGGTTGCTCAAGCAGAAGCTTCTAAGTTTTTGCATGAAAATTATGGAGCAGAATTTGCTGCAAAAAGCCAACGTCACTTTAAAAATCAAGAAGATGCTCAAGATGCCCATGAAGCAATTCGTCCAACTAGTGTATATAGAACACCAGATTCATTGAAAAAAGTTTTAACTACAGAACAATATCGTTTATATAAACTTATTTGGTCGAGATTTTTAGCAAGTGAAATGACACCAGCAGTTTATGACACTGTAAGAGCAGATATTGTTCAAAACGGTGTGATTTTTAGAACCACTGGTTCAAAAATGAAATTCGCCGGATTTACTAAAGTTTATGATAATCAACATGAAAAAAATGTTGAATTGCCAAATCTTGAAGAAGGCGACAAGGTTAAATTAGATAAATCCGATAATAAACAGCACTTTACTTTACCACCAGCTCGTTATACTGAAGCTAGTTTAGTACATGCTCTTGAAGAAAATGGTGTTGGTCGTCCATCTACTTATGCTCCTACTATTGATACTATTCAAAGACGTTACTACGTAAAACTTGAGGGGCGTTCAATTGTTCCAACAGAATTAGGAGAAATTGTTGATAAGTTAATTGAAGAATTTTTCCCAGATATTGTTAACGTAGATTTCACAGCTCAGCTTGAAGATGATCTGGACAATGTTGAAGGTGGTAAAAAACAATGGACCAATGTAGTAGATAATTACTACCAACCATTAAAAAAAGAACTGGATACAGCTGAAGAAAAGATTGAAAAGATTCAAATTAAAGATGAGCCTGCAGGATTTAACTGTGATATTTGTGGAGCTCCAATGGTAATAAAACTTGGTAGATATGGAAAATTCTATGCTTGTTCACGTTTCCCAGATTGCCGTAATACTAAACCAATAGTTAAAAAAGTTGGTGTTACTTGTCCAAAATGTGGTAAAGGTGATGTAGTAGAAAAGAAATCTAAGCGAAACCGTAAGTTTTATGGTTGTTCACGTTATCCAGACTGTGATTTTGTATCTTGGGATCAACCAATTGGACGTAATTGTCCAAATGATGGTCATTTCTTAGTTCAAAAGAAGACAAAAAAAGGTCTAGTAGTACTATGTCCAAATGGTGATTATAAAGAAGAACCACAGGAAGATAATGAAAATTAGCAAATAAAAAACGCATTAGGTAACATTGATTGATTTTTTAATTATTTGAGATCATATCAGTTCTTAATGCGCTTTTTTGTAAAAAATATTAAAAATAATTAATATTCATGCAGATAATTATAGTCTTTTGATGATTTAATGATATATTGATAAATAGGAAATTTTTAAGTAAAGGATGAGACACATGCCTAAAAAAGTAACAGTTATTGGTGGAGGACTAGCGGGTAGTGAAGCTACTTGGCAACTTGCTAAACGCGGTATCCACGTTGATCTTTATGAAATGCGTCCAAAGAAAACAACTCCTGCTCATGAGACTGGAGAATTAGCAGAGCTTGTTTGTACTAATTCCATGCGGTCTAATCAATTATCAAATGCCGTTGGACTTTTAAAAGAAGAAATGCGTCATCTTGATTCTCTTATATTGAAGGCAGCTGATGAAACTCAGGTTCCTGCTGGAGGAGCATTAGCTGTAGATCGTGATCGTTTTAGTAAATATGTAACAGATACTATCCATAATTTAGACAATGTGACAATTCATGATGAAGAAATTACAGAAATTCCTAAAGATGGTATTACTGTAATTGCAACAGGTCCATTGACTAGTGATGCTTTAGCCAAAGAAATTCAAAAGTTTTCTGGTACAGATAGTTTGCACTTCTTTGATGCTGCTGCACCAATTGTAGCTTCTGATTCAATTGATATGGATATTGTTTATAAAAAGTCTCGCTATGATCGTGGTGAAGCTGCATATCTCAATTGTCCAATGGATAAAGAACAATATGAAAAGTTTGCTAAAGAATTAATCAAAGCAGAAACTGCAGAAATGCACGGTTTTGAAAAGCAAGATGTTTTTGAAGGCTGTATGCCAATTGAGGTTATGGCAGGTCGTGGAGCAAAAACTATGCTTTTTGGTCCACTTAAACCAGTTGGATTGGAAGATCCTCATACTGGTAAAACTCCATATGCAGTAGTTCAACTTCGTCAAGATAATGCAGCTGCTTCAATGTATAATATTGTTGGTTTTCAAACTCACTTAAAATATGGTGAGCAAAAGCGTGTCTTTTCAATGATCCCAGGACTTGAAAATGCTCGTTTTGTTCGTTATGGTAAAATGCACCGTAACACTTATATGGCTTCCCCTGAAGTGTTAACTGCTGGTTATGAAGCAAAAAATCAAGCTGGTTTATTCTTTGCTGGACAAATGACTGGAGTTGAAGGCTATGTAGAAAGTGCAGGAAGTGGATTAGTTGCAGGAATCAATGCAGCACGTCGTGCTCTTGGTGAGGATACAGTTGCCTTTCCAAAAGATACTGCTTTAGGTTCAATGGCAAATTATGTTACAACTACTAATCCGAAGCATTTCCAACCAATGAATGCTAGCTTTGCGCTTTTGCCAGGTTTAGAAGGTAAGAAAATCCGCAATAAAAAAGAACGTCACTTAAAAGTTAGTGAACGTGGATTAGAAAGTTTAGACAAATTTAAAGAAAGTGTTTTAAAATAATAAATGTAATTGCTTTCAATAAGTAATATAATTATAAAAGTAGACATTTATAAATTGAGGGGTAAATTATGACAACAATCTGTTCAGTTAAATATAATGGAAAAACAGCTATTGCTGGAGATGGTCAAGTAACTTTAGGCGAAAAGGTAATTGCTAAAGCAACTGCTAAAAAAATTCGTCGTATTTATCATGATCGTGTAGTTATTGGATTTGCAGGCGGTGTTGCAGACGCTGTTAGTTTGCAAGATATGCTAGAAGGCAAACTTGAAACTTATAGTGGTGATCTTCGTCGCGCAGCTGTTGAAATGGCACAAGAATGGAGAAAAGATCCAACTTTACAAAAGTTAAATGCAATGCTTATTGCTTTTAATAAGGATGATTTACTTTTGATTTCTGGTGGTGGCGAAGTTATTGAACCAGATGAAAATGTAGTTGCAATTGGTTCAGGCGGTAATTTTGCACAAGCTGCTGCAATTGCTATGACAAGACATACTGATGAAATGGACGCAACAGAAATTGCACATGAAGCAGTAAAGATTGCTTCAGGAATTGATATTTTTACTGATGACCAAATTCATACAGATGAACTTTAATTAAGGAGAAAGATATGGCAATTAAAACTCCAAAAAAAATCGTAGATATTTTAAATCAATATATTATTGGCCAAGATGAAGCTAAAAAGTCAGTTGCAATTGCACTTTACAATCGTTATCGTCGAATGCAACTTTCAAAAGACATGCAAAAAGATATCACACCAAAAAACTTATTAATGGCCGGACCTACTGGTGTTGGTAAGACTGAAATTGCACGTCGTCTTGCAACTATTGTTGATGCACCATTTGTAAAAGTGGAAGCTACTAAGTTTACTGAAGTGGGTTACGTAGGCCGAGATGTAGAATCAATGGTTCGTGACTTAGTAAATGAAGCTGTTAGAATGGAAGAAAAGGACCAATTTGATCGAGTACGTAGTGAAGCTACTAAAGAAGCAAATAAAGAACTTATTCGTTTGCTTGTTCCAGTAGAAAAGAAAGAAAAGCGCGAAGATCAAATGCAACAACTTCAAAGTATGCTTTCAATGCTTGGTGGAGGTCTTGATAGCAACGATCAAAACGATAATAAGGAAGATGAAGTTCCAGCTGATATTCGTGAAAAACGTTTAAGTGTTGCAGAAAAATTAAAGCAAGGACTTTTAGAAGATAAAGAAGTAACTATTGAAGTTGATCAAGCACCAAAAGTTAACCCAATGAGTGATATGATGGGGCAAATGGGTATGGACATGAGCTCTATGCTTGATCGCTTAACTCCTAAGAAGAAAGTTAAGCGTACCTTACCTGTAAGAGAAGCTCGTGAAGTTTTGATTCAAGATCAATCACGTAAGATGGTCGACTATGATAATATTTATCAAAAGGCTATTGAACGTACTACTAATAACGGTATTATTTTTATTGATGAAATTGACAAGATTACTGCTGGCAACAAGAAAACTTCAGGAGAAGTATCTCGTGAAGGTGTTCAACGTGATATTTTACCTATTGTAGAAGGTTCAACTATTCAAACAAAATATGGTCCAGTATCAACTGACCACATTTTATTTATTGCAGCTGGTGCCTTTGCAGAAAGTAAGCCTAGTGATTTGATTCCAGAACTTCAAGGTCGTTTTCCAATTCGTGTAGAATTAAACGCACTTACTAAGGATGATTTTGTTAAGATTTTGAAAGATCCAGAAAACTCCTTATTAAAGCAATACATTGCTTTAATGCATGCTGATGGAATTAAACTTGTATTTACTCAAGAAGCAGTAGATAAAATTGCTCAAATTGCTTTTGATGTCAACCAAGGCACTGATAATATTGGAGCACGTAGACTTTCAACTATTCTTGAAAAATTATTAGAAGATGTTCTTTATGAAGGTCCTGATATGGAAATGGGAGAAATTACCATTACTGAAGCATATGTTGAAGACAAACTTAGTGATATAATTACTAATAAGGATCTTACTAAGTTTATTCTTTAATAAAGGGCAAATAACATGGACTATACAATTGAAAATAATATGTTAAAAGTTACAATTTCTACTAAAGGAGCAGAAATTGTAAGTGTAAAGGGCATTCATACTGGACATGAATACATGTGGCAAGCAGATCCAAAAGTTTGGGGTCGTCATGCACCGGTTCTTTTTCCAATCGTAGGTCGTTTAAAAAATGATGAATATACTTACAATGGAAAAAGCTATCACTTAGGTCAGCATGGTTTTGCTAGAGATCAAGAATTTGAAGTGGAAAAGCATACTAAAGAAAGTATCACATTCTTACTAAAGGACAACGAAGAAACTCGTAAAGTATACCCATTCAAATTTGAATTTCGTGTAAATTATAACTTGCTCAATAATTTATTAGAAGAAAACTTTTCAGTCAAAAATACCGATGATAAAGAGTTGATTTTTGGCGTGGGTGGTCACCCTGGATTTAATGTTCCAGTTGATGAAGAAGTTGGTAAAGAAGATTATTACTTTGCTACAGCACCTTCTAAGGCAAGAGTTCAAATTCCGCTTAAAGGTTCATATCTAGATTGGGATAATCGTTCTCTTGCTTCAACTGATAGTTTAATTACTTTGAGTGATGACTTATTTAAAAATGATGCGTTGATTTTTGAATTACGTGGTCATGATAATAAATTCTCACTCAAAACAGATAAAAATAGATTCCACATCAATGTTTGGACGAGGGATGCACCATTTGTTGGTGTTTGGTCACAATATCCAGAAACCGCAAACTACGTCTGCATAGAACCTTGGTGGGGAATAGCTGATCGTCAAGACGCAAATGGCAAGTTAGAAGATAAATATGGTATGAATCATTTAGAGTCTGGTAAAGAATTTAATGCAGGATTTAGTATTACATACCACGGTGAAGACGATAAAGAATAAGATTTAGGGCGTAATGCCCTTTTTCTTTTGGAGGAAAATTATGAAAACAATTAATGTAGGCTACTTTAAGAGTTTTGGTACAAAAGATATTACAGAAGCTAAAATGGCTTTTGAAAAAAATAATTCGGATATTCAAGTGAATTTAATTCCTTTGTATCAAGATCAAGTTAAAAATGAATTTGAAGATAAAAAAATAGATATTGCAATTACTGATCCGCGAGATAATAACTTTGATGATTTTTTAGTTGAATCAATTACTAAAGTTAGTTTGGTTGTCCTTTTACAAGCTGGTAATTTTATGAGAAGTGAGCAAACAGTTGAGCTAGAACAACTGAAGAACATACCTGATATATTAATTGCTACACCTAAAGAAGAAAGAGGAGAATTACATTATCAGAAAGATATTTTAGGTATTACTAGCCCATTTATTGCTGTGGATAGTTTTAATGAAGCTGCTTTAATGGCTGCAAGTGGTTCGGGATATTTTCTAATGAATGAAAATACAGCCCCGTTATTAGAAAATGACCAATTACAAAAAATGTTTTTGTTAAAAAATGGAAAGCAATTAAAACAAAACTATTCAGCTGTGTATAAAAGTGATTCCTTAATAAACAAAAAATTAATTGCAGAGTTCAAAAAGATATTGGCTAATTAAAGCAATAACTGAAATTATGTAAAATTAATAAAAGTGGAAGTGTTTAAAATAGCAGGAAAAATTCCCGCTATTTTTTTGCTTGATTAACAGTTATAATTAACTTAACAAAATTGAGCGAGGCATTGATCATGACTTCAGTAATTGACAGAATTAAACAAGTAAAGCAACCCTACGGTGGATATTTACCACGAAAATCATTTAAAATGACACAATTTAATGATGGAGAAGAACTATATTCTAAAGAAAATATTTCTTCCTCATTAGTAAGCTTAGCAATTGATTCTCTTACACGTTTTATGATGGGTATAAAGCCTGCTGAAAGCTTTGCTACTTCATTAAAAGGTGCATATTATTTAGATAACACTGTAACTGATTTATTCACGATGACATTTGCAGATGAACATTATTCTATTGCAAAAGATCTTTTAGCAAAAGTTAAAGGATTAGATGAGCAATCGATTATCAATGCTTGTAAATTAGTTGGATATAATGTATGTTATCAAGTAAATCCTAGTGCATATAAGCCAATTGAACTGATTAATCCTGATAATGATACAATTCATAATATAGAAGTTATGGTTAATCGAAATATTAATTTTTGGAAGAAAAATGGTCCCATAATTACGAATGGCTTTGATTTTGAAAGTGGATATACAGACTTTATAAATTCTGGCAATGGTGATTATTTAACTGAGGATACTCTATGGGATTTTAAAGTGTCAAAAAGTGCACCAACTAGTAACTATACTTTGCAAATATTAATTTACTATATAATGGGGATGCATTCTACTCATAGGGATTTTATTAATATTAAAAAATTAGGTCTGTTTAATCCTAGATTAAATCGTTCTTATCTTGTAGCAATTAAAAGTCTTTCTTCAGAATTATTACAAAAAGTAGAAAAAAATGTTATTGGTTATCCAAATTCAATGTTTTTAGAAGAAAAGAATATCTCTTCAGTAGATGTAATGGATAATGGGCAATTAATTAATGGTAATGTTTATTTCTGGAAAAATTATTTAGTTAAAATTAATCGCGGAAAAGTAAAAGTTTTAAGTAGAAATGTTCATACTCAAGCTATTCATGCGGGTTTTCATTATTGGAAGAGATTAGGCGTTAATAATGAAGATAATTTAGCTTTGTTAAAAGTTATTAGTCATGATTATCAAATTAGCAGCACTATAAAAAATATTCGTAATAAAAATACGGTTTTTGCAGCAATTGCAGAAGGATATTTTAGAATAAATGAAAATAATCATCAGATTTTTACTGATATTCAAGCAGAAGGTCTGTATAAAGCATTAGTGGTTAATTATTATTCTGAAGTAAAAGTCAATGCTAAATTAAATAAGTTGCTTAGTCAGTTAAAACGATCTCCTGAAAAATGGCTTTCAATTCCAGAAGCTGAAGAAATTATTTATAATGTAAATGAAATACTAAAGTAGCATGAAATTGCTATATTTTATTACTCATAAGGAATTAAGAAAAGGTAATTTAAATAAAATTATACGAGATTAACGTATTATTAAATGAACTTAGTCTAACAAAAAAATCCAAGCTACAATTGATATGAGCCCCGAAATTTTCGCCCTAATTTTAGAGTTCATATCAAATTAAGTAGTTTGGATTTTTTTATTTGAACCAACTCGTACAAAAGTAAATAAATGGGATTGTAATTAAACTTAAAATTGTCGAGATGCTCATTAAAATGACTGCTGGCTTAGTGTTTCCTTTAGCTTGTAAGGTAAACAATACAACCAAGCCTGCTACTGGACATGCAGCAAGCAAAACTGTTGTAACCATTGGAATTCCATGGATTCCAATTACCCAAAGAATCATTAAGTTAACTAATGGAAAAATAAAATTACGTAAAAGTAGTGCTACAGTTAAAGAACCTGTAAGTTTAATATCTTTTAATTTAAGTCCTACTAAATTACTACCAATTACTATCATTGAGATTGGTGTAAAAGCTTGACTACCATAATTTAGGAATGATGATAAAATTGCCGGTAATTTTATTGAAAAAATAAAAATAATCAAACCAGCAAGTATAGCTAAAATATTAGGGTTTAGGATGATTTTTTTTAATTTTTCAAGATGTGATAATGGATGGGTAGATTTTTTAAACATGCTAATGCCTTGAGTCCAAGACATAACGTTGAATCCGATAAGGGATGCCACACTATAAAAGACTCCAGTGCTTCCAAATAGAGCTTGTGCAAGTGGCACACCCATGAAGCCGTTATTTGAATATATGCTACCATAAAGCAAAATTGACTTTAAATTTTCGTCTTTGATTTTATGAAAAATAATTTTGGCTACAATAATAGTGACTAAATAACCAATAAATACTGCAAGTACTAATTTAATAAATATTTGAAATTTTTGCAGAGAAAAATCTTGTTGAAATGCTTTAAAAATTACCATTGGTGACAAAAAATACAAAGCAATATTAGTAATATCGCTGATAGATTGAGAATGGAGAAAACCACTCTCGCGAATTAATGCACCTAATAGCATTAACAAAAAAATAATTATAATTTGACTAGCAACTTGTGTAATTGACAAATTTTTACCTTCCTTATATTTAATAACTTTAAATATATTTTATAACTTTTTACCACTTAAAAAAACATATAAAAAACTACAGACCCTAATTAAAGTATCTGTAGTTTTTTCTTATATCAAATTAATCATCGTTATCTTCATCTTCATCACGACCTCCAGTTGGACGCTGGCTCTGGCTAGATGAAGCGCTACTACTTGATGATTGATGATTTTCACTAGATGATTGTCTAATTTCACTTGATTGGCTACTTGAGGAACTAGAACGTCTTTCTTCAATTCGCTCAGTTCTTGAAGATTCTCTATCAGCTTCGTCATCTGCTGTTACAGTTGTGGTATTGGAGTCATCAGTTCGACTAGATGATGAAGTATCTGTCTTTTCATCATCTTCATCATAACTAGCATCATTATCACCAGCACCAGCTGGAGCATGACCCTTTACAAATAATTGCCAAGTACCACCGCTGGTAGCAACTTGAGGTGGGTTAGAATTATTAACAATTTTGGCACGAATTACAGAACTTGGCTTGTTCCAGTCAATGTTTTCTTTGTCTTGCATTAAGTAGCTCATCATATTCTTATACATTAATTGAGCTGATTGTTGGCCAACGCCAGAAATTGTTCCATCCTTCAAATTGTCATATCCAGTCCAAACTCCCATTACATAGCTCTTAGTATAACCTACAAACCATGAATCCTTTGGTGTGGAAGCATATGCAGGGTATCTAACTAATTCTTCATCTGAATACTTAACAGTACCAGTTTTACCAGCTTGATAAAGTCCAGAAATTTTAGCATTCGTACCAGAGCCGGATTTGATTACATCTTTAAGCATATCTGTAATCATGTAAGCAGTTGACTTCTTCATTACACGTACACCAGGGGAATCATAATTTCTCGCTAAACCATCAGGTGTTTCAATTCTGGAAACAAATTGTGGCTTATGATAAATACCCATAGTTGCAAATGCACTATATGCACCAGCCATTTGTAAACTAGAAGCGTTAGCACCAATAGCAACTGATAAACCAGAATTAGCTGGAACATTGATTCCCATTCTTCTTGCGAAAATTGATGCACGCCCCACACCAACCTTTGCTAAAGTTTTAACAGCTGGGACGTTACGTGATTGTTCCAAGGCTTTACGCATTGTCATCATTCCATCATATTTATTGTCCCAATCATAAAGTTGAATATTGGTACCTGGATAAACATACTTGCTATCATCAAGCATCTTAGCAGTTGACCAATTTAAATATTGAATTGCTGGAGCATAATCAAGCACCGGCTTAATTGAAGAACCAGTTGAACGACCTGTTTGAACTGCTCTATCAAGTCCTAATTGGACTGATGGAAGATGACGACCACCGAGAATTGCGACTACATGACCGTTAGTTGGATCAACAATAGTTGCACCAATCTGCATTTTGTCATTAGTAAATGGAACAGCGCCACTGTTAGCTAATTCATAAAGTTTATTTTGAGCTTTTTGATCAATATTAACTGTAATTTTTAAATTATCATTATATGGATCAAATCCTTTTTGTTTAACTTCAGAAATTACTTCTTTAATATATGGATCATCAATTTTTCGTCTTTGAGATTCATTATTTGAATGTCGTGGACGAAGTCCTTTAGTAATACTTTCTTTAGTTGCTTGATCGTATTCAGCTTGAGTGATCTTATCATTATCAAGCATGGTTTTAAGAACAATATTTCGACGATAAGTAGCTTTTTCAGGGTATAAGTATGGATCATAGGCTACTGGTGCATTAGGCATCCCTGCAATAAGTGCTATTTGAGCTAAGTCTAGTTTTTTCAAAGGCTTGTTGTAATAATAGTTTGCAGCAGTTCCCATCCCATAATTGCCATAGTTCATATAAACTTTATTTATATAGAACTCCAAAATTTGATCCTTAGAAAATTCTCTTTGAACTTTCATAGCTAGCCATGCTTCTTGTGCTTTACGTTTTAAAGTACGCTGAGAAGTAGCAGTTGAAAAGACTGTTAATTTAACTAATTGCTGAGTAATTGTTGACCCACCTGCTGCAATACTGTTACTTTTGGCGTTAGTAAGCATTGAAGCAACAATTCTTACAGGATCAACACCGATTTTATCTTTATAAAAACGTTTATCTTCTACAGAAACAATAGCATCTTTTAACTGTTGAGGAATTTGGTTATTTTTTACATAGATTCTTTTTTCTGAACCTAAAGAAAGCAAAAACTTGCCATCATTTGTATATAGACTAGATGTTCCTCCGCTTTGAAGTTGATCTTGACTAATATTAGGAGTGTCTTTTGCATAAAAAGCAAAAAGTCCAATCCCAGATACTACTAAGAGTAAAACTATTAAAAAGAACCATCTGACAACTTTTAACCATAGTCTAGATTTATGACCATGATAATCTCTGCGTGATTCACGACGCATTTCATTATGATTATCTGAATTACTTGCCATCCTTTATTTCCTACCTTTAATTAATTGATCGACTGCATCTATATAAGGAAGAGTTGGACGAAAACCACTTGAAATTTCAATTGAGTTTTCTTCTAATTCTTCCAGCTTCATCGAACTTTTATTTTTATCTTGCCATGCCGCAATTACAAAACTTGCCGGTGTAACAAAGTATCGACCTAAGCTAGAGAATCCAATAATTGTAAAACATATTCCTTGTTGTTTCAAACATGCATTCAAATGAAAAATTTGATGCTCATGAAAGTTTTTGAGAGGAAAGTTTGTTTTATTATGGGTTTCTTTAGCTTCGAAATCAAGATAGTATCCTTGATAAACGCCATTGTAGTCAGTAGTAGAAGCTTGTCTAAAATAAGCCTCTCTAATAACAGCTTTTGAACGTTGAGGGTAGTCGACTTTTACAATTTGAATAGGAGTCGGCTTTTTATGCACTACGGCAATCCCTTCATCAAGGTAGTATTTATTTGATTCATTAATCTGTTGTTCAAGCGTCATTCCTCGATCCGAAAAACTAACACCTTTTCTGTGAGAAAATGAGCGTCGAACTTTTGGCCTTTTAACCGGTTTTCTAAATGCGGCTGTACTACCGCTTGGATATTTGACCATTACCTTCAACTCCTGTTAGTATACAATTATAACAATATTGATTAAATTTTTGAATAAGGAGGAATCTTAGTGAATAGAATCTGGATTACTGGATATCGCAGCTTTGAATTAAATGTATTCAATGATAATGATCCTAAAATTAAAGTAATTAAGTATGCTCTGAAAAACTATTTAATTGATAAACTTGAAAATTCAGAAATTGACTGGGTCATTACAGGGGCAAATTTAGGTGTAGAGCAATGGTGTTCAGAAATAATGATGAAGTTAAGAGAGGAATATAATATTAGATTTTCTGTTATTATTCCTTACACTAATTTTGCAGATAGGTGGAATGAAAATAATCAAGCTAAATTTATTAATATCAAAAATGGAGCAGATTTTTTTGCTTCTACTTCCAATCTTCCATATTCAACTCCTGCTCAACTTAAAAACTATCAAAAATTTATCATTGATCATACAGATCAAGCTTTAATGATTTATGATCCTGAACATCCAGGTAAGCCAAAATACGATTATCAGTTAATCAAAAACACACAGGAAAATAAAGATTATCCTTTAGATTTAATTGATTTTTACGATTTACAAGATTTCGCTGAACAATATCAAGAAAATCATAATTTAAGAAATTGATAGTAATTATTAAAACTTTTTCTAAACTAGTAAATTTAGTTTTACCTATTGCAAGTTTTTGCTAAAATAGGGATTGTTAGGTAAAGGAGTTGTCAATATCGATGGCAAATTTAAATGATATTAAATTATCTGCACAAGATGTATTAAAAAAACAATTTAGATCAAAAGTAAAAGGTTATGATCCAGATGAGGTTGATGCTTATCTAGATCAAATTATTTCAGATTATGAAACATTTCATCAGATTATTGAAGATTTGTATGGTCAAATTGGAACCTTGCAACGTCAATTAATGGATGAAAAGAAAAAAGCTCAAAAAGTTGAAATCGCAAATACTGAAAAATCTGTTGCGGAACCAGAAGCGCAAGAAGATATCAAGACATATACACCAACTAAACGTAGAAAGCCGACTTTCAGTGTTGATAATGAAAGCTCAGGTGAAATTTCTACTAATATGGCAATTATTCAACGCATTTCAACTTTAGAAAGAAAAGTTTATAATCTTGAACAGCATGTTTATGGGTTACAAAAGTAAAAAGTTTTGGTATAATATCAAATGGTGTTAATTTCGAGCAGTCGCGGTTAGCTTTAAGCTAGCTGAGGAAAGTCCACGCACACACAAGCTGCGATGGCTTGTAGTGCCCGTATTCAGCCTAATAAGCTGGAGAATATAGGTATCTATATTACGGCGGAGAAAATGCTAAGTCTTTGATATGCATAAGTATCCTGAAAGTGCCACAGTGACGAAGCAAAATTGGAAACGATTTTGGTGGAACGAGGTAAACCCTGCGAGTGTGCAACCCAAATTTGGTGGGGGCGTTTCGACCTAAGAAAATGAACTAAAGGTCGGGTTATTGCTACTGCAATAAAGATAGATGGCTGCTGAAGGTTGTTTTTGCCAAGAGCAACTGGAACAGAACGTGGCTTATAGAAATTTGCACTGGCAAGAGCTGAGCTTCTTTTGGAGCTTGGCTCTTTTTTTAAGAAAAATAATTTTGAAAAGAGAAATCATGAAAAAATATACATTATATACAACAATGGGTGCGGGCTTTGAAAGTGTAGTTGCTAAAGAATTACAAGCATTAGGTTATGATACTCGCACAGAAAATGGACGTGTTTTTTTTGAAGGAACGCAAGAAGATATTGTTAAAACTAATTTATGGCTTAGAACTGCAGATCGAGTAAAAATTTTGCTTAAAGAGTTTAAAGCACTGGATTTTGATACTTTATATAATGAAATTTATGCTTTTGATTGGGCTCAGTTATTGCCAGTTGATGCAAAGTTTCCGGTTCAAGGTCGTGCTGTAAGATCTAAGCTTCATTCAGAACCAGATGTTCAGTCAATTGTTAAAAAAGCTATCGTAGATAAGATGACTGATCAGTATCACAGACGCGGTTTTTTGCCAGAAACTGGTAGTGAGTATCCATTAGATATTCATATTTATAAAGATGTTGCAAGAATCTCTCTTGATACTACTGGAGAAAGTTTATTTAAACGAGGTTATCGCGTTGAACATGGTGGGGCCCCAATGAAGGAAAACTTTGCTGCGGGCTTATTACGCTTAACTCCATATAATGGTACTCACCCTTTAATTGATCCAATGACAGGTTCAGGTACTTTAGCAATTGAAGCAGCTTTAATTGCCAAGAATATTGCACCGGGCACATGGAGAAAGTTTGCTTTTGATAATTTTGACTGGTTTGATCCAACTCTTCATCAAAAGGCATTAGAAGAAGCAAAAACAATGGTAAAGCCCCTTGAAGCACCAATTTGGGCTAGTGATATTGATCAATCAGTACTTGAAATTGCTAAACTTAACGCTCATAATGCAGGTGTATTACAAGATATTCGCTTCAAGCAAGTAGCTGTAAAAGATTTTACTACTGATTTAGAAAATGGAATTATTATTGCTAACCCTCCATACGGTAAAAGATTAAAGGACCGTAAAGGTGCAGAGGAATTATATAAGCAAATGGGAGAAGTGCTAGGGAAATATTCTGATTTTAGTCAGTATTATTTAACTGCTGATCCTAATTTTGAAAAATTCTTTGGTGCAAAAGCTACTAAGAAGCGTAAGTTATTCAATGGTAATTTGAGAGTAGATTTCTACCAATATTGGGCAAATAGAAGATAAATTATGATAACTGAAGATTTAAACACAGAATTTTGGGTAATTTCTGATACACATTTAATTGCTGACAGTCTACATGATAATGGGCAGGCTTTTTCTAGAATGCAAAAAACAAGTCAAGGTAAAGATTTATATTATCAAGAGACAGTTTTGACGGCTTTTATGAGGATGGCTCAAGAAAAAAAGCCTGCGGCCATTATTGTTACAGGGGATGTTACTTTTAATGGAGAAAGAGTTTCTGCAGAAAAATTTGCACAAATTTTTAAGCCTTTAAAAGAAACAAAGTTGTTGGTTGTTCCTGGTAATCATGATATTTTTGATGGATGGGCTAGAGAATTTCATGGCAAAAAGCAATTTTTCGCAGGAGAAATTAGTCCAATGTTTTGGAAGTCGATCTTCAGTAAATCATATCGTTGTGCTAAAAATAAAGATTCTAATTCTTTGGCTTATAGTGTTCAGCTTAATCCAAATTACTTTTTATTAATGCTAGATTCTAATTACTACGGTAAAGAAGAAACTACTGAAGCTCCACATACTCGAGGCGCGATTGGCAAAAAGCAATTAAAATGGATAGAAAAACAACTAAAATATGCTTCGGAGAATAATTTGCAATCTATTATTTTTATGCATCATAATTTATATGCTCATAATCCAGCAGTTAATCATGGATATGTCTTAGATGATGCAACGGAGTTGCAAAGACTATGTTCTCGCTATAATGTTAAATTGGCTTTTTCAGGGCATATTCATGCTCAAAATATTTTAGGTCCACAAGGTACAACACCAACTACGGAAATTGTAACTTCTAGTTTTTGTTCAAATGATCAAGGCTATGGTGTAGTTCGTATTCATCAACATCATATAACTTATGTCCGCAAGACTTTTGATATGAACAAATACTTAACTAGTGAAGAAAAAGAAGACTATACTTTAAGTCATTTTCATGAATACTTAGAGAACTTACAACTTGGAAGTATAGCGGCAGAGTTAATGCAAAGCGATTTACGTAAAAATCATAATAGCTTGGATTTAGTAAGGTCGATGGGAAATCTGTTTGCTCGAATGAATTATAATTTTTATACAGGACATAATAACTTGAAAGTGTCAGAATTAAATAAAATTCATAAAACAGAAGCTTATCAAACTTTAATTAAGCAGCATCCAGAGTATCGTCTATATTTAAAAACTTTGTATGATACAAGTAATCATAGTAATTTGCAAGTTAAAATCAGATACTAATAGGTGACTGAATGAAGAAAAAACATTACGTATTTTTAGGTAAAGCCGGACTCATTTACTATAGCTGGATGTTTGTAGTTTTATTTATCAGTTTGATAATTTTTTATGAAAAAAACACAGCGATTAGTTGGGGTTCACTTGCTGTGTTGGGATTATTCTTTGTAATTTTGATTTATACTATTTTGACTTCTTATTGGAATAAGGAATATTTTCGCATTCCTTTTAAGTTTAAAGTGAAAATACCGCAAACACCAAAACTAATTAAGAGAATTTGGAAGTTTAATTTTTATGAGATTAAGCTAAGTAAATATCAAACTTTTTATTTAGTGAGATTTGGTGGGAAGTAATTTAATCTGGAAGCTATATTGTAAAGAGTAAAAGTCATTGATTGTTTTTTAAAGTTAAAAAAGTTTGATATTAGGAGAAACTTATTTATGAAAAAACAGTATTTATTAAGTATAGCAGTAGTTGGAATATTACTGGGCTTAAGTTCTGCGCCAGCGAATGCTGCTAAAATTTCTATGCCCAATAATAGTACAAGTTATATTAAAAAAGGAAATACATATAATTTGCGTTTTAAAGCACCAAGCAAGCTAACCGTTACTACGAAAGCTAAATATACTATTTCTAATACTTCTGATTGGAAATGTATTCCTTATAAAACTTCTCAAAAAGATACAAAGGTATTTTATCTTAGAGCTGGAAATTATCATTTAACTACAACTGATACAAAAAGCAAGAAAATTAAAACTAAATATACTAAAATCACTTCTATTAGAAAGCATTTAGAAACATTTTCATATAAAAAATATCCTTCTAATATTTCTAAACCAACCTCAATAAAAATTGGTCAAACTGTTAAAGGAATGGAGGATATGTATCAAACTCCAAAATATAATGCAGGAGGTTATTATCAATTTACTATTGATAAGGATCAAAAAGTAACGCTTGATTATTCATCAATGCCGGTTTATCAAAACGCAAGATCTAATATTTTTAATGATAATTCTGTTAGGATTACACCAGTATCCAGTTATTATTATGAGCAAACAGGTTTAAAGATTAAAGGAAAGATAACGCATAAAAAGTACTCTTGGAACTTAACTAAAGGAACTTATGTAATGAATTTAACGCCAGCTAGGGGGCGGTATAGTTTTCGATTAACTACTTCAAATGCTGAAAATATTCCATCAGTAAGTGGCATTACCGATGTTAAGTCAACTAAAGATGGATTAACTGTTGAATATAGTAAAGCAGAAGATGCTACTGGCTATGGGGTATATTATCAAGAAAGTAATAAGCATAATGCCTTTAATGTTGCTTCTCTCGATGCAGCGCGTGTATTTAACTATCAAAATCCATACCCGAATGTTTTAAGTCAAATAATTCCCAAAGTCCAGCTTATAAACGGCCAAACTTATACTTTAGCCGTAGGTACCATTAAAAAAATCAATGCTGAAAATAATTATGGTCCTATTTCCAAGCCTGTTGAATATACCTATTATGCAGTAAATGATACTAAACCTATAACTCCTAAAACACCTATGTTAGAAGTTAGCTATTATGATGATCATGGACAAGATGAACCATATATTTCAGTTAACTGGAATTTGAATTCTAATGTTGATAGTTATGAAATTGCTTATCGTTTAAAAGGTACGCAAAATTGGACTACATTTTTAACTAAAAGTAAAACTAGTGATGAAATTTCTGATCCTACAAATGATACTGGAAGCGACTTTAAAAAAGGACAAGTATATGAAGTTCGTGTTCGTGCACTTAATAGTAATTTAAAGAGTAATTGGTCAAAAATAAAGACTGTAACTGTTACAGTAACACCAAATAGATAATTATATAGATGCTGGACTAAGGTTCAGCATCTTTTTTTGTAAATTTTCAATTATTGAATTATAGTTGTTATAAGATAACTATTATATTTTAATAATATTAGGAGATGGAATAATGAATCTAAAAAATAAAATCACTTTAATTTCTGTAGCAACTTTAATGACAATTCCAACTATAGGATTAGTATACAATACTAATCCTATTCAAGTTGTTCAAGCTGCTAAGCAAAAGGATACTTTAACAGTTTCTAAATTTACATCATTGTATAATTCTCGAGGAAGATACATTTTTAAATATAAAGGTAAAGATTTTACGACTTTTAATAAGGATACAACGCTTAAATATTATGGAAATCCGATTAAGATTAAAGATAATTATTACTATTATGTAGGAAACGGTGCTTATGTAGCTGCTGATGATCTTTTTAAGATTAATAATAAAGAAGTATTATCACTTAGCCATAATGCATATATTTATAATAAAAAAGGAAAAAATACTAAAAAACTTTTACGTGAAGGATTAAGTTATCCTTTTTCTGGTAAATATATTAAAGATGATAATGCTACAAATTATTATTTTTACCGCAAAGGTCATAATTATAAATTAAGTATTACTAAGATTAAAGGTAATAATTACTTTAAAATTAATGAAAATCAATATATTAAGGTTGCCAATATTTCAAATATCGGATCTAATCCACTAATTTTTAATCGGTCTACTATTACTGTTAAGAAGAACAAAACACCATTATTAATAGTAAATGCTGATAATGATGCAATAGATAGTGGAAAAACATTAAAGAAAGGCCAAAAATTAATTACTGATGCTACAGTACATTTTTCTGATGGTGGAAATGGCTGGAAAAATGCTTATCGAGTTAAAGGAACTGACAATTATATTTGGGAAGATGATGTAACTATTAGAAATAATGTTACTGATTTAGGTGAATATTCAGATTTGAATACTTATTTAGTTCGTCCGCCTAAAGATGGATTGCAATTTTATAATGCTCAGGGTGAAAACATTACACCAAATAATTATTTTTATCAACAACATCAATTGATCGGTGTTGATAGTAAAATGTACTTATGGATTCCAAGTGAAAATAAAGCTGAATTATTCTATCATATTGTTGCTACAGAAAAGGGATTTTATAAAGAAATTAAGCCAGGAGTATATAATCCTAAAGTATTTAAATTTGGAAATGCGTTTATTAAAGCTGCGGATGTAGAATATTATAGTGGGGTAAAGAGACCTAAATTAATTAATACTATGCTTGAGGCAAAAGAAAATGCAAAAATAAAAGCTACTGATACACAGATCTTACAATTACGCAATTCAATACAAAAGGCACTTTCTACTAAAAATACTACAAGATATAAATTATCATCATATTCAACTAGACAAAACTATGATGAAACTATTAAGGAATATCAATCTTTACTTAACTCTAAGCGTAATCTTTCATCAGCAGAAGTTAACTTGGCTATATCGATTTTAAAAATTAGAACTGAAAATTTATATGGTAAAAAAATTGAAGTGAATAATACTAATAAATTAACAAAAGTAGAAATAGAATTATTGGAAAGTTTGATACGACGAGTTTACTCTCATATTGATGATACTTCTCATAATTATACTCATCTAATTTATGATAAAGTTGCAAATAAAATTTATTTAATAACAACTAATACACTTGACGAAAAGATTACTTCTCAAGTAGAAGTTCCTTTAACAAACTTTATAACAGAAGACTAAAACATAAATAATTATGAAAAGGCATTTAATTCATTATGATTGAATGTCTTTTTTCATATCTATTTTAGATTGTATGTTAAGCTAGGATTGTTTGCTATAATAAAGATTGAATTTTATCAATATTAATTAGAAAGAGGCGCGCAGATGAAAACAGATATTCAAATTGCACAAGAAACTGAAGAATTGCCAATTACTAAAGTCGCCGAAAAGGTTGGTTTAAATAAGGATGATTTAGAGCCATACGGTTATGATAAGGCAAAGATTACTTGGCAAGCACTTAATAAAGCACGTCAAAATAAGCATTTGGGGAAATTGATTTTGGTAACTTCTATTTCTCCAACACCTGCTGGAGAAGGAAAATCTACAATTACGATTGGCTTAGGGGATGCAATTAATAATCAATTACACAAGAAAACTATGATTGCTCTTCGTGAACCATCTATGGGTCCAGTTTTTGGCCTTAAAGGTGGAGCTACTGGGGGTGGAATGGCACAAATTATTCCTATGGAAGATATTAATCTTCATTTCACTGGTGATATGCACGCATTAACTAGTGCAATTGATACATTAGCTGCCTTAGTCGATAATTATATTTATCAAGATAATAGTTTAAATATTGATCCAAATAGAATCATGCTTAAACGAGGAATTGATGTAAATGATCGTACTCTTAGAAAAGTTACTGTAGGGCAAGGTTCTAAATTTAATGGTATTGAACATCAAGCTAGTTTTGCTATAACAGTTGCTAATGAATTGATGGCAATCCTTTGCTTAGCAACTGATATTGACGATTTAAAAAAGCGCATTGGTGATATGCTTGTAGCTTATACTGTTGATGATGAGCCAGTTTATGTAAAACAATTAGGCTTTGAAGGAGCAATTGCGGCTCTTCTTTCAACAGCATTGAAGCCTAATATTGTTCAAACTTTAGAACATACACCTACTTTGGTTCATGGAGGACCTTTTGCAAATATTGCTCATGGTGCAAACTCTGTAATTGCGACTAACTTGGCACTTCATCTTAGTGATTATACTTTAACTGAAGCTGGATTCGGTAGTGATCTTGGTGGACAAAAGTTTATGGATTTTGTTTCTAAGCATTTAGATAAAACTCCTGATGCTAGTGTTGTGGTAGCAACTGTTCGTGCATTAAAATATCAGGCATTAAAGTCTACTGACAAACTTGATGAAGAAAACTTAACCGCCTTAAGGGAAGGCTTTAACAACTTAAAGCGTCATATGAATAATATGCGTTCATACAACGTTCCAGTTATTGTATTGATTAATCGTTTTAGTACTGATACTGGTGCAGAACTAGATTTACTTAAAAATTTAGTAGAAGAGCAAGGTATTCATGCAGAAGTAGTTAACTATCATGATCAAGGCTCGATTGGTGGGGTAGAAGCTGCACAAGCTGTTATTGATTTAGCTGATTCTGGTAAAAGTGATTTAATTTCAACTTATAATGAAAATGATGATGTTAAAACTAAAATTGAAAAAGTAGCTAAAAAAATTTATCATGCTAAGGATGTAGAATATAGCGAAAAAGCTGAACATGACATTCAAGAATTAAAAAAGCTAGGGAAGGATAAATTACCAGTTATTATTGCTAAGACTCAATATTCATTTAGTGATGATAAGACTGCTTTAGGTGCTCCAAGTGATTTTACCCTTCACGTTAAAGGCCTAAGCCTTAAAAACGGTGCCCATTTTATCGTAGTTACTACAGGTCATGTATTAGATATGCCAGGTCTTCCTAAGCACCCTGCAGCCTTAGATATTGACGTTGACAACAATGGAAAAATTAGTGGATTATTTTAAAATATGCAATATTTATATTTAATTATCTCATTATTAGTAGTAGTCGCAGATCAAGGATTAAAATCATATATTGTAAATAATTATTCTGTTGGTGAAGTTCATCAAATAATACCAGGTGTATTGTCCTTTGATTATTTACAGAATAATGGTGCCGCTTGGAATATTTTACCAGGGAAAATGTGGTTATTCTATATCATTAGTATCATAGCTATTGGAGCATGTGTATATTTCTTGTTTAATAAAAAATATACTAGTAAACTATTTGATATTGGAATTGCTTTGGTGCTTGGTGGAATAATTGGAAATTTTATTGACCGCTTGCATTTAAAATATGTAGTTGATATGCTTCAGCTTGATTTTATTCATTTTAATATTTTTAATATTGCTGATAGCGCAATTACTATTGGTGTGATTTTGATTTTTATTTATTTGATATTTTTTGATAAGGATGAAAATGATGTCAAAATATGAATTGACCGTTAAAAATGAATCTGGGAGATTAGATAAATATGTCTCTGATAAAATTGATGAACTATCTCGTAGCAGAGTTAAAGAGTTAGTTAAAGATGATAATATTTTAGTTAATAATAAAAAAGAAAAAGTATCTTATAAAATTTCTAATGGGGATGTAATAAGTGTTACTGTTCCAGCGCTTAAACCACTTAACTTAGAAGCACAAGATATTCCTTTAGACATTGTTTATGAAGATGAAGACGTAATTGTGGTTAATAAGCCTCAAGGAATGGTGGTTCACCCTTCAGCTGGGCATCCTGACCACACTTTAGTTAATGCACTTTTGTATCATACAAAGGACTTAGCAGAAAGTCCGGAAGGTTTTCGTCCTGGGATTGTTCATAGAATAGATAAGGATACATCGGGGCTTTTAATGATTGCTAAAAATGTAAAGGCTCGTGAAAGTTTAGAATCTCAACTTGCTCATAAAACTAATAAGCGTCAATATTTAGCAATTGTCCATGGAAACTTTGGTGAAGAAGCAGGTAAAATTGATGCGCCTATTGGACGTAATCCTAATAATCGTAAAAAGATGGCTGTTGTGGAAAACGGTAAAGATGCAGTAACACATTTTCAGGTTTTAGAACAATTTAAGGGTTATAGCTTAATTATGTGTCAATTAGAAACAGGCCGCACTCATCAAATCAGAGTTCACATGGATTATATTGGCCACCCGGTTGCTGGAGACCCTTTATATGGGCCAAGGGAAACTTTAAAAGGCAATGGTCAATTTTTACATGCTAAAGTATTAGGTTTTGAGCAGCCAACTACAGGAAAGTGGCTTGAATTTTCGGTAGAACCACCACAAGTCTTTAAAGATCAATTAACAATACTTAGGAAACAAGTGATATAATGAAACGCTATTTAATTCTTGAAGATGGTAGTTCTTTTCCTGGTGAAGGGATTGGCTCAACTATTATTTCTACTGGTGAACTTGCAATCCAAACTGGGAATTTTGGCTATCAAGAATCGCTTACAGATCCAACAAATGCTGGTAAAATTTTAGTTTTTACAACTCCAATGATAGGTAATACCGGTATCAATGCAATTGATTATGAAAGTATTGACCCTACTGTTAAGGGAATTATTGCTAGTGATATTGCGTGGAATATTTCAGATAGTGAAAACTTTCAAGATCTTGAAAGTTTTTTAAAAGAAAAAAAGATTCCAGCTATTTTTAATGTTGATACTCGAGCTTTAGTTCATCGTTTAATGGAAGAAGGAACAATTAAAGCATCCATTATGGATACAGATGATGCTCATGCCTTTGATCAAATTAAGGCTTTGGTTTTACCTAAAAATAAATCAATGACAGTTTCCACCAAAAATGCTTATGCTGCACCAAATATGGGAAAAACGGTAGCTGTTTTAGATTTAGGTTTAAAACATTCAATGTTAAGAGAGCTTTCTTTAAGACAAGCAAACGTTACTGTTTTGCCTTATAATGCAAAACCTAGTGATATTGAAAATCTTCGCCCCGATGGAATTATTATTTCTAATGGTCCAGGTAAACCAGAAGAGTTAAAGAATACATTAAAGCCAGTTTTTGATTATTTTTATGGTAAGTTACCAATTTTAGGGATAGGATTAGGATTTTTAGCTTTAAGTGACTACTTAGAATTTGAATTAGTAAAATTACCGCAAGAATTTGATGGTATTAATTATCCAGTTATTGAACAAAATTCAAGTCAAATCTGGCAAACTTCAATGGACATTGATCAACTTATTCTTCCTGAAAGTATGCAAATGAATATGAATCAAGAGTTTTTTGACTTGCATACTGATTTATTAGCTGGATTTTGTAATAATAAAGAAAAAATTATTGCAACAGCATTTAATCCGGAAGGAGCTCCAGGAAGTTTAGATGCAAATGATATTTTTGATTATTTCTTAGAAATGATGGAATAAGAAAGGAGGAAGAGAAAATGCCTTTAGAAAATGATTTGAGCAAAATTTTAATAATTGGCTCTGGCCCTACATTAATTGGAAGTGTAGCAGAAATGGATTTATTAGCAACAGATGCTATTGAAGCACTTACTGAAGAAGGAATTGAAGTTGTAATTGTCAATCCAAATCCTGCAACAATTTCTACTGATAAACGTCCAGGAGTTACGGTTTATTTAGAGCCGATGACACTGGATTTTTTAAAGCGTATTTTACGAATGGAAGAGCCAGATGCAATTATGACAGCATACGGTTCAACAACAGCGCTTAAAGTTGCACATAAATTAATTCAAGATGGAATTTTACAGCAAATGGATATTAAGCTGCTAACTTTGAATCCAAGAACGCTTGTAATGGGTAACCAGCAAAAAAGGACCGCGTTTTTACAAAAATTAGGTGTAGATGTCAATCGTTCATGGAAACTTGATGAAATTGCTCATGATGATTTTGAAGTTCGAGCTAAAAGGATTCAAGATGAAGTTTCATTTCCAGTTCTTGTTACTAAATATCATAAGTATGTGCATAATGAACATCTTGGCTTTAAAAACGCTCAAGAGTTAATGACATATTTTAAAAACGAAAGTCAAAGTGAAAGTTTTTCATGGAAGCATTATCGTTTAACGGAAGATTTATCTTCTTGGGAAGAAGTAATTGTAAATATTATTCGAGATAAAGAGGGAAATATTGTCTTTGTTAATTTTGCAGATTCAATTGAACCTGTTGCAATCAATTCTGGCGATTCTGCAACTGTTATGCCTTCACTTACACTTAATAATGATCAAATCCAAGAAATTCGACAAATAACTAAAGAAATAGCTTCTGAACTCGATGTTTTGGGAATTTTAAGTATACATTTTGCAGTTAAGTTTCATGGTACTCAGATTCAAACTAAAGTTTTAACAATAAAACCTAGATTAACTCGAAGTTCAGTTTGGATTCAGCGAGCAGGATTATATAGTGTAGGTTATATTGTTTCTAAGGTTGCAATAGGTTATATGCTTAATGAAATTACTGATCCACTTTCTGGTTTAAATGCAGCGATTGAACCAACTCTTGATGCAATTGCAATTAAAATGCCTTATTGGTCTTTATCGAACTATGGTTCTAATCATTATAAATTAGGTAAAGCCATGCAAGCGAGTGGAGAAGCAATGGGAATTGGGCGTAATTTTGAAACAGCTTTTTTAAAAGGTTTGTATTCAACAATTGATATTGATATTGCTTATTCTATATTTATGGATGAGTTTAATAAAGATATCAATGATATTAAACAAGACTTAAGTGAAGCTGATGAAATGCACTTAATAAAGTTACTTGCAGCTATTGCTAAAGAAATTCCTTATTCTGAAATTCAAGATATAACTCATCTACATCCTATTTATTATCAAAAATTGCGTCATTTAGTTAAAATAGCAATTAAGATTCATGATAATTTAAGTGATGATTTGCTTGAAGAAGCAAAAAAACGAGGTTTTTCAAATTATTTAATTGCTAAAATTGCCCAAATACCAGTAGATCAAGTTAAAAAGCAAATTGAAAGTTTAAATCTAACTCCATCTTATTTAGAGATAGATGGTTCTGCAGGTATTTATCGTCCAAATGTACATGCTTTTTATAGTGGTTATGGTGTACAAGATGAAGTAAAGCCATTAGTTGCTGAAAAGAAGGTTTTAGTAATAGGGATGCTGCCCTTGCAAGTATCGGTAACGAGTGAGTTTGATTATATGTTAGCTCATGCAGTACAGGCACTTCACAAAAATGGCTATGCAACAATTTTATTATCTAATAATGATGAATCTGTAGCTACAAGATATACAGATGTTGATAGAGTATATTTTGATCCAATTACAGTGGAAAATATTTTAGCAGTAGCCAAAAAAGAGGGAATCAAAGATATTCTTTTACAATTTTCTGGTAAAAAAGTTAGTGCATTGAGTCAAAAATTAATTGATAACGGTTTACATATCTTAGGTCGAGAAGATATTAATCCTCGTGATAAAATCAATCAATTATTATCAGAGCCTTTTAAAAAGCTTAAACGTGTACCATCATTGATAACTACTGATAAAGCAGAAGTTAAAAGGTTTGTAGAATTATACGGCTTTCCTTTATTAGTTGGAGGAATTAGTAAAGAAATCAAACAAAAATCAGCTGTTGTATATGATATGCCAGCATTCAATAAATATTTAACTGAAAATCAATTAGATGAGATTTCGGTATCACGTTTTATTGAAGGAAATAAATATGAAGTTACAGCTATTTCTGATGGTAATCATGTAACTATTCCTGGTATTATTGAACATCTTGAACAAACTGGTTCGCACGCTTCCGATTCAATTGCTGTTTTTAAACCTCAAAACCTTTCAAGTGATGGTAAAGTAAAGCTAACTAAGTATTCCATCTCTTTAATTAAAAAAGTAGGGATGAGAGGAATATTTAATCTTCATTATCTAAGAGTAGGAGAAACACTATATTTATTACAGATTAAACCATATGCTGGTCATAATGTGGCCTTTTTATCTCAATCTTTAGGTAAGAATATTACTGCATGTGCTACAGAGGTTTTAATTGGTAAAAATTTAACTGAAATGGGATATGAAGAAAAATTATGGCCAACAAATGATTTTATTCATGTCAAAATGCCGGTATTCTCATATATTAACTATAGTAGTGGAAATACTTTTGATTCTAAAATGAAATCCTCAGGATCGGTAATGGGCCGTGATACTCATTTAGCTAAGGCGTTATATAAAGGATATGAGGCAAGTGATTTACATATTCCGAGTTATGGTACTATTTTTATTTCTGTTAGGGATGAAGAAAAAGCAAGAGTTACAAAGCTTGCTAGAAGATTTGACCGTTTAGGATTTAAATTGGTTGCTACTGAAGGAACTGCTAATATATTCGCTGAAGCGGGGATTACTACTGGAGTTGTTGATAAGGTACATACTGATCCGCGTAATTTATTAGAAAAAATTCGTCAGCATAAAATTGTAATGGTAGTAAATATTACTAACTTATCAGATGCAGCAAGTGATGATGCAACTATTATTAGAGATCAGGCACTCTATACTCATATTCCAGTATTTTCAAGTATTGAAACAGCTGAATTGATTCTTGATGTATTGGAGTCTTTGGCATTGACAACTCAGCCAATTTAATGAAAAGGTACATATAAAGTAAATAAACTAAAAAAGCGCATGTTAAGTAATTATACTTAACATGCGCTTTGTACTTTAGTAAGTGATTAATTTATTTTTTTAGTAAGAACTTCTTTTTCTTCCGGTGTAACTTCGATTGAGTTTTGTCCTGTATAAATTACAAAACCAGGCTTAGCGCCATTTGGCTTTTTAACGCGTTTATCTTGAACATAATCAACTGGTACGTGAGCTGATAATTTTCCTTTAGAAAAGTAGGCAGCAATTTCGGCTGCTTCTTGAATATCTTGTTCACTTGGATTATCATCTTGTAAAATCACATGTGAACCTGGCATATTTTTTACATGGAACCAATAATCAGATTTATTTGCCTTTTTAAGGGTTAACCAATCATTTTGGTAGTTATTTTTACCAACTAGGACAGTTTTACCAGAAGTTAGCTTAAACTTGTTCAGATTGCGTTCAGTGATCTTCTTGCGACGTTTCTTGGTTTGCTTCTTATGTAAATAACCTTGGTTAATTAGTTCATCAGTAATTTGTTCAATATCTTGTGGATTGGCATTATCAATTGCCGTTTGAATTGAGTCAAAATATTGTAAATTATTTTCAGCTATTTTAATTTGTTCGTTTACATGTTTAATTGAATCGCGGAGTTTTTTATATTTAGTAAAATATTTTTGAGCATTGCGAGCAGGTGAAAGTGCAGGATCAAGTTTAACTTCTATTGGATTATTATTATCATAATAGTTAGGAAGTTCAACTTTAGTCATTCCTGGCTTAACCATTCCTAAATTAGCATTTAAGATTTCACCACGAATTCTGTATCCTTCAGAGTTTTCTGCTAAATCAAGTTGTTTTTTGAGCTTAATAATCTTTTTTGATAGCTTTTTTTGCTCATTTTTAACTATGCGTTCAACTTGACTTGCACGTTGCTTTACCCAGTCACGATTTGCTTGATACTCATAAAATTCATCTAGAGCATGATCTAAATTAGGATCAGAACTTTCTTTTTCTAAATCTAGATGGTAGGGTAAGTAACAAAAAATTTTCCGCTTATTTTTGGGAGTTTTAAGAACAAAACCGCGTGGATTATCAAATTGATCAAAAAAAGTTTTAAAAGAAGAATAAGAATAATCGTCTTCCAAATAGCCGCTAAGTTCTAAACGGTCATCACGATCTAATCCATCTATGTTTTTGGCTAATTCTGTTTCATCAGGATATTTATTTTTTAAATCTTTAAATTCATTTTCTGTAACATTTAGACCATTGATTCCAGGCTTTAGTGGAGGGAGTTCATATTTAGCCTTTGGCAATAAAATTCGGGCGCGATTTTCATCCGGATTGATTCTTTTAAGCAAATCAATTATATGACCGTCTTGTTGATCATATAAGATGACGTTGCTGTGTCGACCCATAAGTTCAACTGATAAAACTAACTCAACTTCGTCTCCAAGTTCATTGCGATTACTAAAATGATAGTTAATAATTCTATCAACTCCAACTTGTTCAATTGATTGCAATACAGAACCTTCTAAATATTTTCTAAGAACCATTACAAAAGTTGGAGCCTTATCTGGATTAGAAATAGATTGCTTAGTTAAGTACATCCGTGGATATTGTGCGTTAGCAGAAATAAGCAATTGTTTATTTTTTCGATTTTTTCGAAATACCAATACCAAATCTTGTTCAAATGGTTGATAAATTTTTGATAAACGTCCATCTATGATTTCTGGACTTAATTCATGTAGTAAGCTATGGATAAATAAACCATCAAATGCCATTTATATCACCTCAAAACATCAATTATTATAACATAGATAAGAGGAATGACTAATTATTAAGAATACATAAGTGTAATATAGAATAATTGTGTTTAAAAGACATAAGTATATGGTATTTTTTTAATTTGTTTTTTAAAAAATAGTGATATAATGTTGGTTATCAATTTTTGCTTAGGAGAAAATATAAATGGATGTTTTGTCATTTGGTACAATTTCAGATTTTATCAATAAAGAAGTTAATAATCGCTGCGGATTGAATGTATCACAAATGCGAATATTGCTATTTTTTGATAAAAATAAAAATGAAAAAGTTGCAATGGGGAAAATGGCTCAACAAATGCACATTTCTTTATCTACACTTAGCCGTCAACTTCAGCAAAGTAAAACCCGTAATTTAGTTGAGATAACACGATCAAAAACAGATACGAGTAAGCATATTCATCTTAGTTTAGCTGGTTTAAGAAAAGCTAATGAATTAAAAAGTGAGTTATGTTTGATTGAACAAAAAATTTTCTTTGATTTAGATAGACATCAGCAAAATGAATTTTCACAGAATTTAGAGCTTATTATTGAAAGCTTATCTTGTTAAAGTCGTCACATATACTTTTTTGTGTTATAATTTCTCTATATAATTAATAGAATGGAAAGGGTTAAAGAAATGAAGATTGCATTAGTTACCGATAGTACTAGTGTCTTAACTGAAAAGGAAGTTAAGGACAACAATGTAATCGTTGCTCCAATTCCAATTATCATTGGCGACAAGGAATATTTAGAAGGGGTTAATATTACATCTGCCGAACTTTTTGAAACCCAAAAACAAGGTGCAGCATTCCCCAAAACTTCACAGCCAAGTATGGGAGAGATGCTTGCTTTATTTAATAAGCTTCATGAAGAGGGCTATGAAGCAATAATTACGATTACTTTATCAAGCGGAATTTCAGGTTTTTATAATACATTAGAGAATATGGCGCGCAATTATCCAGAATATGGATTATATCCATATGACTCTAAGATGACCGTTCGTCTTCAAGGCTATTTAGTTTTAGCAGCTGCTAGAATGATTAAGAATGGTCTTGAGCCACAGGAAATTATTGCTAAGCTAGATTCTATTAGAGCAACAATTGATGAATTATTTGTTGTAGATGATTTAAAGAACTTAAGCCGTGGTGGTCGTCTTAGCAATGCTGGTGCCTTTATTGGAACTATGCTTCATATTAAGCCACTTCTTACATTTAACGAAGATGGTAAGATTATTGCCTTTGATAAGATTCGTTCTCTTAAGCGAGCAGTAGCTAAAGTGGAAAATCTAGCTTTAGAAAGAACTAGCAAATTAGATTATAAAGATAAATTACGTTTCTTTGTCTTTCACTCTAATGATGCCAAGCAAGCTGAAGGAATCAGAGAGTTTATTGAGAATAATTTCCCAGAAATGCCAATTGATGTTGTGGAATTTAGTCCAGTAATTGCTACACACTTGGGAGAAAAGTCAATTGCCATTGCATGGATGATTGATATCGATAAAATTGATTTAAATAAATAAAAAAAGACACCGAAAGGTGTTTTTTTGTCTGTCCTAATTGTTAAAAATTGTAGTATTCTTCATTAAGTCTTGTAATTGTTTAGCACTCCAAGGTAAAAATTCAGCCATTGTAAAACCTACTAAATTGGCTTTTTTACTTAATTCTGAAATTGTTGACCATACGCTTTGTCTTTTAATAATACCTGTAGCGGCATTATCAGGAATAACACTTAGTTCAGGATTATTGAAATATGTTGCATAAAATGTGTGGGGATTCATTACATCCATATCTAAATGGATATATATACCATCAAAGTCATTCTTTTTGATCCAGTCAAGAATTAAATTAAGATCTAATATTGTATTTTTTTGAATTGAATAATTTATAGCTAATTTATCAAGTTCTCTTTTTTCTTGAATAGTGGGTGATTGCAAACCTGCATAATATATTTGTTTACTTGTTAAAGGATGAGTAATTAATTGTGCAAGTTCTGGATCTCCATGTTTTAACAAATTTCCTAAAACCATAGCATGTTCATTATAAAACATTTTTGGATTAGATATATCAGGGTGAGCATCAAACCAAATCACACCTAAGTTATTGTAATGGTCATTTAAGTAATCAATGGGAGCTTGCGAAACTAAACAATTACCGCCAAAAGTAATAATTTTATCAGGTTTTTCTTTTTTTATTACTTGATATGTTTTAAGCATTGTTTGTTTGATAATACTTTTCCCATATATACCATTTTCTTTTGTTAACTTTTGAGGAGTATCAGGAACTGGAATTTTAATTTCTTTTTGATTATTGTTGTTTGGAGCAATGACTGATAGTATTTGTGAGCCTAGTTTATACACGGGATTATTACCAGCTTGCCAGTCAGGGATTTCTAATCTTATTGTTTTACTCATAATGTCCTTCCTTTTCTATGATTATTCTTGTTTAATTAAATGATAAACTCTACAGTAACAATAGAGTCAAGGAGGAAATATGAAATTAATTTCAATAGGAAAAATGGCTAAGATTTGTAATACTAGCGTGCAAACATTACGTTTTTATGATAAAAAAGGTATCCTTAAAGCTTCTTATCAAGACCCACATTCAAAATATCGGTATTATGAAATAAATCAAGTTTTTTTGTTTAATATCATAAAATATCTTCAAGCTAGTGGAATGAATCTTGAAAATATTTCTCAAATCATTAATAATTACCAAAAGTCAAACACAGCTCCTTTTTGGCAAGACCAAGAGCAAATAATTCAAAATAAAATTAAAACTTTACAACATTCCTTAAAATTAATACAATTCCAAAAGAATAAGAGTGTAGAACTTACTTTTTTACAAAATAATTTAAATCAGATATATGTAAGAAAAGTAGATAAAATGATATTGTCTCAATCCTTACAAACCCCTGTTACCCCAAATGACTATCCTGATAAGGAAATTGCAAAATTAGATCAAAAAATTATAAACCATAATTTAATTCCTAATCCTGAATATGGCTTTATTTTTTATGGAAAAAAGTATAATAAATTAGAGCAAATTAATTATCAAAGTATGTTTAAAGAATTATTGGAAAATTTAACTATACGAACTTCTTATAATATAAGTCATATGAATGGGGAATATCTAGGTATTGCATTTAAATGGTCGAGAGAAAAATATTTGTTTTTTTATAATAAACTACGAGATATGGCAATAACCAAGTATCAGTTATCTGATTTTTTAGTTATAGAAGAATCATGGCCTATAAAATATTCTGGAAAAAATACACATTTTATTACTGAACTACGTATTAAGATAAAATAAAAAAGATTTGATTATTGAAATCAAATCTTTTAGAATGTATTCTTACGAACTATTGTTTGCAAAAAATACTTATTTTTTATTGCGATATTTTTTATACCAATAGACTAAGCCGAATGGCACAAGGTTTTCTTCATGATTTTTAAGACGTTTAATATTTGAACGGTGACTCCAGTAAATTAAAAATACCAGTAAGCCACTTAAGATAGTTAACGCGATATCATGAAAGAAAAACGACGCAATAAAAATCAAAATAATTGAAATTAAGCTCGTTAAAGATACCATACTTGTGATAAACAATAAGGGAAAGAAAATAATTGCACAGATCAAGAAGAAATGTACATTGTATCCTAAAAGGAAGCCTGCAGTTGTTGCGACAGCTTTTCCACCTTTAAATTTTAAAAAGATAGAAAAGGCATGTCCTAAAATAGCTGCTAATCCAAAAAATAGACACAAATAATGTGGTCCCAAATGAAATAAAACAGGTAATATTGTTGCAAGTGTTCCCTTGAAAAAGTCAATCAGGAAAACAATAACTCCTGCAACAGGTCCTAAAACTCTAAAAGTATTAGTTGTTCCAATATTACCAGAACCATATTTGCGAATATCTTTATGGAAAAATATCTTCCCCACAATCACACCAGTTGGGAAGGACCCAATCAAGTATGCTAAAATAAATAACGATGCAATTTCTAATGCAGACATATGTTAATCACTCCATTTAAATCTATGGCTATTTTAGCAAAATTTTGCTTATAAATATATGGAGTGGACTAAATTTATGAATAAGTGGAGGAATTTTAGTGGCTAAAGCTAATACTTATGATGATTCTTCAATTCAGATTTTACATGGATTAGAGGCTGTACGTAAGCGTCCAGGTATGTATATTGGCTCAACTGATATACATGGACTTAACCAGTTAGTTTATGAAATTGTCGATAATTCTGTTGACGAAGCTATGGCTGGCTATGGTAAAGAAATTGATGTAACCATCCACAAAGATAATAGTATAACTGTGCGTGACTTTGGACGAGGAATGCCTACAGGAATGCACAAATCAGGGAAACCAACAATTGAAGTTATTCTTACTGTGTTGCACGCTGGAGGTAAATTTACTGAACAAAATTATAAAACTTCCGGAGGTCTTCACGGTGTAGGTTCATCTGTAGTTAATGCACTGTCCAGTTATATGAAGGTGCATGTGGTTCGTGATGGAAAAGCCTACGAAGAAGAATTTGAAAATGGTGGTCATCCAATTGGTACTCTTAAATGTTTAGGTGATACTGATGAAAAAACAGGTACAACTATAACTTTTAAACCAGATGATACGATTTTTTCAACAACTAAATATAAATACGAAACTATCCAAGAGCGAATTCGTGAAAGTGCCTTTTTGCTTAAAGGAGTCAAATTTACTTTAACTGATGAGCGTGATCCAGAACATCACGACGAGTTTAAGTATGATGATGGTATTAAGTCATTTGTTTCTTATCTTAATGAAGGTAAAGGCACAATTAGTGATGTCTTTTACTTTGAAGGTAAGCAAGATGGTATGGAAATTGAGTTCAGTGGTCAATATAGCGATGGTTATTCAGAAAACTTAGTTTCTTTTGTTAATAATGTGCGTACTGCAGATGGTGGTAGTCATGAAGTAGGAGCTAGAAGTGGATTTACACGTGCTTTTAATGATTACGCCAAGAAACAAGGCTTACTTGGTAAGAAAGATAAAAATATTGATGGTTCTGATTATCGTGAAGGATTAAGTGCAGTTTTATCAATTAAGATACCAGAAGAGCTTCTTGAATTTGAAGGACAAACCAAAGGTAAACTCGGAACTCCACAAGCTCGTTCAGCAGTCGATTCATTAGTATATGAGAAGATGTCTTATTACTTAATGGAAAACGGGGAACTTGCTCAAGATTTAGTTAAAAAGGCTCAACGGGCAAGGGATGCACGTGAAGCTGCCAAAAAGGCTAGAGATGAGAGTCGAAATGGTAAAAAACGCCGCAAAAAAGAAGTCTTATCAGGGAAATTAACCCCTGCTCAATCTCGCAATCCTAAAAAGAATGAACTTTTCTTAGTCGAAGGGGATTCTGCTGGCGGTAGTGCCAAGCAAGGACGTGATCGTAAGTTTCAGGCGATTTTACCTCTTCGTGGTAAGGTATTAAATACTCAAAAGGCAAAATTACAAGACATCTTTAAAAATGAAGAAATTAACACCATGATTTATACTATTGGTGCTGGAGTCGGAACAGAATTTAAAGCAGAAGACTCAAACTATGATAAGGTTATTATTATGACAGACGCCGATGATGATGGTGCTCATATTCAAATTTTACTTTTGACATTCTTTTATCGCTACATGCGCCCAATGATTGAACAAGGAAAAGTCTACATTGCACTTCCTCCACTATATCGTCTTCAAAAGGGTCGCGGAAATAAAGCTAATATTAAGTATGCTTGGACTGATGAAGAATTAGCTGAGCAAGAAAAAGAAATGGGACGTGGCTATTCCCTACAACGATTTAAGGGTTTAGGTGAAATGAATGCTGAACAATTATGGCAAACAACTATGAATCCTGAATCAAGAATGCTAATTCGCGTCAGAATTGATGACGCAGCTTTAGCTGAACGCCGAGTAACCACTTTAATGGGTGATAAAGTAGCTGCTAGAAGAAAGTGGATTGAAGAAAATGTTGAGTTTAGAATGGGGGAAGATGCTTCCATTCTTGATAAAGAAAATGATTAAAGAAGGTTTTTGATTTAATGACCATTAAAGAACGAATTAAAGAAATGCCCCTTGAACAGGTAATGGGTGAAAGATTTGGCCGTTATTCTAAATACATTATTCAAGAACGTGCCTTGCCTGATATTCGTGATGGCTTAAAGCCTGTTCAACGTCGTATTCTGTATGCAATGTACCAAGACGGAAATACTTATGATAAGCCATTTAAAAAGGCAGCTAAGGCTGTTGGTAACATTATGGGTAACTTTCACCCACATGGTGATAGTTCTATTTATGGAGCTTTAGTGCACTTATCTCAAGATTGGAAGATGCGCGAACCACTTGTAGAAATGCACGGAAATAACGGTTCTATGGACGGTGATGGTCCAGCTGCCATGCGTTATACTGAGTCTCGTTTAAGCAAAATTTCTAATATGCTTTTACAAGATATTGATAAAAATACTGTCAATATGGTTCTTAACTTTGATGATACTGAGTATGAACCAACTGTCCTTCCAGCTCGTTTTCCAAATCTTTTAGTAAATGGTTCAACTGGTATTTCATCAGGTTATGCAACAGAAATTCCACCACATAATTTAAGTGAAGTCATTGATGCGACTATTTACTTGCTTAAACATCCTGATGCAACTCTTGAAGATTTAATGAAATATGTGAAAGGTCCTGATTTTCCAACTGGTGCAATCATTATGGGCACTAAAGGAATTAAAGAAGCTTATGAAACTGGTCGTGGCCGTATTCAAGTAAGGGCTAAAACCACAATCCAAGAAATTCGTGGTCATCGTCAAGAAATTGTTGCCACAGAAATTCCATTTGATGTGAATAAGGCGATGTTGGTTAAGAAAATTGATGAAATTCGCTTAAATAAAGAAATTGATGGGATTGCTGAAGTTAGAGATGAAACTGACCGTCATGGACTTTCAGTAGTAATTGAACTAAAAAAAGGTGCAGATGCACAAAATATCTTGAATTATTTATTCAAAAATACTGACTTACAAGTTTCCTATAACTTTAATATGGTTGCGATTGATCATATGACTCCTGTTCAAGTAGGACTTAAGAGAATTTTATCATCATACTTGGAACATGAAGAAGAAGTTATTACTAAAAGAACTCAATATGATTTAGATAAGGCAGAAGCACGACTTGAAATAATTGAAGGTTTAATTCATGCAATGGATATCTTAGATTCAGTAATTAAAGAAATCCGTGCTTCTAAAAACAAAGCTGATGCTAAAAAGAACCTTATTAAAAAGTTTGCCTTCACTGAACGTCAAGCTGAAGCTATTGTTTCTCTTCAACTTTATCGTTTAACTAATACTGATGTTGATGCTTTAATGGCTGAACAAGCAGACTTAAATAAAAAAGCAGAAAAGTTTAGAAAGCTTTTGTCTGATAGAGATACTTTAGAAAAAGAAATTATTAAAGAACTTCGTCAAGTAAAGAAAGACTTTGGTAGTGAGCGTAGGACTGAAATTTCAGAAGAAAGTGCAAAAATTAAGATTGATGAAACTGCTTTAGTTGCTGAAGAAAAAGTTCGTGTCTTAATTAGCCGAGATGGTTATCTTAAGCGTTCATCTATACGTTCATTCCAATCTACTGAACCAGGAGATAATGGATTACCTGATGGTGATAAAGTTATTTATGAAAAAACTTTATCTACTTTAAATAATTTGTACTTATTCACCAATCGCGGAAATGTAATTTATCGTCCAGTTCATGAATTAGTTGAAACTAGATGGAAAGAAACAGGTCAGCACTTATCACAAGAAATAGGATTGGGTCCTGATGAGCAAATAATTCGTGTATTTGACTTTAAAGATTTATCTAGTCAAAAGAACTTCCTCTTAGTTACTAACGATGGTTACATTAAGCAATTAGAACTTGCTAATTTACAACCAACTAGAACTTATAAGTCTCGTGCTATGACTGCAATTAAGATGAAGACTGAAGATAGTCGTTTGCTTAATGTTGATATTGTAGATGTTGATTCAAATCAAGAAATAACTTTATTTACTAATCAAGCTTATGCTGTAAGATATGATATTAATGAAGTTCCAACTTCTGGTGCTAAGGCAGTTGGGGTAAAATCTGTTAACTTAAAAGATGCTGACTTTATTGTTGGCAGCGTCTTAGTAAAGCCTGAGTTTATAAATTTGGTTAAGGTGGGACTTGTAACTCAACGTGGAGCATTTAAGCAATTTAATTTAGATTTAGTTAATAAGGTCTCTCGTGCTAAGCGTGGAGTATTAGTCCTTAGAGAACTTAAGACTAACCCACACCGCATTTCTGTGATGACTTCATATGGACAAAACCATACTTTACTTTTAACTACAAGTAGTGATCGTCATTATAAGATTAAGACTAATGAATTTCCATTAGGAGATAGATATTCTAATGGTTCATTTGTTTTAGAACCTAAAGTAGATGGTGCACCAGTTTCTCTGGAACTTGGTAGACCTCTCAGCGATAAAAGTAGAGACGTTTCAGATTTATTCAATTAAAAATATACAATAAATAATGCCTATTAAACACTTGGATAATAGGCATTATTTTAGTAGACTAGAAGAGAACATAAAAACAGAAAAAGAGAGGATCTTTTCAATGGAAAAAGAATTAGTTTTTGGACACCAAAATCCTGATACTGATGCAATTGGTACTGCTATTGCATTTTCATATTTACAAAACAAGTTGGGTTATAATACTGAAGCTGTTGCTCTTGGCAATCCAAATGATGAAACTGCATATGCACTTAAGACATTTGGCTTTGAAGCTCCACGAGTAATTAAGACTGCAGCAAATGAAGTTAATTCAGTTATGCTTGTTGATCACAATGAACCTCAACAAAGTGTTTCAGATATTGAAGATGTTGACGTATCCAATGTTGTTGATCACCACCGTATCATGAACTTTAATACTTCTAAGCCACTTTACTACCGTGCTGAACCAGTAGGCTGCACTAGTACTATCGTTTGGAAGATGTTTAATGAAAATGAAGTTGAAATTCCAAAGAATTTAGCTGGTTTGATGCTTTCAGCAATTATTTCAGATACTTTGCTTTTGAAGTCACCAACAACTACTGCAGATGATAAAGAAGCAGTTGATGCTTTAGCTAAAATTGCCGATGTAGATTATGAAGAATATGGTCTTAGAATGCTTAAGGCTGGTGCTAATATTGCTGATAAGTCAGAAGAAGAATTAATTGATTTAGATGCAAAGAGTTTTGAATTAAATGGTAATAACGTACGTGTTGCACAAATTAACGTTGTTGACTTACCAGAAGCAATGGCACGTAAAGAAGCTTTCCTTAAGACAATGGAAAATTCTTCAAAGGAAAATGGCTATGATATGTTCATGCTTTTGATTACTAATATCTTAGATTCAGATTCCGAAGCTTTAGTTGTTGGTTCAGATGATAACAAGGCTACTTTTGAAAAGGCGTTTGGTAAGAAACTTGAAGATTCAGAAGTTAAGCTTCCAGGTGTTGTTTCTCGTAAGAAGCAAGTTGTTCCACCATTGACTGATGCTTTTGAAGGCTAATTTATAAAAAAACTGGTAGATATACTTTAAAGTATATCCACCAGTTTTTTTGTGTCATTAAGATATTTTAATAGGCTTAAGAGATACATAATGATAAAATTGAAATATATTATTAATTAAAGGGGAGAATATTATGTCATCATATCCACAATTAAATATTGACGATGCAAAGACAATTAAGGCTATTATTAAAACCAATCAGGGAGATGTAACAGTAGCTTTATTCGAAGAACTTGCACCAATGACTGTTGAAAATTTTGTTCGTTTAGCTAAAAAAGGCTATTATGATAAAACTACTTTTCACCGTGTAATCAGTGATTTTATGATTCAAGGTGGAGATCCTAAAGGTGATGGAACTGGTGGTGAAAGTATCTGGGGTCATCCGTTTGAAGATGAATTTTCTCGCGAATTATTTAATTTGCGTGGTGCACTTTCAATGGCAAACTCTGGTCCAAATACTAATGGTAGCCAATTCTTTATCGTGCAAAACAAAAATATGCCTAAACGCATGATTCGTGAAATGGAGCCTGCAGGCTATCCAAAAGAGATTATTAAGCAATACAAGCAAGGCGGAACTCCTTGGCTTGATGGCCGTCATACTGTATTTGGTCAAGTAGTTGATGGTATGGATATTGTTGATAAAATTGCTAAAGTTAAAAAGGATAAAGCTGATAAGCCAGTTGAAGATGTAGTTATTGAAACTATTGAAGTAGATGATCCTCGCTTTAATGATTAGCGTATAGCATAAGTTGTTAAATAATAATTTTTAATAAGAAATACCCCGTTGTAGCAATTCGAAAACTACAACGGGGTATTTTGGTTTATAGAATTAAGTATTCTACTTTTGCTTCTTGTCAACGGAAATTTGTTCCTCAGAAAGAGGAGTAACACTAACGTTGCCAGAAGCAGAAGTAATCTCTTTTAACATTACGATGAGTGATTTACATACTCTCTCAGAAGTGCCTTGAGGCAACTTTCTAAGCTCATTGATTACCTTGCGGATAAATACAGGGGTATTGTCCGTAGAAGCACTCTTTGAACGAGCAACATCGTATGCGCTATTAATAAGCTCTGGAGTTGTGGTGTTCAATGCTTGTGCAATCGCATCTAACTTCTGAATACTTACATTCTGATCTTTAGTTCTCTCGAGACGTGAAATAAAATTAACTGATAAGTCACTTAATTCAGCTAAATCTTCTTGAGTTAATTTTTGCTCGCGACGACGACGAGAAATTTCCTGTCCTATATTAGCCATGAAGCATTCGACCCTTTCAAAATACTTATAATTCTATAGCTATAGACTATAGAAGTTTTTATTAAAAATAAATAGACTATTTTAATAATATTTACTTACATTATATAAATATAGACTAATTATATGTGCAAAAATCTTATAAAATAAGCATTTTAAAGCACATATTGTATTATTAAAAATATAATATAAGTTAAAAAAACGGTCAATTTATAACAACAAAAACAGAAAATTGTAGAATCTCAGCGGTGGAAAGTTAAGACTCTTTGTGTTGGTTTATTTCCTGTCCAATATTTAGTGTAGGTCATTTTTAACTAATTTAAAACCAATATGCACTTAAATTATATATTTCTTTATTTTCTTTCCGCATAGTTAAGACGGGGTTAAATATATATCGCTATGAATAAATAGAGTAACTATATATTATTATTTTAGAAAGATAATAATAAAAATAGTGTTACTTAGTACATGCTTTTTATTTAGAAAATAATTTAAATTAAAATTTAAGTGTAAGGCATTCCTTGAATAACTAATAAAATTGGTCGCTAGTTATTATATGTCGATACTTCGACTAAATTATTATCTGGATCACGTACATAAATGGATGTCATTTTTCCTTTAGCACCATGTTTAGTTATAGGACCAAGTTCAATAGGGATATTGTGTTTGTTATAATTGGAAATAATACTTTTAACAGAGGAGTTTGTTTCTAAGCAAAAATCATAAACTCCCACAGCAAGTTTACTTGCTACAATCGCGTTAACATTATTTTCAACTTTGCGTAATCGTAGAAGTGATTTACCACACTTTAAGCTGGCAAAATTTGAATTTGTTTGTTCGTGAATAATGGGTAAGCCGATAACTTGGTTATAAAACTTAATAGAGAGATTTAAGTTTTTAACAGTTAATACAATATGATCAAGATTGATTATTTCCATTATTATTTTCTCCTAATTAAATACTTTACATTTTTTGACTTTGAGTTAGTCTTAAAGTAATTATAGAACAAAACAAAGCCGAATTTTGTTAAAATTATATTCCATCAATACCAATTATAAAAATAATACACATATATTATTTAAAATTTTTCTTGTGTTATAATAAAACAAATATACAAAGTATAAAGGAGCTGATTTACATGTCCAAACAATGGCAGCCTAAAAAAATCCGAGAATTTTCCTATCCTGAAAATGCTTCAAAGATAGTAGATGAATGGTTTATCAATTATGCTAGTTTACAAAAGATCTCTAAAGAAACTGGGATTGCCCGAACTACTCTTTACCGCTGGAAAAGAGAAATGGTCAAAAACAATCAATCCCTGCAAGAGTTCATTTCAGTTGTTAACTACAAAAAGTGCGTTGACCTTGAGATCAGCGACTGGAAAGAATTTACCAAGAAGAAAGAAGAAGCTAAGAAGATTGACAGCGCC